>NZ_CP034465.1:2338355-2644474 GCF_003955755.1 Jeotgalibaca ciconiae | reverse complement strand
ATATCTCATTTATCTATTTCCCACACTATAACATGTACCTAAAATGCGAACATTAAAACGAACGTTCGTAAAAAAGAGACTAGCGAAATTGCTAGTCTCTTTTGATTCATTCATTTGAATTTTCTAAGTTTTTTCGAAGAGAGTCATATTTTTCAAAGTAATTATCTACGAATGTCAGATGACCCATTTTCCGATTTTTCTTCGCTTCTCCTTTTTGGTACAAGTGGACAACTGCTTCTGGATATTTTTCCCATATATGAGAAACATGTTTAACATCTTGTCCCAGTATATTGAACATGAGCGCTGGTTTCAAAAGCTTTATTGGACTGAGTTTGTGCCCAGAAACAGCGAGGATATGTTGGTCGAATTGAGATACATTACATGCTTCAATTGTATAGTGGCCTGAATTGTGTGGTCGAGGGGCTACTTCATTTACCACTACTTCACCCTTTGATAAAAGAAAGAATTCAATGCCCAAAACTCCTATTAAATTTGCTTTTTTCGCAATCTTTTTCGCAATCTTTTGAATTTTTTCTTCAGCCGTAGAGGACAACTCAGCAGGTACTTGACTTGAAAATAGAATTCCTTTTCGATGAATATTTCTGCTGATCGGAAATGTTTCAATCGTTCCATATTGATCTCTTGCTACCATGACTGAGACCTCTTTATCAAATGCACAATAGCCTTCTAAAATACAAGCTGACTGTAACATCTGTGCTAATGAGTCCCTATCATCTGATAATTGCTCTTGATTGTATATAACGATTTGGCCCTTTCCATCATACCCAAAGCGGGTTGTTTTTAATATAGCAGGAAAGCCAGACTCAATTAATGCAGCCTCTAAATCTTCAAAGGAACGAATTTCCCAAAAAGGCGCCGTCGCGACACTCATTTCATTTAACCATTTTTTTTCTAGTACTCGATCTTGAGACGTTAGTAATAAATCGGTCCCTTGCGGAAGATTCACTTCCGAGTGAAGTGTTTTTAGAATCTGAGCATTGATATTCTCAAATTCATATGTCACGACATCTACTTTTTTTGAAAAATCTATTAGCGACTCTTCGTCATCAAAGCTGCCAACTTGGTGCCAATTGGAAACAGGAAAAGCACAGGCTTTAGGGTTCGGATCGTAGGTGGCAATTCGATAACCCATCTTTTGAGCAGATTGAGCAAGCATTTTCCCTAATTGACCCGCCCCAATGATTCCAATCGTTGCATCTGGCTGAAGAGGCATCATCATTCTAATTCCTCCGTACTCTTTTTTGCATATTCTGTTTGAATATTTTGAAAATCGATTAAGTTCCGTAAAATGGCAGAATCATGAACCGCTAATAACCGAGCAGCAAACAAAGCTGCATTTTTAGCTCCTGCGGCTCCAATTGCCATTGTTGCAACCGGAACTCCGCCCGGCATTTGAACGATTGACAAAAGAGAATCAACTCCATTTAACGTACTTGATTTAATTGGTACACCAATAACGGGAAGAGTCGTTTTTGATGCAATCATCCCTGGCAGGTGAGCTGCTCCTCCTGCTCCTGCAATAATTACTTCATATCCATTCGATACAGCTGTTTCTGAAAATCGAAACATTTCATCAGGCATACGATGGGCAGAAACAACTTCCTTTGTATAAGGAATCTTTAATCCTTCTAATAATTGTGCGCATTCTTTCATTTGAGTCCAATCTGATTTACTCCCCATAACAATGGCAACTTTCGGTCGAAGATTGGATGGTTGATTCGTCGATGACATTAAAAACAGCCTCCTTTTAACTGTCACAATAGCATATTTTTATTTTTTTATCCAGGAAAAAATGCAAACTTAATCGATAACAAAAACTGAAAATGTTCGTCTTTAATTGAAAAACTCCTCTTTTATAGACAAAAAAACCCTAATATGAACGAAAAAAAACCAACATTCATATCAGGATTTAATTTACCTTTTCTGTTTTTTTCTTTTGACAAACTAGTAAAATATTTAGTGCTATTTATCAAACTACTTTACTTTCTATAACAATTTTCGATACAGCTGAATAATTTCTTCTACAGTAGTGTCCCTTGGATTACCACCTGTACAAACATCTGCGAAAGCATCTGCTGCGATTTGATCAATATCCTCTTCTTTAAAGCCAACTTCTGTTAACGAACGCGGAATCCCCACATCCAGACTCAATTGCCGAACAGAATCAATAGCCGCTTCCCTTGCTTCTTCAAGAGTCATCTCTTCTACATTGGATATTCCCATTGCTACTGCGATATCTCGGTATTTTTCACTTGTGTATTCTTTGTTATAATCCATTACGACCGGTAACAAGATTGCGTTTGCCACTCCATGAGGTGTGTCATACCAAGCTCCTAAAGGATGAGCCATTCCATGAACCAAACCAAGCCCGACATTAGAAAATCCCATACCCGCTATATACTGGCCTAACGCCATCTCTTCTCTAGCAGATAAATCACCCTCCACTGATGACTTTAGAGAACGGCCAATAATTTCAATCGCTTTAATGTGGAACATGTCAGACATTTCCCAAGCACCTTTGGTAATATACCCTTCAATCGCATGGGTTAACGCATCCATACCAGTCGCTGCCGCTAAACCTTTTGGCATTCCCGCCATCATCTCACTATCAATAAAGGCAACAGCAGGAATGTCATGAACATCCACACAAACAAATTTTCTCTTCTTCACTTCATCCGTTATCACATAATTAATCGTTACTTCTGCTGCTGTTCCAGAAGTAGTTGGTACAGCAAAAATTGGTACACTAGGATTTTTTGTTGGAGCTACTCCTTCTAGACTAACGATATCTGAGAACTGTGGATTAGCGATGACAATACCGATTGCTTTCGCGCTGTCAATCGGAGAACCCCCTCCAATAGCCAAAAGATAATCTGCTCCAGAGTTTTTAAAAGCTTCTATCCCTTCTTTAATGATTGAAACAGTTGGATTCGGTACGGTTTTATCGAATACTTCATATGATAAATTCTTTTCTTTCATCAAATTTGTAACCTTTTCAACTAACCCTGCTTGCACAAGCCCCTTATCCGTCACAATAAATGCTTTCTTAAATTGGCGAGCTGCCACTTCTTCCGGGATATGCTTAATCGCACCTGCCCCAAAGTAAGACGTTTCATTTAAAACAATTCTGTTTGTCATGTTAAAATCTCCTTTTCTTGTATATAAATTCACAATATATGTTGGAGAAAAGCTTACTGTTGATTTAAACAGTAAGTTTTCTTTAACAACTATTTTCGCTTATTCAAAACTTCTTCTTCATATTTTTGAGCTTCTTTTAACCAGTCCAGACCCACTGGAACCTGATTTATTTCACAATAATAGTTCCATACATCCGCAAAAGGAAAGTCTTTCAACTCTTCCGTTAATGCCAAACGAGTTGTGAAATCTCCTTCTAATTCTATTTTTTTCAAATAATCCGTTGGTTCAAGCATGGCTTTAAGAATTGCCTTAATCGTATTTCTCGTACCAATCGCCCAAGCTGCTACTCGATTAATGGTTGCATCAAAGAAGTCCAATCCAATATGAGTTTTTCCTAATAAATCATTACGAACGAGTTCGCGTCCAATTTCTTGTAATTCATCATCCATAATCACTACATGATCTGAATCCCAGCGAACCGGACGAGAAACATGCAGTAAGATTCCTTCACTGAATAAGGCTATGGAGGATAGTTTGTTCGAAATCACTTCTGTTGGATGGAAATGCCCCGCATCCATACAAATTAGCTTATTGCGCGTTAGACCATATCCCATATAGAATTCGTGGGAGCCAACAGTATAAGCTTCGGCACCAATACCAAATAATTTACTTTCTACCGCATCGAGGGTATATTCAGGATTGATTTCCTCACTGAATATTTCATCTAAAGATTCCATCAAACGTTGGCGTGGTAAATAACGGTCAATCGGGTTGTCTTTATAACCATCTGGAACCCAGAAGTTGTTTACGGCAACTTGCCCTAATTCTTTTCCAAAGTATTCTGCAATCCTTCTCGTGCGTTTTCCATGTTCAATCCAGAACTCTCGTACTTCTTTATCAGGTGATGCCAGTGTAAATCCATCTTTATACATAGGATGCGAAAAGAACGTTGGATTAAAATCAAGACCTAAATCTTGTTCCTTTGCCCATGATACCCATTTTTCAAAATGCTTCGGTTCAATTTCGTTTAAATCTACATCCTCATCCGTATCGAGATAAATGGCATGTAAATTCAATTTGTGTTTTCCAGGAATCAAAGAATAAGCCTTCTCCAAATCTTGACGCAGTTCTTCCGGCGTGCGAGCTTTACCAGGATGATTTCCGGTAACCGTAATTCCTCCTGAAACTTCATCATCACTTAAAAATCCAGCGATATCATCTCCCTGCCATACATGCATCGAGATCTTCACTTCTTCAAGACGCTTCAATACTTCATCAGTATTTACGCCTAATTCTGCATATTTTTCTTTTGCTTCTAGATATTTTTTTTCAACTGTTGACATATTATACCTCCTCGATAAATTGTTTATATTTTTCTAATATCGTTTCATCATTTCTTTCAGGTTTATGAACGGTAAATTCAAAAGAGTTTTTAATTAATTTTCGAGCAGCAGGTATATCTGTTACTTCTTCACTAGCGATCATCTGCATTACAATATTTCCGATTGCAGTCGCTTCGCTTGGACCCGCTTCAACAATGGTGCCAGTGAGATTTGCTGTAAGTTGGTTTAGGAATTGGTTGTTAGATCCTCCCCCAACGATATGCAATCTTTTAATTTTCTGATCTGTTCCGCTCAATTTCGTTAATTTTTCTAATTCAAGTGCATAACAAAGTGCCAAATTATCATAAATACAGCGAGCAATTTCACCAGCAGTTTTTGGAACGATTTGATTTGTTATTTTGCAATATTCTTGTATCTCTTCAATCATATTTACAGGGTTCAGAAAGCGTCCATCATTCACATCGATAAATTGCTGGTAAGGAACTGCCTGACTAGCAAGATCTGCTAATTCCGGATAGCTGTGTGTATAATTTTGACTGCGGGCAACTTCTTGAATTAACCACATTCCCATAATATTTTTTAGAAAACGGATTGAATTATGAGCGCCCCATTCGTTTGTGTAATTAGCTAAGAAAGCATCTTGGTGAACATTGATCACATTTGTCTCAACACCTAACAAAGACCATGTCCCACTACTAATATAAGCCCAATTGCTGCTTTCGCCAGGAGTACCTAAAACAGCTGAAGCTGTATCATGACTCGCAACAGAAACAAAAGTTGCATCTGGTAAATCAAATTCAGGAAATTTATCCTTTTGCATTTGACCAAGAATCGTTCCAGCATCTACTAATGGCGGGAATAAGTTTTCCGTCACTCCTATAAGCTTTAGTAAATCAGCATCCCAATGTTTTGTATTTGCATTTAATAACTGCATGGTTGAAGCATTTGTTTTCTCTGTTACCATTTTTCCTGTAAATACATAGCCCAAGTAATCAGGTATCAGCAGTAACTTATCGGCTTGATCTAATACTTGCCTTTCTTCTACAAAAAGCTGGAAGATCGTATTGAAAGGTTGAATCTGGACGCCCGTCTTTTCATAAAGTTTCTCTAACGATATTTTCTTTGATAGATTCGTAACCGCGTTATTTGTACGGCTATCTCGATAAGAAATAGGTTCTCCGATTCTTTCACCAGAATTGTTGACAAGACAATAATCGACCGCCCACGTATCGATTCCTACATGACAAGAAGTAATTCCTCTGTTCTTTACTTTCTCTAATCCTACAAGGATTTCTTGAATCAGGTAGTCGATTTCCCAACAGTCATATCGACCTTTTTTGCTAAAGCCATTTTTAAAACGATGAATTTCTTCCATCATTATTTTATTTTCTTCATTAATGGAACTTATAATAAGACGCCCACTGGAAGCACCAATATCAATGGCAATATATGTATTCATAGCACATCCCTTTCACTTTGTTGTTGGATAACTGTTATCGTTTACATATATAATATACAGAAATTGAACCCGTTTTACATCAGACAATTTTGGTGTATAATTGCACTATCTTGGTTAAAAGGAGGAAGATAAGAAATGAAGTATTGGGAAAAAGGAAATCATACGTGGAGCAATGATTCTCTCAGACAGATTCGCACGCCTACTCAAAAAAGCCAAGAATTATTTTATTACATTCAAGAGATTGGTTACTTTAAAGCAAATAAACCCTACTATACGGAAAGGGAGAATCTTCCCTCCTATTTAATGAAATTCACTTTGTCAGGAGAAGGTCAATTAACTTATCAAAATAAAGTCCATAGAATAAGAGCAGGTGATGTATTTTTTATTGATTGCCAAGAATACCAGCTTTACGAAACGATTAGTGAGGAACCTTGGGAAATGGATTGGATCCATATTAACGGAGCAAATATACATGCATTCTATAATGAGTATTCTAAGAACAAATCCCCTATTTTTCACGTTGATCAAACAAATTTAAAAACGAACCCTATACATTTAATCATCACTCAATTATTACAGTTAACAACAGAATCAGACGCTCGAACAGATTTTCAATGCTCCGTGTTGATACACGAACTATTAAATCAGCTATTAATTCAGAAATTCGAATTAGATTTTGAAGATGCAGAAATACCAAAATATATTCTAGAGGTCAAGACACTGCTAGATAACCAATTCAAGGAGAATATTTCTTTAGAGGATTTAGAAAATAGATTTCATCTTAATAAGTTTCAGATCGTTAAAGACTTTTCAAAATTTATTGGAACACCACCCATTGATTATCAAATTAACCAAAAAATTTCTTATGCAAAAGACTTGTTACGATACTCAAATTTATCAATTAAAGAAATTTCCTTAGAAATCGGATTAGAAAATTTTGCCTATTTCAGTAGATTATTTAAGAAAAGAACCGGGTTATCACCAAGCGTATATCGGAGGATTGGGTAGAAAAAAACAGGTCTTAAAATCATTGGTTAGATTTTAAGACCTGTTTTGGATTTTTTATAGACTAGGGGATTATAAGTTCAGCCATCAATGTCTAGCTCCCAAGTCCTGGCCTACTGAAAAAAAGATAAATTTGCCCCATTGCGCGCTTCGCTGCTCATTCAGGGACAAATTTCCTATTTTTTCATAGGCCAAGGCGGACTTGTCCGCTTTTCTTATTCAGTTGTTTGTTCAACCGGAGTTTTTGTCTCTACAACATTTGAAATCGGTGTAACAAACTTGTTTGATTCTAACGTTTCATTAAGATCAGCAATCTTAGATCCTACATTACTATTTCCAACATAAGAATTAATTAATTCAGACATATCTAATCCAAGTGTTTCTTTTAAACTTTCTTGAATACCAGCCAGCGTTTTTGTTGTATATCCGCTGACTTGCGATACACCGTTGCCTTCGCCACCATCAATAATCGTAATTTTGTCAATATTACTAATTGGTTCTGCAGCGTACTTAACAATTTCTGGATATACTTTTAGTAACTCTAACATAATTGCTTGCTGACCGTATTCTTTATAAGCTTCCGCTAATTTCTTAGCTGCTTCCGCTTTTGCTCTACCGACTTCTGAAATGTTCAATGACTCAGCTTCCGCCTTTGCTTTACCAACCTTAGCAATACTTTCTGCTTCGGCCTGAGCGTTTAATTCCAATTCTCTTGCGGCAGCTTCTGCATCCAGTATACGTCTTTGTTTATCAGCTTCCGCTTTTTGAACATCCGCATACCGTTTTGCATCAGCAGATTTCTCAACTTCAGCTTCTAATTTTTTCGCTGCCAAGAAAACTTCTTCTGTTTCAATTTCAATTTGCTTTCTTCGATCGACTAATTCAATCTCTTTTTGCTTTTCCACTAATTGTTTTTGTAATTCTGCATCTTGTAATTGATAAGCTTTATCAGCAATGGCTTGTTGAACATCTTGTTCTTTCTTATATTCAGCTAGTTTTAATTGTTTATCTTTTTCAGATAAAGCAATCTCTCCTGCACGTCTATTTTCTGCTTCTCGTGCTTGTTTCATTGCATCTGCTTTTTGAATAATCGTCGTTTTTTCTGCTTCAGCTTCTGCAATTTCTGCATTTTTCTTCACCTCTGCAATTTGAGGACGCCCTAAACTTTCTAAATAACCGTTCGAATCACCTACATCTTTAATTGTAAAGGAAACAATCTTCAATCCCATTTTTTCTAAGTCATGGGAAGCAACTTGTTGTACCTGTGCTCCAAATTCATCACGCTCACGATAAATTTCTTCAACGGTCAAACTACCGAGAATCGCACGCAAATGTCCTTCAAGAACTTCTTGTGCTTCCTCTTCCAGTTCATTTGTTTCCTTTCCTAAATACTGTTCTGCCGCAGTAGCGATTTCTTCTACAGAAGAACCAATTTTAATAATAACTGTACCAGTTGCAGATATTGGAACACCTTGTTTCGTGTAAACTTCACTTGCTCCAACCTCTAGCTTACTAGACATTAACGATAATCTTTTTCCTTGTTGAAAAATAGGCCATAAAAATGTTCCACCGCCCCGAACGATTTTCATTTTGTTATTTTCTTTATCGGTAAACACGTTGTTTCCCTTTCCTAAGAAACTACCACTTACGATTAAAGCTGTATCAGGCGATACAGTAACATAACGACCAATAATTGCTACTAAAAATACAATAACAACTGCAGCTAAACCTATCCAAATTAAATATTCTTCCATTCACTATCAACCTTCTTTTCTTTTATTTTTATTTTCCCCAATGGCTTTCCAAAGGGGGGAGGAAAGCTTTTTCTTCGTATGGCGCCACAAAAACGATAGATTCTTGAATATCCATTACTCGAATCATTTGTCCATTGGCAATCTGAATAATTCCATCATTTTCTTGATGATAAATTTTAGCAGTCATAGGAACGTTTCCGAAAACAGTATACAAAACTACTTCCCCTAGTCCCTCTTTCGTAATCGTTACCGTAACTTTTCCTCGTTCACCAATATAATCTTTTCTAGATAACAGAGCATTCGTCTCTGCTTTCTCCTGAAATGGTACAAAAACAAAAAGCTTAATGAGTATAATCACGATTGAAACACCTAAAAATATACCCGTTAATAAGAACTTATTCTGCTCCATTCCTTCGTCCATCTTAGTCATGATTAAACCAACAAAGAAAAGACTAATAAACACATCGCAGATATCGTAAAACTCCAAGCTGATGACATCTTTGATGGGAATCAAAATAATTGCTCCTGCAGTTCCGATTAACATTAAAAGATTTGGCAATGTCATTGATTCAATGAATGCTTGCAAAATTCCTCACCACCTCTTTTTAGCTAAGTTGAAAAACAACATTAATCAAATTAATTATAATACTTTTACATTGATCTGTAAATAAAAAATAGAACTATCTTTTCTAAGTAGACGGAAATTTTTTATCAGGGAAAAGAGAGAATTTCACCACCCCCTATCCTTGATAAACAGTAGTTATCAAGGATAGGGGGCGGAAAAGAAGAAGGTTTTACCTGATAAAAATCAAAGAAACATTTCAAAAAAAGAGACACAGCCGATTTATTCGACCGTATCTCTTCAGGTTATTCAGAATAATGGGATATATTTTGCCATCTTTTTTTTGCCCGGGATGGCAAATGGATGGCACCCCCCCTATCCTTCAAATATAAATTTTATAAAGCCTTGACACAACAAGCTTCTACTCTTCATCCATCTTCAGAACAGTCATAAAGGCTTCTTGAGGCACCTCTACAGACCCAACTTGTTTCATGCGTTTTTTACCTTCTTTTTGTTTCTCCAACAATTTACGTTTACGAGAAACATCCCCACCGTAACATTTTGCAAGAACATTCTTACGCAAAGCTTTGATTGTGGTTCTGGCCAGGATTTTATGTCCAATCGCTGCCTGGATTGGCACTTCAAACTGTTGACGCGGAATGATTTCTCTTAGCTTTTCAGTAATCGTACGGCCGCGATTATAAGCAAAATCTCGGTGTATAATCGTACTTAATGCATCCACAACTTCTCCGTTTAGCATGATATCCATTTTCACCAATTTGCTTGGTTTATAGCCGATCATTTCATAGTCTAAAGATGCATATCCCTTTGTGCTGGATTTCAGTTGATCAAAGAAATCAAAAATGATTTCTGCTAATGGAATTTCATAGATAACATTGACACGGTTGTCATTCAAGTATTCCATGGTCAAAAAACTTCCGCGTTTGCGTTGTGCTATTTCCATAACAGATCCAACATAATCATTTGGAACCATGATACTTGCTTTTACATACGGCTCTTCTATCCGTTCTATTTCTGTTGAATCCGGCATTTCTGAAGGATTATCAATGGAAATAACTGTTCCATCAGTTTTGTTAATATTATAGATAACAGAAGGCGCAGTTGTAATAATCGCTAAATCGAATTCACGTTCTAATCGTTCTTGAATTACATCCATATGGAGCATACCCAAGAATCCTGTACGGAATCCGAACCCTAATGCTTGGGAGGATTCTGGCTCAAATTGGAGTGAAGCATCATTTAATTGAAGTTTCTCTAAAGCTTCTCTTAAATCATTGAAGTCTGAAGAGTCAACCGGATAAATCCCACAGTAAACCATCGGATTAAGCTTGCGGTACCCTTCCAAAGCCTCACTAGCTGGATTGTTAGCAAGTGTGATAGTATCTCCTACACGAGCGTTTTGGATGGTTTTAATGCTTGCTGTTACGTAACCGACGTCACCCACCATCAAATAATCACGGCTGATTGGTTTTGGCGAAAAAATACCTACTTCAGTAACATCAAATTCTTTTCCGTTTGACATCATTTGTATTTTATCACCTGGACGTAAAATACCATTTTTCACACGAACATTTAAAACAACGCCGCGGTATGGGTCATAAGCGGAGTCAAAAACCAATGCTTGTAAAGGTTCTTCTATATCGCCAGCTGGTGCAGGAACTTTTTCTACAATCTGTTCTAATAATTCTGAAATACCAATTCCAGCTTTTGCACTAGCCAAAACAGCTTCACTTGCGTCAATTCCAACTACATCTTCTACTTCTTGTCTTACTCGTTCTGGATCAGCTGCAGGCAAGTCAATCTTATTAATGACAGGAACAATCTCCAGATCGTTATCTACTGCTAAATAGACATTAGCCAATGTTTGGGCTTCAACACCTTGTGCTGCATCAACGACTAAAATTGCTCCTTCACAGGCAGCCAAACTACGAGATACCTCATAGGTAAAGTCTACGTGTCCTGGGGTATCAATTAAATGGAAAATATATTCTTCTCCATCATTTGCTTGATAGGTCAATTCCACTGCATTTAATTTTATCGTAATTCCACGCTCACGCTCTAAATCCATTGAATCTAAGAGTTGCTGTTGCATTTCTCTATCAGCAACAGTATTAGTAGCTTGTAGAATCCTATCTGCCAAGGTAGATTTTCCATGATCTATATGGGCAATAATAGAAAAATTTCTAATTTTCCTTTGTCTTTCTTTCATTTTTTCTATGTTCATTGAACTACTCACTCTCTTCTTCCAACTATATACCCTAAGATTATAACAAGTTTAGACCAAAGTAACAAGTTCTCAAACCACTAGAAAAGCGGACAAAATCAGGACTTGAGAGTTAGACATAGAAAGCAGAACCTATAACACCTTAGTCTGCAAGAAAATACAGTTGTTAGCTGCTAAAGGCAACTAACAACTGTATGAAAATTTTTTTACAAATAATTAACTAAGTCTTTTAATAAAGCAATCGCTTCTTCTGGCAAAGGATGATCTTGATGATCTTCATTGAATTTTTCAACGTATTCTAAACGCATTTGCATCCGCTCTTTTATAAGCTTCTTGTAAGAAGAATCATCAAAATCAGGCTCATATCCTTTGACATCTAGATAACTTAAGTTTTCTACATTATCAAAGGGTTTAAATTCAGCAGTTTGCTCAACAACACTTTCAATGGCTCCTAAAGTTACCTCTTTTGGTATTTTTTTATCTAGGAAGTAACCTGTATTGATAATGTAGCACTCCATATTTTCTCGACTTAACAATTCTTTGAAATCATTAAAATCTTCTACTAATGGGTAAACTCTAAATGGATTCGCATATGGTTCGATAACTAATTTATCGGTAGATTCACCTTTCTTCACATTCTCTGCACTTGTCCGTTTAGTAGCGAGAGTCAGACCAAAAATTGAGCCCAATACTGGATTTGTTATCTTTACCAATGGTGGAAGTGATTCATCTTTCATAATCCAATAGACTGCATTAATGGGCTCCGTGAATTTATC
Organism: Jeotgalibaca ciconiae; assembly: GCF_003955755.1. Lineage (NCBI taxonomy): Bacteria > Bacillati > Bacillota > Bacilli > Lactobacillales > Carnobacteriaceae > Jeotgalibaca > Jeotgalibaca ciconiae. The sequence goes on along the minus strand of NZ_CP034465.1, from coordinate 2,632,171 downwards.
AACTCGATTTGGTGTCGAATAACGTGATTTCACTGTCCGGCCATTTCCATTTCGAATATCTTCTGTAACAAGAACTTTCTTTCCATCTGTATCCAATGTCACTCCTACATTTTGCACGGTAACAAAATAGTCCTGTTCTGGATGATCTGCTGGGTAGTCTTGAGTTTTATCAAAATAAGCTGGTTCCAAAGCGATAGAAGAGCCATCATTCAGATTGATTAAAAAAGCATCATCATGTAAGACTTTTACGTTGTATTTGTTGTCATGTTTTGAATGTGTCAAGGTTGATTTTCCTGAACCAGATAATCCAAAGAACGACGCAATATAAGACCCATCATCTGTAATAAATTCTTTTTGCCCGCCATGACAAGCAACGAATTGATTACGATGACCGGTTCCCCAAGCCAGCGTTAACGTTCCCTTTTTAAATTCTCCGAAGTATTGCATCCCTAGGATACAAGCTACGTTACTATCAGGTTCAAAATAAGCCAAACCTACAGGATAATCTGGATGTCTCCAATCTGGATCTCCATAAATGTAAATATCTCCTTCAGAAAATTCAGTTGATTCTGCATACATTTCATCGTACTTTTCATTGCTTGCCTGAAAATTCAAGAGCCATGAATACAAATTATTTTCTTGTCCTTCAGGAAATGCAATATGTGCTTTTATCATAAAATCTGGATCTAATCCGACATATCCAGTAGTTTTATAGTACTTCCTGTCGCTACTTTCATAAATCACGTCTCGAATAATTCCTTCTAACTTTGCATCTTCCTCTTTGTCTTCTCCAACGGTTCTTCTCGCTCTTGCGGTTCTTCCAAACGTTTTTCCTCCATTCTCCACTAAAATCTTCGCATCAGAAGGCAGCCCTAATTCTTCAGTATGTTTCACAGGTAAATCGGTAATAATGGTACTTCCAGCTTCTGAAGCTAATCGATAAGCTTCGGCAATGTCATTGACTTCAACCATATTATTTCCATAAAAGGCTGTTTCAATGGTAGTCCGAAATTTCGTCAACAATGGGTTGGTTTTCTTTATGCTTTCCCTTTCATACCGTTCAACAGTTGCCATACATTTCCACTCCTTCACAGTTTGTTACTTCTATTATAAACTTAATTACCGATTTTGTAACCCCTTACATATTTTTGTTTCAAAACATACTATTTATAAATGCTAATTAGGAATAAAAAATTACTTTCCCAAAAACATACAAGGGAAGCAAAAAAAGTGAGAAGAGTTTCTGATAAGCTCCCATCAAAGTAGACACTGTAAAAAACAAACTACTTTGATGGGGGTTTTTTTCTATGGCCAGAAAACATACAGAGATGGAATTATTACAATTCATCGGCCTACACCTAGAGGGTGTCCCTTATCGGACACTCGTCGAAAAATTCAATCTAATGTTATCAATTGCCGTTTTTATGAAATATGTTGACAAGTATCAACGTGATGGCGTCGAAGGGATCCGCTAGCAAAAGAACAACCGCCGGGATACGAAAGAGTTCAAGCAGCAGATCGTGTCTGAACATCTAAGAACGGGATATGATTTTTCTTACTTAGCCGTTAAACATAACATTCCATCGGAAACAACAGTAAAAAATTGGATAAAACGGTATACTGAAGGAAAAGAGAATGTATCCGATTCTCCCAATTCCGAGGTGTATCAGATGACCAGTGCCAAGAAAACATATGAAGAGAAGTTACAAATCGTAGAGGATTACATCAGCAATCGCTTGACCTACAAGGAAGCAGCCGAGAAACACCAGGTAAGTTACAACAACATTTACTTATGGGTAAACAAATACAAAAAGCATGGACCGAAAGGTCTGGAAGACAACCGGGGCCGCGGGAAGCCCACGGAACTTCAAACAACGGAAGAACGGTTAAACGCAGAAGTTGAAACACTCAAAGCCAGAAACAAATGGCTGGAAATGGAGAACGATGCGTTAAAAAAGCGCCAAAAGATCGCTGGGAGTCTCAAATCTCAGGAGTTAGACAAGAAGCGGAATATCTGACTATTGAAGAATTAAAGCATAAATACCCAGTCAACCACCTTTACGACATACTGGGGAATGAGCAATCGTAATGATCATCCATTAGTGCTAAATACAATGAAGCAGATTTTGAGTGATGTAAAACCTGAAACCACCTTAATCCACAGCGACCGTGGCTCCCAGTACACCTCCCATGCATTCAATAAGATGATCCATAGTATGTCGCGTGTCTCAAAATGTATCGACAACGGTCCTATGGAAGGTTTTTGGGGGACGCTAAAGGTGGAAATGTTTAACCTCGATACCTTTGATACACCGGCCTATTTAGATCGGAAAATCAAGACATATATTGCGTTCTTCAATAATGAGCGCGTAACTTTGGATATGGGATTAGCGATTCCCACGGAAGAGAAGATTCTACAAACGGTTGCATAAATGCGATAAAAAAGACCACGCATTTTTACATACATGGTCTAAAAGATTTATTTTTTTACCTGTCTACTTGACAGTGGGCAGTTCATTCCTCTTCTCACTTTTTTACTTCTTTTTTCCTTTTGAATCGAAGTTAAAAGCATCTCTCACTTTATTGAAAAAGCCACTTTCTTCGCCATTTATTTGTTCGCCACTTGCTTCAGCAAAAGCATGCAATGCTTCTTTTTGCTGGTCGCTAAGATTTTTCGGTGTTACGATGCTCACTTTTACATGTTGATCGCCGTTCCCAGTTCCTCTTAAACGTGGCGCTCCTTTTCCTCTTAAACGGAAATTCGTACCCGTTTGAGTTCCAGCTGGAATTTTTAACTTCACTTTTCCATGCACAGTAGGAACTTCAATTTCAGCTCCCATTGCTGCTTGAACAAAAGAGATTGGAAGAACATAATAGATTTCTGCCCCATCTCGGTCAAATATGTCACTTTCTTCAACAGAAAAAATAACATATAAATCTCCGTATGGTCCTCCGTTTGAGCCAACTTCACCTTGACCAGCTAATCGTAATTGCTGACCATCTTCCACTCCGGCTGGTATGGTAACATTTACAGAATGTTCTTTCTCAACATGCCCATTACCATGACAAGTTTCACATTTTTCTACAATTTCTTTACCTGAACCTTGACAAACATCACAAACCGCTTGGGTCATTACGCGACCAAAAGGCGTGTTGCGTTCCACTTGAACAGCACCTGAACCATGACACTTCGAACAAGTTTTTGGCTCTGTTCCAGGCTTTGCACCAGACCCGCTACAAGTTTCACATTCTTCTTCACGTGCATAACGAACGGTTTCTTCTTTACCAAATATAGCTTCTTCAAATTTCAAGTGTACACGATATTGTAAATCTGCCCCTTGACGTGGTGCATTATAGCTTCTAGAACGGCCGCCGCCACCACCAAAGAAGGTATCAAAAATATCATCGAATCCACCTGTAAATCCTCCGAACCCACTGCCGCTTCCGCCGCCAAAACCGCCATAGCCAGCTCCAAAATTTGGGTCTGTGCTTGCATGTCCATATTGATCGTAAGCAGCTCTTTTTTGTGAATCACTCAAAATTTCATAAGCTTCAGCAACTTCTTTAAATCTTTCTGCTGCGTCATCAGCTTTGTTAATATCAGGATGATATTTTTTTGAAAGTTTTCGATAGGCTTTTTTAATTTCATCATCTGAAGCGGTTTTTGAAACGCCTAATATTTCATAATAGTCTCTTTTCGCCATATATTTTCCTCCATTAGATCACTATGATACGGATGCAGTTCCGCACATATATACATCACTATTTTTATATCAGCAAGAAAGCTATCCGTTTTTCATAGTCGCTTAAGAGTTTCGGCAACCTAATCAGTCAAACACGTACAGCCCAATGAAGTTCTGTACGCGTTTTGCTTTCACTAATAAGAAATTATAAACTAATTTCTCTATGACTTAATTAGTCATTGTCAACTTCTTCAAAGTCAGCATCAACAACATTATCGTCATCAGATGAGCCTTGACCGCTGTCAGCTCCTTCACCAGCTTCTGCTTGTTGAGCAGCTGCTTGTTCATAAAGTTTAACAGTCAAGTTTTGAACTACTTCATTCAACGCATCGCGTTTTTCTTTCATAGTTTCTAAATCATTTGCTTCAACTGCTGCTTTTAATTCATCACGTGCTTCTTCTGCTTTTTTCACTTCGTCAGCGTCAACTTTTCCTTCTAAATCTTTCAAAGTCTTATCAGTTTGGAAGATTAATTGATCTACTTCATTACGTAATTCTACTTCTTCTTTACGTTGTTTGTCTGCTTCTGCGTTAGCTTCTGCATCTTTAACCATTTTTTCAATTTCTTCATCAGTTAAACCAGATGATGATTTGATGGTAATTTGTTGTTCTTTTTGTGTTCCCAGGTCTTTCGCACTTACATTTACGATACCATTTTTATCAATATCAAATGTTACTTCGATTTGTGGGATACCACGTGGTGCTGGTGGAATATCCGATAATTGGAATCGACCTAATGTTTTGTTATCCGCAGCCATTGGGCGTTCACCTTGCAATACGTGTACATCTACCGCAGGTTGGTTATCTGCCGCTGTTGAGAATACTTGTGATTTGCTAGTTGGGATCGTTGTATTACGATCAATTAATTTCGTAAACACACCGCCCATTGTTTCAATACCAAGAGAAAGTGGTGTTACGTCAAGAAGTACGATATCTTTTACATCACCTGTAATAACGCCACCTTGGATTGCTGCACCCATTGCTACTACTTCATCCGGGTTCACTGATTTATTTGGTTCTTTACCTGATTCACGACGTACCGCTTCTACAACTGCAGGAATACGAGTCGACCCACCAACTAAGATAACTTGGTCGATTTCACTTTTCTTGATTCCAGCATCTTCAATAGCACGACGTACAGGAATTTTTGTACGTTCTACAAGATCATGTGTCAATTCATCAAATTTTGCTCTTGTTAATGTCATTTCCATATGCAATGGACCAGATGCTCCAGCAGTAATAAATGGCAGGCTGATTTGTGTTGAAGTTACACCAGACAAGTCTTTTTTCGCTTTTTCAGCAGCGTCTTTCAGACGTTGTTTAGCCATTTTGTCATTTGCTAAATCAATTCCATTTTCCTTTTTGAACTCTGCAACCATGAAGTCAATAATTTTGTTATCAAAATCATCTCCACCAAGGTTGTTATCTCCTGATGTACTTAATACGTCAAATACGCCATCACCAAGTTCAAGAATAGAAACGTCAAATGTTCCTCCACCTAAGTCAAATACTAAGATTTTTTCATCCGTATCAGTCTTATCTAGTCCATAAGCCAAGGCAGCTGCTGTCGGCTCGTTCACAATACGCTCAACCTCTAGACCAGCGATTCTACCTGCGTCTTTAGTTGCTTGACGTTGTGCATCATTAAAGTATGCAGGAACTGTAATAACTGCTTTATCTACAGTATCTCCTAAGTATTCTTCTGCATAACCTTTTAGGTATTGTAGAATCATTGCAGAAATTTCTTGTGCTGTATAGGATTTGTCTTCCACTTCAACTTTAAAACCAGCTTCCCCTATATGGCGTTTTACAGAACTAATTGTATTTGGGTTTGTAATTGCTTGACGTTTTGCAACTTCCCCTACTTGAATTTCACCATTTTTGAAGGAAACAACAGAAGGTGTTGTTCGATTTCCTTCTGGGTTTGGAATAATTTTAGCTTCTCCACCCTCTAATACTGCAACTGCAGAGTTTGTAGTTCCTAAGTCAATACCGATAATTTTGCTCATAGTTGAATATCTCCTCTAATTTTTAAATTTTTAAATTTTTAAAATACATTAATTATTGTGCCACAATTACCATTGCAGGTCGAAGTACACGGTCTTTTAAACTATAACCTTTTTGGACAACAGATACAACCGTATCAGCTTCTTGCCCTTCTTCGAGAGCTTGTACTTGAATCGACATATGGAAGTTTGGATCAAATGGTTCGTTGACCGGATTGATTACTTCAATGCCTTCACTCTTCAAAGCTTCCACAAAAGAATTATATACCATTTCAACGCCTTTTTTTAGATTCAATGCTTTTTCATCTTCTACTTCGATTTCTAAAGCACGTTCCAAGTTATCCACTACTGGCAGCAATTCATTTGCTAATACTTGTGAACGGTATTTCGCAGCATCTTGTCGTTCTTTGGCATTCCTCTTTTGGATATTGGCTAATTCGGCTTGTACGCGTAAATAGCGATCCTGTGTTTCCTCTAGCTCTTTAGTCAGCTGTTCTATTTCAGAAACCGTCTCTTCAACTTCTTCGACTGTTTCGTCTATTGCAGCAACTTCTTCGTTTTCATTTAGGTTTTGTTTTTCTCCCACGACGATTCTCCTTTACTATTCTTCATAAAAATCATGCATACTGTCTGATAGTTCATCACTTGTCACACGCATAATTTTGATAATTTCATCATACGGCATATTGGTAGGGCCTAGTAAAGCAATTAATCCTTTACCGCTCCTGCCAGCGCTGTATGTGGCCGTAATTAAACTTAAATTATTCAATAATTCATTATTCATTTCTGTACCAATCCGTACCGTGATTTGGTTTGGATCGCTTAACAGCAACGAATGCAATTCATTCGATTGATGGATCAATGAATAAATTGATTTAATCTTCTCTCGATCATTTGACTGATCAAAATCAAAATAGTTAAGGAGATTCATTTCTCCACCAATATAGATTCGGTCATTATCCATTTTAGAGATAATTTCTTTGAAGATAGAAAATAAATCCAGTTCATCGCCTACATACCTTGTCACAAGTGCAGGTATTTCCGTCTGAAGCTTTAGATAGACTTCATTAAGCTGTAAACCTGCTAATTCTTCATTAAATATATTAATGATTTTCTCAAGTTTGCCAGTATCAAAGTTTCTGCCTAAGGAGAACATCTTACTTTCAATATATCCTTTATCAGTCACTAGGATTGCCATGTACTGACCACTTGTAACAGGCACTAAACGAAAACCCGTTAACTTACTATTAATCTTCTCAGGACCAATGCTCAAGGCCGTGTAATTCGTTAAGTAAGAAAGCATTTCAGCAGAGGTTTCGATAATCTCCTGAGCTTCCTTATAGGGTGAACGTATCGAACGTTTAATCTTTTTCCTGATTAAATCTTCGGAAGAAGATTCAAGTCTTTGCTGGAGCAAATAATCAACATAATGACGATAGCCTAAGATAGACGGTATTCTTCCAGAAGAAGCATGCATTTTCTCTAAATATCCCAACTCTTCGATGCGCATCATATCATTTCGGATCGTCGCCGGAGAAACGGATAAATTTATTTCATTTAATAAGCTTTTCGAGCCAAGTGGTTCACCATGCTCAATATAATGCTTAATAATCTGGTTTAATATCATCAGCTGTCTTTCTGTTAACATATATTCACCTCGCTTTAGCACTTAAGCATACAGAGTGCTAATCCATAAACAAATTTATCACGATGCTATGTTTTTGTCAACAGATATCAACTGTTTTATTCTCAATCATTTATTAATTATCCATTAAGAAGGAACGGAACACTTCATTTCCTAAAAAAACGCCTTTTTTCGTCAAACGAATATAATCCCCTTCAATTTTAATCAACTTTTGATTAAAAAGCGTTGTTAATTCATTCTGGTAAATTTCCTCGACCGCTTGTCCATATTTTGTTTTGAAGAGCGTTTGGTCGATACCTCTCATTGTCCTAAGACCAAGGATCATCTCTTCCTCCATTTTATTTTGCTTGGATAGAGTGTTTTGATAAATAATTGGCGATTCACCTTGCCTTAGTGGCTCTAAAAAATGTTGAATCGGCCCATGATTGTTATAACGGACTCCATCAATGTAGCCATGAGCGCCCGCTCCAAAACCAAAATATGTATCATTATTCCAATATGCCAAGTTGTGTTGAGACTGAAAGCCCGGCTTTGCATAATTTGATATCTCATATTGGTAACGCCCAGCTTTTTCCATCGTTTCCATCGCAAGTTGAAACATATCCGCCTCATCATCTTCAGATGGCAATGGAAGTTTCCCTTGTCGCATTAAATTATAGAAAATCGTTTTGTTTTCGAGGATTAAGGCATAAATCGAATAATGCGGTAAGTCTAACTCCAATGCTTTTTGCAAGGTTCGAGTAAAATCTTCTATTGTTTGATTCGGTAAACGAAATATAAGATCAATACTGATATTATCAAAGCCAGCTTTATCTGCGTTCGCAACACAATCATATACTTGTTCTGCTGTATGGATTCTACCAATTTTTTTTAATATTTCATTATTGAAAGATTGAACACCCATACTGATTCGATTTACACCATGTGATTTCATTACAGCAAATTTTTCAAAAGAGACACTTTCCGGATTTGCCTCAACAGTAAATTCTGCATTTTTATCCAGAGGGAAATACGTTTGGACTCCATCCAAAAGTTTGTCTAATTGTTTAGCTGTGAGCGTCGTTGGTGTTCCTCCGCCAATATAGAAGGTACTGACCGCCTCCTTAGGATGCCGGCTCTTCATAATCGCCATTTCCTTGATTACAGCGTCCACATACTCGTCAACAGGTTGTCCTTCTAAAAATACTTTGTTAAAGTCACAGTAGAAACAGATGTGTTCGCAAAAAGGAATGTGTAAATAAGCAGCGGTCATTCCATCATCTCCAAATCAGAGTTCACGTCTGCATCCACGATTTGATCAGGATGCTGAGAAAAGTATTTTTCCGTATCAATTTGGTCTTGTTTTAACTGATCAATCAATCCTTCAATACCCGTAAATTTTACTTCATCACGTAGATAATGATGCCAACGAACGGTTACTTTTTCCCCATAAATCATTTTATCAAAATCAAAGATATTTACTTCGATGGTCTTTTGGCGGTCTTTTTCAAATGTAATATTATAGCCGATTGAGGCCATACCTTGATACCATTTCCCTTGAACTCTAATGGATACCGCATATACGCCTACTTTTGGTAACCGAATATACTTGCCTATTTTTATATTTGCAGTAGGAAAACCAAGTTCTCTTCCTCTTGCATCACCATGCATGACACGGCCATCAAACTGATAGATATAACCAAGCATTTGATTAGCTCTCTCTAAATTACCGCTATCTAATGCTTCACGGATACTCGTTGAACTAATCTTTTCTTTGTTGTCGGTTACTTGAGCAGAAACTTCGATAATGTCGAATCTTTTTTTTGCATAAGAAGGTAAATGAGCCATGTCAGCAATATTCTTAGGACCATAAGTATAATCAAAACCAGCGACAATTGCATCGGCATTAAGACCGACTATATACTGATCAACAAATTCTTGCGGACGTAAAGTTCCAAAATCATACGTAAAATCAATGATATAAAAATAATCCACACCTAACTGCTCCATCAAGGCTATTTTTCTTTCTGGAACAGACAAATATTTCATTGATTCTGCGTCCAGTTTCTTATATACAATACTAGGGTGTTGGTTGAAGGACATTACCGCTAATTTACTATCTCTTTTTATCGCTTCTTGTTTGGCTTTCTTTATAACCGCTTGATGCCCGATATGGACGCCATCAAAGTACCCCAAAGCTAAAACTACCGACTCCTTGGGGATTTCTTCTTTCTTATAAGGATGATGAATATATAATACTTCCATTATTAACTCTCTTTCCTGTTTGCCAAAATTAGGACAAAAACATTTTCCGTGGTTTTTTAAACCCTTCTCGACCAGGGTGATTTTCATACAATGCTACCAAATTATTATTATAATGGAAAGCAATCAGATTTATTTCTTCCATCCCTGGAAAAGCATCGGCTTCGATTACTGCTCCATTTTTCACTCTGCTCCACAAGGAATCGTTTAACGAAAAGCTAGGAAGTTCCTCAAAAATAAGATCAATAGGCTCTAAAATTGAAGAAACTTGATTACTTTCTGCCAGTTCACGAACTTGTGCTAATGTATAACAGTTTGTTTGTTCGAAAGGGCCGCTCTTCATGCGCGTTAGTTGCGACATATGAGCAGGATACCCTATTTTTTTGCCTAGATCTACTGCAAGTGTACGAACATAAGTCCCTTTTCCACAAGCCACAACAAATTTCCAAGAAACTGTTTGATTTTTTTCATTATATTTTGGATTGCTTGTTCTATTAAAAGAATAAATTTGAGCGGTTCTTTTAGGACGCTCTACTTCTTCCCCATTACGTGCGTATTCATAAAGTCTTTTACCATTTACTTTTACTGCGGAATACATTGGAGGTATTTGAGTAATTTCTCCGACAAAAGACTTCATACAACAATCAATCTCTTCATTCGAAATATCTTTTCTTACTGAAAGCTGTTCGATTATTTCACCATGAGCATCTTCTGTCGTCGTTGCGATTCCTAGCGTAATCTCTCCGGAGTATGCTTTTCCCATATCCGTCATGAATTCAGCGGCTTTTGTCGCTGGTCCAAGACAAATTGGTAAAACACCGTCTACTTCTGGATCAAGTGTTCCAGTATGCCCAACTCTTTTCATTTTCAAAATTTTTCGAAGTTGAAAAACACAATCGTGGCTGGTCATCCCTCGCTCTTTCCATAATGGCAAAATTCCATTCATTCTCTTTCCTCCAATCTTTACAACCCTGTAATTATAGCATAATCAAAGCTGCTTTCGAACCTTCATTCAAAAGCAGCTCTAATGAAATTAATGTAGTCTGTAATAAAAAATAAAACCCCATGCTAACAATCCTGCTAGATACCAGCCATAAAAATAAAAATGCTTTGTTTTATGTCGAAAGATCTTCATTCCAGCAATACCACCGATTCCTCCACAAATAGATCCTACTATTAGTAACATTTTTTCAGGGATACGGAATTGTCTTTTTTTTGCTCTTGATTTATCAATACCCATTAAAATAAAAGCAAGGATATTCAAAAGGAAAAGTCCAGCAAAATAAAATTCTTTGTAATCAATCATAGCTCAGAATAGTGTTGACTTTGACGAATAATTTCAACGATAACATCTGTAGCTTTTACCATGCTTTCTGCCGCAACGAATTCATAACGTCCATGGAAGTTCTCTCCACCCGCAAATATATTAGGCGTTGGTAACCCCATATATGTCAATTTCGAACCGTCTGTTCCACCTCGAATTGGTTCAATAATTGGTTCAATCGATAGAGATTTCATTGCTTTTTCAGCTAAGGTTACAGGACGCATATCTTTTTCAAGAAGTTCTCCCATATTATAGTATTGATCAGCAATCTCAATATTAATACGCGGTTCCTTAAAGGCTTGATTCATTTTTTCAGCAATCTCTTGCATATTTTTCTTTTTCTCTTCAAATAATCTACGATCGTGGTCTCGGATAATATAAACCATCTTACTTTCTTCAACGGTTCCTTCAATGCCCAAAAGATGGTAGAATCCCTCTCGTTGATCTGTTTTTTCGGGAGTTTGTTTTTCTGGCAGATAGCTGTTGTATTCCATAGCTAATGTAATTGCATTGACCATCGTGTCTTTTGCTGTTCCCGGATGAACATTTTTCCCTTGAATTTCAACGACAGCTTGTGCAGCATTAAAACTTTCAAATTGTAATTCCCCTACAGGACCACCATCCATCGTATAAGCAAAATCGCAAGCAAAAGCTTCTACATCAAAAAGATCTGCACCTTTTCCAATTTCTTCATCGGGACCAAAAGCGACACGAACTTCTCCGTGTTTGATTGTGGTATCTGCTAAAATGATTTCCATAGCTGTCATAATTTCCGCAATTCCAGCTTTGTCATCTGCACCTAGTAAAGTGTTGCCATCTGTGGTAATCAAAGTTTGGCCTTGATAATTTTTTAAATTTGGAAAGTCTTCCGGAGATAAAACAATATTTTTTTCTTTATTTAGGATAATTGCTTCTCCATCATAGTTTTCATGGATTTGTGGATTGACATTTTTTGATTCAAAATCAGCAGTATCCATATGTGCTATAAAACCGATTGCAGGTAATTTTTCATCTGTACTTGCAGGAATATGTGCAGTCACAAAACCATTTTCAGGATTGTATTGAATAGCAGACATTCCAATTTTTTCTAATTCAGGTATCAAAATTTCTTTTGCAAATGCAATCTGGCTAGCTGTAGACGGCACTGTTTCACTATTTTCATCTGAACGTGTATCAAACTTAGTGTAGGTAAGTAATCGATTAATTAATTGTTCTTGCATGGATTTATTGCTTCCCTTCTTAAAAACTATAATTGATTATCAAAAATAAACGGATTCGTGTTAACGGTAGACGGAATAATTTCTACATCCCAAGACAATTCTTTTTTCCACTCAGTTAACATCTCTCGCAGCTTCGGAATACAAACTTTTTCTATGTGATGCCCTGGATCAACAACTACTAATCCAGCTGCTTGCATATCGTGAGCAGTGTGATAATAAACATCCCCTGTTATATATACGTCTGCTTCTTTTTGGATTGCTTTCGGATAGTATTTTCCAGCATCTCCGCCACAGAGGGCTACTCTACGTATCTTTTTATTAAGGTCATTCTGAGGCGCAATCACTCGTAAGCCGTCTACTTTAAAAGATTTTTTCACATGTTTAGCGAAATCTTTTAAATTCATCTCTTTTTCTAAATTCCCTACTCTGCCTAAGCCAAACGTTTCTGCTTGTTTTTGGTCAACCGAGTAGGTTTCAAAAACAGGTTCTTCATAAGGATGTGCTTGATACATCGCTTCAAGAATAGTGGTGAGTTTCTCTTCTTCGAGAATCACTTCTATTTTCTCTTCCATTACTTTTTCTGGCTTTCCAACTTCTCCAATAGTAGGGTCCGCTTCATTCACAGGAGTAAAGCGACCAATTCCTTCTAAAGTGTAAGAACAATCTTTATAGTTATCGGTTATCTTTCCAGCGCCTGCTGAAGTAATTGCTTGCCTGACAACTTCTGCGTGTGTTTCGGGAACATAGACAGCCAGACGTTTTAGACAAATGGTTTTACTCACATCCATTATTTCTACATCGTTTAACCCTAATTGATCTGCCAGCCAATCATTCATACCACCATTTGCGTTATCTAGATTGGTATGCGCTGCATATACGGTAATATCATTCTTCATTAAATCAGCATACATTTTTATTTGGGGATTAGCTAAATCTAAACGAGCAATAGGACTGTAGATAGGCGGATGGTGTGCTAATATGAAGTCTATGTTTTTTTCAATTGCTTCTTGAACCACTTCTGGCCGCACATCTAGAGTAACCATAATTTTTTTTATGGTTTTTGAAAGATCACCGACATGTAAACCTACTGGATCTCCATCCTCAGCTAACCAAAGAGGGACTTCTTTCTCAAAGTGTTTCACAAAATCAAATCCGATAAGAGTTTTCATGAAATCTCCTCCTTGATTTTTTTCATTATTTTTTTGACCTCTATTTTTTTATCTGAAACATCTCTTTGCGAATGGTCTAAACTATTTAAAATATATTCATATTTTTCATATTCGTTTTGCCATTTTTCAACAAACACCTTACTCTTTTCTTTCCGCAAAAATCTTCCAAAAACAAAATCTTCTTCAGCGTAGTTTGGCAGCTCGTCTGCTGGTTCTGCAACGATGATTTCATAAATTTTATTATTTTCCGAAATGATTTGTTCAGCTATAATGTTATATTGATTTTCTATTAACCACATTCGTAATTTTTTTTCCGCATTGTTCGGCTGCAAGATTAATCGTTTCACGTTTAACAATCGATTTTCCTCATTGCCAGAATCTAAAATCCTAGCTATTAAATCGCCGCCCATTCCGCAAATGGTAACTGTATCAATTTTATCCGCGGCTTCAATAACCGAAACACCATCCCCTAGTCTTGCCTGAACAATGTGTTCTACTTGAGATGCTTCAATTTGTTTTTTAGCGGAAGCAAAAGGGCCTACAACCACTTCGCCAGCTATCGCGAACTCAATCATTCCCTTTTGTGCCAGATTACAAGGTAAATAAGCGTGATCTGAACCAATGTCTGCTATCCGTGCACCTTTTTCTATATAGGATGCAGCAGTTTCTAATCGCTTTGATAATTGATTATCATTCATGTACTGCTCCTCCTTTCAAAATTCTTACTTCTCCTTATAATCTTATCAGTTTAAGCTAAAAAATTAAAGCATCGTTCAAAAAAAAGAGAGAGAGTGGGAAAAAAGGCGTTCAGCCCCGAATCACTGGAGCGAATCATGCTCAGATGGTTGCAGACCATCTGAGCATGATTCGTGAAGTGGACGTCGGGGCTGCCTTTTTGAGCACATTTACGCTACATTATTCGGGTATAGGAAAGAGGCTGGGAGTTTTTTCCCAGCCTCTCTCTTAGCCAAAGCGGGACAAGCCCTCTTTTCTTATTCTAAGAAATCTTTCAATTGTTTTGAACGACTTGGATGTCGTAATTTTCTTAAAGCTTTTGCTTCAATTTGACGAATACGTTCACGAGTAACGCCAAACACTTTTCCAACTTGTTCAAGGGTACGTACGTTCCCATCGTCTAATCCAAAACGCAATCTCAAAACATTTTCTTCTCTATCTGTCAGCGTATCAAGAACTTCTTCTAATTGTTCTTTTAATAGCGTTTGTGCAGTATGTTCGGCAGGACTTGTCACTTCTTGGTCTTCAATAAAATCTCCAAGATGAGAGTCATCTTCTTCACCAATTGGCGTTTCTAAAGAAACTGGTTCTTGAGCAATTTTCAATATTTCACGTACTTTTTCAGTCGGCAAATCCATTTCAGCACCGATTTCTTCTGGTGTTGGTTCGCGACCTAAATCTTGTAATAGTTGACGTTGAATACGAACAAGCTTATTAATCGTTTCTACCATATGTACTGGAATACGGATGGTCCTTGCTTGGTCTGCAATAGCACGCGTAATTGCTTGACGAATCCACCAAGTAGCATACGTTGAGAACTTAAATCCTTTTTCATGGTCAAACTTTTCAACGGCTTTCATCAACCCCATATTTCCTTCTTGGATAAGGTCTAAGAAGTGCATACCACGCCCAACATAGCGCTTTGCAATCGAAACAACTAAACGCAAGTTTGCTTCCGCTAACTCTTGTTTTGCTTCTTGATCGCCATCTAAAATACGAATTGCTAATTCTTTTTCTTCATCGGCAGTTAATAAGGATACACGTCCAATTTCTTTCAGGTACATTCTAACTGGATCATTGATTTTCACGCCCGCTGGTGCAGTTACTTCCTCTTCAATTTTTTCTTCTTTCTTTTCAACCTTTTTCTTCTCTTCGGTTTTCAATTGACGGGCAGTCGGACCGCCATCAGCGTCTACCACACTAACACCGCTATCTTCCATTTTTTGGATAAGTTTATCCATTTGGTCCGCATCGAGTTGGAAAGGTGTCGCTACTTTATCGGTTAGATCATCATAAAAAATAGATCCCAACAGTTTGTGTTCTTTAATCACCTGATTCGTTACTTGCTCGAGTGTCTTACCTTTTTCATTTTTAACAATGGCCATAAAAATTCCTCCATTTCAATACGGATTATTTCTTTACAAGTCTCAACTCTCTTGATAAAAGAATAATTTCTTCAAGGAGATGTCTAGCTTTATCTTTATCATTGTGACGTGAAGCTTCCTTCATATCACGCTTTTTTTGTCTTAATTGTTCTTCCAAACCAGCTTTAGAACTAATAATATGCACGATATCTGCTATTTCTTGATGGGACACTTCCGATTGTAAATCTAACATTTCAATATTAATAATCGTTTTTATTAGATGACTCTCTTTAATCCGATCTAAAAACCGATCAATTTGGCCTATGTCACCTATTTCATCATGAAAAGCACTATACAGCAAAAAAATTGTTTGATGCTCTTCATTAATAAAATTGAATTGAGGGGAAATTTCTCCTAAGTAGTGCCATGCTTCCTCGTAATGAAATAGCCGATATAGCAACTGTCTCTCGCTCGCTTCCACCTGTGTATATTTTTTCTTAACAGGAGCATCAATGATTACAGAAGGAGCCGGCTGATCAGGCGTTTCTTTCTTTTGCGCTTTCAAATAGTTGCTTTGGTATTCTTGTAACTGTTTCTTTAAAACTGCTGCATCCAAATGAAACTCTTCGGCTAATTCATTTAAATACATCTCCCGTTCAATAATTGAATCCACTGTTACTAATCGTTTCAACATTTCTTCCAAGTATTGAAGTCTATTCGATTCAGAATCTAGATCCATCTGTCTTTTTAAAAAACGAGAATGAAACTGGAACACCATCTCTCTTTGACTCACAATGCTTTCTCGAAAAGCCTGCATCCCTTTTTCCTGAATATAATCATCTGGATCCATTCCAAAAGGAAGTGGAAATATTGATAGTTCAAACCGATTGCCTATGCTTAATAGTTCAATTGCCTTATTTGTTGCTTCCATGCCTGCTCTGTCACCATCATAAGCAATGGTAACCGAATCAACAATTTTATTTAGGACTCGGATTTGTTCTTCCGTTAAAGAGGTTCCCATCGAAGCAACACCATTGGTTACGCCCGATTGCCAAGCAGAGATAACATCCATATATCCCTCAAATAAAACCACTTCTGATGTCTTGCGCATCTGAGACCTTGCTTTATCTAAATTAAACAAAAAATTCCGCTTAGAGAAAATAATCGTTTCGGGACTGTTTAAATATTTCGCTTCATGAAAATCGAAATCACTTGTCTCCTCGTCATTTGGAAGCGTCCGTCCAGAGAATGCGACGACTTTTCCTTTTTCATTTCTAAGTGGGAATATAATCCGAGAACCGAAGCGGTCCAACAATTCATTTGTATCGGTCCTATCCGAAAAAATGCCTGATTCCCTTAACAATTCATCTGAATAATGATCTCTTTTCAAAATTTGGTGAGTGGTTGTTTTATTTGGGGGTGAGAATCCAATTTGGTATTCTTCAAGTAACTCTGTCGTAAAACCACGTCTTAATAAATATTGTAGTGCTTTTTCGCCGGTTACAGTATTCATCAAAATTTGATGATAATAAGCTGTGGCAGCTTCATGGATAGAGATTAATTGTTCTTTCTTGCTTTGAATAGCACTTTTAGGTTGATCGTCAATTGCAATATCAACATGAAGATCAGATATCTCAGCAGCTTTCTTTACTGATTCTATAAAGCTTAATCCCTCAACTTCCATTAAAAAAGTAAAGAGATTTCCACCTTTCCCGCAACTAAAACAATGAAAAATTTGCTTTTCATCCGTCACAGAAAATGACGGAGTTCGTTCATCGTGAAAAGGACAAAAACCAAAGTAGTTCTTCCCTCTCTTCTTCAATTGAACATACTGACTGACAACATCAACAATATTTGTTTCAGTTCTTATCTTATTAATCGTTTCTTCAGGTATTCGCGTTGCCATTGAATCACCTCTTTTGTGTACCCTTTTTTTGATTAAAAAGGGCATAAAAATACAAAATACATTATAGCAAACTTTCCTTAATTAAGCAATCTCAATGAATTGAAGAACTTGTACGTATAGAAGGCCGGGAAAAATTCCCAGCCTTCTATACCCAAATAATGCGGGCTCTATCATTTCTGGTGTTGGTGCCTCGAAAGAAATTTCAAGATGGGGCTAAACGCCTTTTTTCCCACTCTTTTTTCTAAAATTATTCAACTTCTTTTTCATGGGGGATCTTTACAAAAATAAGAAGAACTCCTCCAATGACAAACAATATGATTAAGGCAAATACACCATCTAATGAATTCCCTGTAACTTGGGCAATAATACCAACCAACAATGGGCCAACAACTGCTGCAAACTTACCAAAAATATTATAAAAGCCAAAGAATTCATTTGCTCGTTCTTTTGGAATTAACTGTCCAAATAAAGAACGACTTAAAGATTGCACCCCGCCTTGTGCGGTACCGACTAATAACGCGAGAATAATAAAAGTCTGCAAACTCTCTAATTGCAGAGCATAAATACAAATGAAAGTATAGGTTATAATACCAACAAATATCATATTCTTAGCACCGAACCGTTTCGCTAAAACACCATACAAAATTGAGAATGGAAACGCCACAAACTGAACAATTAACATCACGACAATTAAATCATTGGCGGATAGTCCAATATCGCTACCAACTGCAGTCGCCATTTTAAAAATAGTTCCAACTCCATCAATATAAAAGAAGTAAGCAATTAGGAATAGAAAAGCTTGACGATATTCCTTGATTCCTCTTAAAGTACTCCATAATCTTAAAAAACTATTCTTGATAAGATGAGGTTCTCTTTCAATAAAGGATTTTTGTTCTACATTTTTCCAATAAGGAATTGTGAAAACAAACCACCATACTGCTGTCAGCACAAAACCCATTTTTATCAAGGTTGTCTGAGATACAGGTAGAACACCTGTTAATTGGAAAGCAATAAATATAACAAAAGGGATTGAACTGCCAATATAGCCCCAACCAAAACCAGCAGAAGAAACTCGATCCATCCTGGAATTCGTTGTTACATCAATTAAAGAGCCATCATAGAATATATTTGCTCCAGAAAAACCAATTGCAGAAATCACATAAAAAATGAATAAATAAAGCCAACTGCCTGCTGGTGCAAATGAAAAAGCTAATGTTGCAACAATCCCACTGAGAGTAAAGAAAGTAAACATCGACATTCTTTGATTCTTATAATCAGCTAGTGCACCTAAAATAGGTGCCAATAAGGATACAATTAATGTGGCGATTGAATTTGCATATCCCCAATAAGCGGTAGAAGTTGCATCACTCAATCCGCCAGAGCTTGCTACTGCTTTGAAAAATAACGGGAATACAGCAGTGGTAATCATAATAGAATAGGCAGAGTTTCCCCAATCTTGCATAATCCAACTGCGTTCCTCTTTTGTATACTTAAATCTACTTGTGGCTGGTTCGCGTTTCATTGATTGCCTCCTTGGATTTCTTATTCAAATACTTATCTGAATCATATCGAATTCAATTCATTTGAGCAACTACTGCCTTCAATCAATCTCGTTTTCTAAGATAAATATTGACTAATCACATTCCAAGCCTTGTCTTTTCCTTCTCCACTTTCCGAAGAGAAAATAATCAATGCATCATCATTTTTTAGCCCTAAAGCTTTTTTAGTTTGAGAGGTATGTTGATTCCATTTTCCACGCGGGATTTTATCTGCTTTGGTTGCAATCACGGTATACGGTATTTGATAATACTCGATAAATTCCTTCATTTGAATATCATCCGCAGTTGGTGGATGACGAAAATCAACCATTAAAAACACATGCTGTAAAGTTTCTCTTTGAGTAAAATACGTTTCTAGCATTTCTCCCCATTTTGCACGTTCTGTTTTGGATACTTTTGCATAACCATAACCTGGAACATCGACAAAATAAAAAGCTTTGTTAATCAAATAATAATTCAATGTTTGTGTTTTACCTGGTTTACTAGAAGTACGTGCTAGAGCCTTCCGTCTAATCAGTTTATTTATAAACGAAGATTTCCCTACATTCGACCTTCCTGCCAACGCAAATTCAGGTAATCCTGTTGTTGGGTATTGTTTAGGGCTTACCGCACTAATAATAATTTCTGCATCGGTTACTTGCATACCAATCACTTCCTTTTCATGGAATAAAGAACCAATGTATGTGGGAGACTATCCTATACATTGGTTCTTTTCATATTCATTAACTGATTAATCGTTGGTCGTCTCCATAAAGCAGAGGCTTTCCTTCTCCATCGATAATATCTTTTGTAATTATTACTTTTGTGATTTCATCTCTACTTGGTATTTCATACATGATGTCAAGCATCACATTTTCAATAATTGAACGAAGTCCACGTGCACCTGTATTCCGTTCGATCGCTTGTTTTGCGATACCAAGAAGGGCATCTTCTTCAAACTCAAGTGATACGCCGTCTAATTCAAGTAAGCGTTGATACTGCTTCACTAAAGCATTTTTTGGTTCAGTTAAAATTCGAACCAAGTCGCTTTCTGTCAGTTTTTCCAAGGCAGCCATGATTGGCAACCGTCCGATAAACTCAGGAATCAAACCGAATTTCAACAAATCTTCTGGAATAATTTGCTGCATCAAACTCTTATCGCTTTCTTCTTTTGTTTTTGCAGGACTAAAACCAATTATTTTTTCACCTAGACGTTCTTTTACGATTGCTTCAATGCCATCGAACGCTCCACCAACGATAAAGAGAATATTTGTTGTATCGAATTGAATGAACTCTTGATGTGGGTGTTTACGTCCGCCTTGTGGTGGAACATTCGCTACGGTTCCTTCAAGTATTTTTAACAATGCTTGTTGGACACCTTCGCCACTTACATCACGTGTGATGGAGACATTTTCACCTTTACGGGCAATTTTATCAATTTCATCAATATAAATGATGCCACGTTGAGCACGTTCTACATCATAATCCGCTGCTTGTAAAAGTTTCAATAAGATATTCTCAACATCTTCTCCTACATAACCAGCTTCCGTCAGGCTTGTAGCATCTGCAATGGCAAATGGAACATCTAAAATGCGCGCTAAGGTTTGGCCTAGGAACGTTTTACCAGATCCTGTAGGACCAATTAAGCAAATGTTACTTTTTTGTAATTCTACATCGTCTTCTTTTTGGTTACTCATTTGAGTGATTCGTTTGTAATGGTTGTATACTGCTACAGACAATGTTTTCTTAGCGTTGTCTTGGCCAATAACGTACTCACTTAAAATCTCACGGATTTCTTGCGGTTTAGGTACGTCACCAAATTCTACGTCTTCATTACTATAAATTTCTTCTTCCATAATTTCCTTGCACAGATCGATACACTCATTACAAATGTATACATCCGGACCAGCAATAATTTTCTTTACTTGGTCAGAAGATTTTCCGCAAAAGGAACAATGAATGCTTGTGCCATCGTCTCGGAACATATGCATTCCCCTTTCATACTTATATATGTAATTTCACCCTTCATCTCTTCTATTTTACCATAAAACAGAAAAGTATATAGAGGTGCCATTCATTAACTGATAGGTTTTTATAAAAAACCTAGCGTATTAAAAACTATGTTAGCAGTGAGTTTTCTAATAACGCACCTAATCTTAACATATTTTGACCAAATCACAACTATTCTGTTTGTCATCCAGTCAAAAAATAAAGAGACATTGCAAACGATGCAGATGTCTCTTTATTCCAGCTTACAAAAAGTGTTTATGCTTCTACAGCTGAATCACTAATTAAAGCCATAGCTTTCTTCATTTGGATATCATTTGTTAACATGTCATTGCTTATTAAACCACGTACACGTTCAACATCCATGTTGTATTGAGAAGCTAATGTTTCGATTTCTTCATTGATTTCTTCTTCAGTAGCTTGAATATTTTCTTCTTTAATAATTTGCTCTAAGACAAGCGTTGTTTTTGTACGAACGTCTGCATCTTCTTCCATTTGTTTATGAAGATCTTGTTCAGTAGTTCCAGTAATTTGATAATACATTTCTGGAGAAATACCTTGTCTTTGCATATCATTCAAGAATAAATCCATTTGACGGTGAACTTCGTCATGAACCATTACATGTGGTAATTCCACAACTTCAGCGTTATCTACTGCTTGGCGAATTGCTGTTTCTTGAACAACTTCATCAGCAACAGATTTTTTGCTTTCTTCTAGTTCTTTACGAATTTTTTCTTTTAATTCGTCGATTGATTCAACTTCTTCATCTAAATCTTTTGCAAACTCATCATCCAACTCAGGAAGTTCTTTTGTTTTCACTTCATGAACAACAACTTTAAATGTAGCTTCTTTTCCAGCTAGATCTTCAGCTTGATATTCTTCCGGGAATGTAACAACTACATCTTTTTCTTCGCCAGCTTTTGCACCCACTAATTGCTCTTCAAAGCCTGGAATGAATGAATTAGAACCTAGTTCTAGTGAATGGTTTTGGTCTTTTCCGCCTTCAAAAGCTTCTTCGCCCAAGAATCCTTCATAATCGATAACAACTGTATCACCTTCAGCAGCTGCATCTTCTTTCAATACTAGTTCAGCATGACGTTCTTGACGTTCTTTTAATGCATCTTCCACGTCTGCTTCAGTTACTTCGCGATCTTGTTTTTCAACCGTCAAGTTTTTGTATTCACCAAGTTTTACTTCTGGTTTTACAGTTACATCAGCTGTGATTACCCAAGCTTGACCTTTTTCCATGCTCTTGATGTCAATATTAGGTTGGGAAACTGGATCAATTCCTGCTTCTTTAACAGCATTGTCATATGCTTCTGGTAAAGCAGCATTCAAAGCATCTTCATATAATGATTCTTCGCCGTATTGTTTGTTGAAAATATGACGAGGAACTTTCCCTTTTCTGAATCCAGGAACAGAAATATTCTTTTTAACTTTGTTAAATACTTTATCCGTTTCAGCTTTAATTGTTTCTGCAGGTATTTCAAATGTTAAGACACCTTCGTTAGTGCCTGTTTTTTCCCAATTTGCAGTCATTATCTTTCCTCCAAAAATCTATCATTTTTCGCAATGTTTCTCTCATTGCATACTAAATCAGTGTACACTAGAAAGCTTTTAAAGTAAATAAAAAAACAAAAGGCTTTTTCATAACACTTGAAAAAAATGAAAATGGTGGTAAAATCTTACAGAATTGACTTTAGACTATGCTGAACCATTCATTAAAAACTACTTTCCTACGAGATTCCTTGTCTTTAAAAAAACTTTAAACGAAACTTTACACATTCCTACAAAAGATTGCTACAATTTAATAGGAGGAAGTGAGAAAATTGATGAATTATCCAAATGGAAAAATCTATAAAAAAACAGCTGCATCAGACCATGAAAAAAAGAAGACAAAGACGGTTCAATACGGAAAACGTGGAATGACGCTAGAAGAAGAAATTAATCAGTCTAATCAATTCTACCTTGAACGTGATATTGCTGTTATCCATAAAAAACCCACTCCTATTCAAGTTGTAAAAGTTGATTATCCTAAACGGAGCGCAGCAGTAATCCGTGAAGCTTACTACCGGCAATCTTCGACTACGGATTTCAACGGAGTATACAAAGGTTTTTATTTGGATTTTGAAGCAAAGGAAACAAAGAATAAACAGTCATTTCCATTAAAAAATTTCCATGAACATCAGATTTTTCATATGGACAAATGTCAAAAGCAAGGTGGCATTGCTTTTGTTTTAATTTGTTTTTCTATTTTTAATCGTGTATTTCTTTTGGAAAGCGAATATTTGTCTATGTTTTGGAACAATCAGAAAAAAGCTGGTTCCCGAAAGTCAATTCCTCTTTCTTTTATCGAAGAGAATGGCTATGAAATACAATATGGTTTTCAACCTTCTTTACATTATCTGGGAGCAGTTGATCAAATAATCAAGAACAAAAAATAGAGGTGAAAGGCAATGCCCAATAATGATCAGACAAGAATGTCTCGTTCAAAACAAAAAAAGAAACCCGCAAAAACGAATCATAAGAAGAATAGAGGGAAAAAAAGTATTTGGAAGAAAATAATCCTTACTATCGTAGCCTTCGGATTCATTGGTCTTTTAGCTGGGGGTGGATTGTTTATCTATTATGCTTCAAGCGCCCCTAAAGTAAATCGCGCTGAACTAGTAGATACGGTTCCTTCTCAAATTTTAGATCGAGATGGTAATTTAGTAAAAGAGATTGGTGCGAATGCACAAAATCGTGATTTAGTTGATATGGAAGAAGTTCCTGCTATCTTGCAAGATGCAATCATTTCGATAGAGGATCGACGTTTTTATAAACATATCGGTGTTGACCCCATCCGGATTGTAGGTGCTCTATTTGCCAATATTCAAGGCGGAGGCATCTCTCAAGGTGGAAGTACGATTACACAACAGCTAATCAAGCTCTCCTACTTCTCCCACTTAGAAGAAGATCAAACACTTAAAAGAAAAGCACAAGAGGCGTGGATGTCTGTTCAACTAGAACAAGAATTAAATAAGGATGAGATTCTCGCACTCTACATTAATAAAGTATATATGGGAAATAATGCTTATGGTATGGGAACAGCAGCTGAGTATTACTTTGGAAAAGAATTAAATGAAATAAACCTCTCTGAAGCAGCTATTTTGGCCGGGATGCCGCAAGCTCCGAATTTTTATGATCCTTATATAAGTCCAGAAGAAACAGAAGAAAGAAGAAACCTTGTTTTAGACATGATGGTAGAAAACGAAAAAATTTCGCAAGCAGAGCGAGATGAAGCAGCAAGTATGCCAATAACGGAAAACCTCGTTGATCACTCAAATGATGCTGACTACTCTCTTGTCGTTGACTCTTATATTCAAATGGTAATGGACGAAGTTCGCGAAAAGACTGGCTTAGATGTAGAGATGGGCGGCTTAACCATTCAAACAAACTTAGACATGGATGCCCAGCAACACTTATATGATATCGTCAATTCAGATGACTATATTCAATTTCCGGATGATGAATTGCAAACAGCAGTAACAATGGTTGACGTTGAGACCGGAGCCTTGAATGCCGTTATTGGTAACCGAAAAATTAATAATCAATTAGCTGTAAACTATGCAGACCAAACAGTACGCAGTGTCGGTTCTACAATAAAGCCTTTAATCGACTTTGGTCCAGCAATTGAATACTTAAATTATTCAACAGGAAGTCTGATTGTTGATGAAGAATGGTCGTACCCTTCTGATGGTACACCTCTTTATAACTATGATAGACTCTTTAAAGGAGATATGACGTTACGTGAGTCTTTGGTGGATTCTCGAAATGTCCCCTCTGCAAAACTGTTGCAAGAAGTAGGCTTTGATAATGCTAATTCCTTTTTAAATGGATTGGGTATTGAAATATACAACGATGGCCAGCAAGAATTAGTAGATTCAAATGCGATCGGTGGTGAAATTTCAAACGTTGACTTGGCAGCCGCCTATGGTGCTTTTGCAAATGGCGGAACTTATTATGAACCTTACACAGTTCAGTCAGTTACCACTTCTGATGGCGAAATATTTGAATTCTCGCCAAATGGCACAGAAGCAATGAAAGATTCAACTGCTTACATGGTTACGGACATGTTGAAAGATGTTATTCCTCAAAGCGCTCCTGAAGCTGATGTAGCAGGCTTGATTCATGCTGGTAAAACGGGTACTACGGATTATCTTGAGGATGAATTAGAATCTGTCGGTGGCATCGGAGTTGAAAACATTGGAAAAGATTCTTGGTTCGTTGGTTATACAACTAATTATGCCATATCAGTGTGGTTAGGTTACGCTCAACCACTAGAATATGGAAATTACTTAGATTATGAAACAAGAAAAATCACAAGATATATTTATAGTGAGTTGATGGGATATGTTTCCCAAGACGTTGAAAATACTGATTGGACAAAACCTGATTCTGTCGTAGAAGCTTCTATGGAAAAATATACGAGCCCTATTATGAAACCAGGTCCAAATACCCCTTCAAATATGACGATTACTGAATTATTCGTTAAAGGCTATGAACCTACGCAGATATCAAAGAAATACGGTGAAAAACTTGAAGCACCTACAGGCTTAAAAGCCGTTTACAACAAGGACAAAGACGAGCTGACAATTAGCTGGGACGCATATAAATCAAGCACCGAAGACGATAATCGCACGCCACAATATACGATAACTGCTGGATCGCAAACACAAAATACGACCAATACAGAAGTTGTCATCAAAAATCCTGCAAAAGGTAATATAAAGATTACTTTATTAGCCAAGATTGGATCGAGCACTTCTCCAGCAGCCTCTATCTCTATTACAATTGAGGAAGATAAGGAGAAAGAGGAAGAAGAAGAAAACGATGAGGAAAACTCTTCTAGCGAAAGTAGTTCAGAATCTAGTTCATCTTCTTCAGAAGAAAGTTCATCCGAAGAATCTTCTGAGGAACAACCGGAACCTACTCCTCCTGAATCTGAGGAATCTGAAGAATCCGAGGAAGAACAACAGCCCGGAGAGGAAAATGAGGAGAATCCAGCAGACGAAGAGGAAGCTGCTTAATTCATCCAATAAGAAAAGCGGACAAGTCCGCCTTGGCCTATGAAAAAATAGGAAATTTGACCCTGAATGAGCAGCGAAGCGCGCAATGGGGCAAATTTATCTTTTTTTCACTAGGTCAGGACTTGGGAGCTAGACATTGATGGCTGAACTTATAATCCCCTAGTCTACAAAAAAGTCTTGATAACCGTTTTAAAACAGTTATCAAGACTTTTTTATTCTTCTTCCAGCCAATTAAATAGCGGTATCATCTCTTCTTCTGGCTCTTCTTCCGAATCTCTTCCTTGTGTATATTGTTGATTAGCAAATCGTTTGCTTTCTTCTTTTGCTTGATTAGACGAACGAATATTTTTCTTATCCCACGAGAGAAGAATACGATCAATATATTTTAAACTGTATTTTTGATTTAAAACAGCTTCTCGAAGCGCTTCAAGGATAAGTTCTTTCGAATAGTCATCCGTATCCAGCCATTCACCGATTGTTTGCATTTCAATCGGAGTAAGCAACCTTCCAAACTCTTGTTGGAAGATTTCCAATAAATTTATGTCTGATTCAGAAGATTTTGTTTGTTCGCTCTTTTTCGTCAACAACATGCCTAGTTTTTTATATAGCGGTATTAAAGAATACCGATCAACAACTTTATCAAAATCATCTTTTTCTGTTGTAATAGAAATATAGTTCTTTTGAATTAAAGAATGCAGAATAGCGAAAATCTCAGACTCTTTCCGATCCATTCGATTGGCAATCTCTCCCATATTAGGAAAGTAAATGTTCTGGTCTAAATAACTTTGCAACTGAATAACAAAAACTAATTCCGTCTCATTCAAGCCGATTGCCATGTAATTTTCTAACAAACTATTATTTATTACTGTGTGACCATAATTTAGCCATAACTCCAAGTGGTCATTCATATAGCGTAATCCTTCTTTCTTAAAAAAATGTGGAACAGCACTTACCTCATTGCTGTCCCACCTTTTTTATTTGATTATGGATAAATACGGTTTAATAAACGAGGGAATGGAATTGACTCACGAATATGTTCAATACCAGAAATCCAAGCAACTGTTCTTTCTAATCCAAGCCCAAAACCTGAATGAGGAACAGAACCATATTTTCTTAAGTCAAGATACCAACTGTATTCCTCTGTACTTAAACCAAATTTTTCAATTTGTTTACTTAATTTCTCATAATCAACTTCTCGCTCGCTTCCCCCAATAATCTCTCCGTATCCTTCTGGAGCAATTAAATCTGCACAAAGAACAACATCATCACGGTCCGGGTGCTCTTTCATGTAAAATGGTTTAATTGCTTTTGGATAGTTCAAAATAAAAACAGGTTTCTCAGATTGCTTTGCGATAAATGTTTCATGCGGAGAACCAAAGTCATCGCCCCACTTGATATCATCGAAGCCATTTTCTTGCAATAAAGTTATTGCATCATCATAAGAAATACGTTTGTAAGGAAGATCTGTGTACTTCTTGAGCGCTTCTTTATCACGCTCCAACACATCTAAGTATATACTACAGTTATCCAACACAGACTGTACAAGATAGCTTACATATTGTTCTTGGACAACTAAACTATCATCTTGGGACATAAATGCCATCTCTGGCTCAATCATCCAAAATTCAATTAAGTGACGACGTGTTTTGGATTTTTCAGCGCGGAAAGTTGGTCCAAATGAAAATACTTTTCCAAACGCCATAGCCGCTGCTTCCATATAAAGCTGTCCGCTTTGAGATAGATAAGCTTCTTGGTCGAAATATTCCGTGTGGAACAATTCAGTTGTTCCTTCTGGAGCACTACCTGTCAAAATTGGTGGATCTATTTTTAGGAAGCCTTCTTTATTGAAAAATTCATAAGTTGCCCGAATAATTTCGTTTCTAATTTTCATGATCGCATGTTGTTTGCTAGAACGCAGCCATAAATGACGATGATCCATTAAAAATTCCGTTCCGTGCTCTTTAGGAGTAATCGGATATTCATGGCTTTCTCCGATTACCTCAATATTATTTACAAGTAACTCGTAACCAAGTTTTGAACGAGTATCTTCTTGGACAATTCCTTCTAGGATAACGGATGTTTCTTGTGTCAGTGATTTTGCGATTTCAAATATCTCAGGTCCGACATCATTTTTTACTACAATACCTTGGAAGTAATGTTCTCCATCACGTAACTGTAGGAAAGCAATTTTCCCGCTGCTACGCTTGTTTGTAACCCATGCTCCAATTTTTACTTCTTTTCCAACATATTCATTTGCCTGCTTCATTGTAATTCGTTCCAACGTCTTATTTCCCCTTCGCTCTTTTATCCTTTGGTCTTTTTTTCCATAAATTGATTGATGCGGTTTACAGCTTCTTTTAGTTGCTTTTCTTCTAGCGTATAACTAATACGAATATAATCAGAAAAGCCAAATCCTTCTCCCGCTACCACAGCTACTTGTGCCTCTTCAATCAAAGCTAAAGCAAACTCTGATACGGAAGAATAACCAGCTATTTCTGCCGCTTCTTTACAATTTGCAAAAATATAAAATGCTCCTTGTGGTTTGGTAACTTTAAAACCAGGAATTTTTTCAACTAAAGGATAAAAATAATTTAATCTTTTCTCAAATGTTTCTCTTAATTCAGTAACAAATTTTTGATCACCGCTTATTGCTGCTAAAGCAGCATATTGGCTTGGGCCGGCAGGATTAGATGTCGAGTGACTTGAAAGTTCAATCATCTTACTGATTACTTGTTTATTTCCAATCGCATAACCAATGCGCCAGCCAGTCATAGCGTAACTTTTCGATACACCATTAATGATAATTGTTTGTTCTTTAATTCTGTCAGAAATGGACGCCATCGAGACGGCTTCATTGCCGTTATAGCAAAGATTGTAATAAATCTCATCAGCCACGATAATGATACCATGTTCTACTGCCCAATTTCCGATCGCTTCTAGTTCTTTTTTTGTATAAACAGTTCCCGTCGGATTATTAGGTGAATTTAAAACAAGGGCTGTTGTCCTTTCTGTTCGCTTGCTCTCTAAATCTGCTACCGTTACTTTAAACTGGTTTTCAGGTGTGGATGTAACCAAGACATTCACGCCTTCTGCTAATTTTACTTGTTCTGTATAACTTACCCAATAAGGAGAGGGAATCAACACTTCATCACCTGGGTCTAAAATTACTTGGAATAAGGTATAAAGTGCATTTTTTGCACCCTCTGTAACAATTACTTGACTTGCTTCGTACTCGATTTTATCATACTTTTTGTGATAATCTACAATCGCTTGTCTTAATGGCATAATCCCAGCAGTCGGAGTATAGTGATTTGCCCGATTATCTAGAATCGCTGCAACTGCCGCATCTTTAACTTCTTTAGGAGTTTCTAGATCCGGTTCACCCACAGTCAGACTGATGATGTCTTTTCCTTTCTCTTTCATTTCTTTCACTTTAGCTGAAGTAGCTAAAGTAGGAGATTCTTCAATTACAGACATTCTTTTTGAAATCCGGAACATATCCCTCGCCCCATTCTATATGTTTTTATATTCTTTCATGAGTTCACCTGTATTAGCAGAAAGTAATACATATCCTAACTTTCCATCTATATCTCTGTATGCGACTTCCCAAAATGGTTCGTCTGCTTCCATTCCCAGTCGTGCTTCAAGAATTTTTTGCGGTTCCTTTATCGTTTGCAATATGGACTTTGCTTCATCCTCTGTAACTATCTGTTGGGAATCCAGTATGGTCACTTCTCCACCATTTTGTTTTACCACGACATACAAATAGCGATCTTCAGAAGTATATCCCGCTACAGTGAAGAATGTATCATCACTTCCATTGTACCAGTAAAAATTATCTACACGTTGAATGTCAGCACTTTCTTCCGCAATTTTTGAAACTTCCTTTTCTGCTTGAACCATTGGCTGTTGTGAATAGAAAAAAAAAGAATAAGAGCTGACAATCAACACAAATAGAACACCTATCAGTCCCATTATAAAATTTCTCTTCAAAAAAGTACCTTCTTCCTATGTATTTGTCTGATACATCTACTTTACTAATCATACTCAAATTTAATAAAAAAAGGAATTAGTCCATTCGATTTTTATTAAATTTTTCAACTTCTTGTTCGATTAAGTGCAGTGGCAATCCAGTAATGGTTATTCCTGTTGGCAATACTTGTTTAATTTTATGAGCATATGAACTGTGTAGCATTCGTGTATCTAAACAAACTAACAATCCCATCTCATTCTCTTTTCTACTGACTCGCCCTACTCCCTGGACCAGTCGGGACATCATCTTCGGCAACATTTCTTGCTGGAAACTATTCTCCCCAACTTGATGGTAGTATTGAGATATAGCTCTATTTTCTGGACTATCTGGAGAATCAAACGGTAAGCGTACCATTAATAAAACATCAACCGCTTGATCAGGAAAATCAATTCCTTCCCAATACATTCCGCTGCCTAATAAGACAACTTTGGATGCTTCTGAAAAACGTCGATGGACTCTCTTTCTACTTCCAGTATATCCTTGTGCAAGAACATCTAATTCATCCTGCTTATATTCTTCTGTTTCTTTAATCTTGTTATAAACGTCTTCTAGCGCCTGGTTCGAATTAAACAAAACCAATACTTTATTTTGATTCTTCATCATGATTGTTATGATTAATGTAGCAGTCATGTGAATCCATTCGTGATAATCGAACTCTGCCACGCTTTGAATATCGCTAGGAACAATAATCTGAAGCTGCCTATTCTGCTGCTCATTGTAGGAGCAAGAAGAAGTCTTTAAACCTTCTATGCCTAACTTTCGTTTCATATAGTTAGATTCATCTTCTAGCAATAAGGATGCACTAATATAAATCGTCTTATCAAAAAAACTTTGGATGTTTTTCTGTAATTCTGCGCCCATGTTCCACTTTGATTTTTCAATCTCATAAAACATATGGACAGCCTGGTAATAATAAATTAAAGAATAGAAGTCAAATTCTTCAGTATGACTGAACGATTCCAGCTTCGTTTTCGTTTGATCGATCGTGCGATTAAACTTAGTAATTCTTTGGTTAAACTCCGATTGATCAGAACTTGATTCCGATTCATTATACCGCACACCCGTTAAAATTACTTCATCAATTTGCCTTGTGATTTGTTTTAATTTTCTCTGAAATCCAGGTCGGACGATTAAATCATTGTCAATGGCAATTTTTTGTTCATTTTTTTTCTTAGCGCTCTTTTTAAATTCATTTTCAAAAATAATCTCACTTAAATGATTTTCTAAGACAGTCAAACTAGCAGCAAGCTGAGACAGGGAAAATTCAAGGTTAATTAATTCATAATGCGGAAAAGGCTGGGTCGCTTTATTTTCTAAATGCTCTCGATACCCTCTCACATCGCTTAAAAACTTTTGAATTTTACGTTTTATAGAAGTTAAAGCAAACGAAACTTTTTTACTTTCTTGATATATGGTTGGTAAACGGTGCGCTTCATCAACAATTAAAAATGGTTTTTCTTCCCCACATAATTTATAAATATCTTCAAAGTGATGGGTTAAAAATGCATGGTTGGTTATAAGAATACTCGCCTGTTCTGCATTTCTATAATAGTGTTGCAAGAAATCCTCTGTTAACCATTTAGACGACAGTAAGCCATCCTCTCTTTGATAGACTATTTGTTCTAATAAGCCTCCAGCTTTATGACTTGAACTTAATTCAGATAAATCCCCCGTAGTCGTTTCTGTTAACCAGACAAAAACGCTCATCATCACTAACGACTCGATACTTAATAATTTATCTAAGTCGATTTCTGCAAAACGCTCCAGATGAATGAAATGCACTTTGCTTTTCAAAGAAGTAACATTAAAAGAAAACGGTAATTCATGACGTAGTTGATTAATCTGTTCTTGTAATTGTTCTTGCAGCAACAGTGTAGAAGTACTAATCACAATTTTTTTATCAGGATTGCCAGTTAAAATTGCCGGTATTAAATAAGCATAGGTTTTTCCAAAACCTGCTGGAGCTTCTATCGTTAAAATATCGCTACTTGATTGATGAAAAAATGTATCAATCTGATTCATCATTTTTTGTTGATTCATTCTTTTTTTATAAGCGATTTGTTTTAAAAAAGCTGGACTTAAAAAATAATCAACGTTCAAATTTTTTTTCATCCGATGAGCAGTCTGCTCAATCAATGTATCTTTCTTTTTTAATGCAATGCCGTTCAAAATTATGATTTCTTCCGATAGTGCTTGTTTATTCTTAAGCGCTATTTCCAAACATGTCTCAAAGAAGATTTGATTGTCTTTTTGAGTATGCGGGGATAGCGAAGCAAGCTTCTCTAACGTGACTAGTGGTAAATGAACCGCCTTGTTCTTTAATTCAATAAATAATTCAGCTGTTGCTCTCGCATCTCCAGCAGCATCATGAACATTCACATGCTCAATTCCAAAAAACTTGGAAAGGTCTGAAAGGCGGTAACTGCTTAATGTTGGAAATAGAATTTTTGTTAATTCTACTGTATCAATTCCTTTTTGATTGAGAGCTGGCAATCCAACTGAGACAAATGACTCACTTAAAAAATGATAATCAAAAGCGATATTATGTGCTACAAAAATACAATTCTCCAATAAATTATGGACATATGGTGCAACATCCTCAAAATAAGGCGCGTTTTTTACATCTTTATTTTTAATACCTGTCAAATCTTTAATCATAGGTGGAATGGCTTGTCCAGGATTTATTGTAAAATTATAATCTTGGATGATTTGATCGTTCTGCACCATCGTTATTCCTATTTGAAAAATTTTATTTCCTTTTCGATAACTAGAACCGGTTGTTTCCAAATCAACAACTGCGTAAATTTCATTTTCATAGCTCATTTTTATTTAATGCTCCAATTCAACTGATCTTATCTACTATACTTTCTCTATTTTACTAAAAAAAAACAAATAATTGTAGCCTTTCCTAGTAAAGATTAGAAAAAACAACAGAATAAGATCTATTTACAAAAGCGAAACGAAAAACAAGGAGGTCGAGAACTGAGTCTCAATCTCCTTGTTTCTTTTGTAATTTATTTGTTAGGGTAAATTTCTTCTACGTCTTTAGTTGGATCAATAACAATGTATAATTTTTCAGCAACTGTTTTAGATGATTGATATTCATTGTCGTTTCCATCAGTGTCCAGTGCTTTATATGGGAAATAAATACGATCGCTTTGGACAATCACATCTGATTTCGGATGGTCCTCATCTTGGTACATAATATCCATCATTTCAATATCTTGATATTTTTTAACGCGATCAAACATTCCTGCTTCAATACCGCCTAAATTAATATCATCAGATTTAACATGGTCTGCTTCTTGGAAAATCTCAATACGCAATGATTCGCAAGGATGAATTTCTTGAAATTCACTATTACCAATTCTACCATAACTAGTTGTTACTTGTTTGATCCATAAATCACCTATATTTTCACGACTAATTGTCCAAGTCTCACCATTACGGAAAATAAATTTTAAGCTCGACATTACTTTTTTCATTTTCTCACTCCTGACTTATATCTTGTGAACATTTTATCATATATTTGATAAAATGAAAAGCGACAACTGTTATATATTTCAAAATCAACATTGCACTAGTATTTCAAGGGTTTTTCGAACGGTTTTCATTTTGTTAATTTATTCCTAAATTCGTTTTTGTTAATGATTTTTCTGGTATGTTCTCCAATAGCAACGATATCATCGCCATTTCTCGCAACAATGGAAAATGAATATTTTTTTCCAGATAATTCTTTAATCCGTGTTTCAATGATGATTTTTGAGCCGATTTCTGTAAGATAGTGATGATTCATGCTGACAAAAGTACCTACGGACGTTTCATCTTCTTCAACAAGACCTTCAATCATTTCTTTGCAGCTCTCCTCCATAAAAGAAAGCAAGCTAGGCGAAGACAGCACTCCTGTATCTCCTAATTCTATAGATCTGGCGCTATTCCCTTCTTCCACAATATACTCTTTTTTTTTCACTTCATCCAGATAAATGAATCTTCTTTTTAAAATAAATGTTTCAATTTGTTTTTTGTTGTTTGGTAAGCTGCCACTCAGAATTCGATCTTTTACATCTTCCAAGATGGTGCCCAGATAAGGACCACCACGATTAAATCCTAACAAATGAATTACTTCATTTCCATTAATTTGGATATCGTGTGTTGAATGTATGGGCAGAGTTTTATCAAGAGCCAGCAGTCGATTTATATCATTTACCACACCAAATCCTGCCATAATGTCTTCTATTTCTAACGCAATTTTTATTCCAGTTGCAAACAGGAGATGGTTATCCCAAAAACGTTCCATCCGTACTCTTAAAGCGTATAATGCAGTTCGTACATTTGAAATCTCTTTATTAGAAAGTTTCCACGCTCTTAGAAAAGAACTTACTTCTTCCTCATCA
Source organism: Jeotgalibaca ciconiae (assembly GCF_003955755.1). NCBI lineage: Bacteria > Bacillati > Bacillota > Bacilli > Lactobacillales > Carnobacteriaceae > Jeotgalibaca > Jeotgalibaca ciconiae. Next base: position 2,597,778 of record NZ_CP034465.1, on the reverse strand, counting down.
ATTTTTAAAAAATACAATAAAACCGTCCAAGCGATTAATGGCGTCTGAAATTGATGGGGAAATAACGCTAGGTCAACCAAATCTTCTGAACGATTTTGAAAACCAGGACACATCTGAAACAATCGCGTTTCTATAAAAAATTTTACTCCTCCTTTTCTGTTTCTCCCAATTAATAATTTTGTCCATTCTTCGCGAATTCTTTCAACTGCAATTTTTGAAAGTAATGGATGATAATACTCAACCGCTTCTTTCGTTTTCTCTTCAATATCAAAACCTAATTGGCTCATAAAACGAGCTGCTCTCATCATTCTCAAGGCATCTTCACGAAATCGTTCAGAGGGATTCCCTACCGCTCTTATTAATTTATTTTTTATATCAATTTGTCCATCAAAGGGATCAACCAGCTGCCCATTTCTATTCAGGGCAATTGCATTAATAGTAAAGTCTCGACGCTTTAGGTCTTCTTCTAAACTTCTGACATAATCTACTTTCTCCGGTCGCCGAAATTTTTCATATTTTGATTCCGTTCGAAAAGTAGTAATCTCATAAGTTTCTTTCTCATGTAACACCATAACGGTTCCATGTTGGATTCCAACATCAAAGGTCACTGGAAAAAAACGCTTTATTTCTTCTGGGGTTGCACTGCTAGCAATATCCACATCTGAAATAGGTAGGTGAAGTAACGTGTCACGTACTCCACCACCCACAAAATAAGCCTCATATCCTTCTTTTTCAATTTTTTCTATGAGAGAGGCCGCCTTATTAAATTCAGGTATTTGCTTTATATTAATCATGTTAAATCCAATCTATTGCTTTTCATCACATCTAGAAAGCAATTTATATCATATTTTTTTCATCAATTTCTTTTAACTCTTCTGTGTACTTCTTAAATTTTTCTTCGTCTTTTTCGATAAGGGCTGTGTCTATTAATTGCATAAGATGATTTTTTCGTTCTTGCCACGCAAGTTTTTTAAGTGATTGATCAACAATACTCACAACTTCTGGAGAAAATAATTTATCTCCATCTTCAAATGGATTGGCTTCTAATACACTATAAAACGAAAGAACTTGATAAGATTGTTCAAAATAAAGTTCCAAGTAAAAATCTTCTTTCCAATTTAAACGCAGGTCATGAAATGCTTGTTCAGGGTCATCGTACCTTTTCCCTTCTTTGTAGTAAACAAACGGTTCATTTGAACTCGTAACGGTCGCTAATCCCATACCGCGGTTTGTAAGAGCGATATTTTCAACAAAATGGATGTTCTTTAATAATAATTCATGGTTTAGTAAGTAATTCAAAATCCAAAGCGATTCTCTTCTTTTTAATTGATGATTCTGTATAAACCATGTGATGAACGTCTTCTTTTCTTCTAATGTTGGCCGTCTCATGTTCTCCTCCCCCTTTCAGTGGTTACTCACTCGTTAACAGATTCTCTCGCAATTCATTAAAGTAAGTATGGTTCGGATCTAGCATCAGTGCTTTTGCGACTAACTCTGCTAATTTAGTATCATTTGCTTCCTCTCGAAGAAACTCACTGTAATCTTCTAAGAAAGAAAGATTGTCTGCTAGTGTAAGATAAGCTTTATCAAAATGAGCAGCTGCCTTCACAAATTCTTCTATTTCATTATAGACTTTTGCTAATCTCCATTCATAGTTTGGATGATAGATTCCTTCGTTATCTTCTGTCTCAATCATTTGAATCACTTCATCGTACGATTCTTGACCGATTAATAAATCTATTTTCAGTAATTTTGCTTCCATCAAATCAGGATCTAAATGTAAGACTTGATCCAAACTTTTTTCAGCTTCATTTTCTTCAGATAATTTAAGATAAAGTTTTGCCTGAAATAAAAAGAATTCTGGTTGATAAGGATCTATATCAATTCCTTTTTGAATAGCATCTAAAGCTTCTTCATGCCTATGTTCTTCATCAAGTGACTCAGCTAAGTAGAAATAAGCACTATTGTAATCGGGATCCATTTCCAATAACTGTTCAAAAATTTGGACAGCTCTTGGAAATTGTTTTAATTGTAAATAGGCAAAACCTAATTGAAATAGACTGTCGGAAGTATGATCTTCTTGATAAATTTGTTCTAAGTAATCAATTCCTTCTTCAAAATTCCCAATAGCATTGTGACAATCCGCAAGAAGTATAAACAGGTTCTCTTGCCATAAATCTTGTGTTTCTTCCTCCACTAATTGTTCGTATAAAATAATTGCTTCTTTATATTTGCCGCTTGTATGATACAGTTGAGCAAGTGCATAAACTAAAACAGGCTCGTCAGGAAGAATCCTCATCGCTTCTTTTATTTTATGCTCACTCACTTCGTATAAGCCCATTGTTTGATAAGCATCAGCAAGCATCAATAGTGCGTTTGGATATAATTCACTCTCTTCATCAAACTGGAGCAACAAATCTAAACCAGAATCGGTTTGATTTTGATCAATGGCGATTTCTGCTAGAAAGAGGTTCCATTCTTCTATTTCTGGAGCTAGTTCTTGTAATAATAAATAGGACTCTTTAGATTGTTCCAAAAAACCAGCCATGTGCAAGGAACGTGCAAATTCAGCTAACCCTTCAATATCTTTTTCTATTTTCGCTTTTTTTAGAGATTCATTAAAATAAACAAGAGCCTTTTCCTGCTCATTCTCTCGAATTGCGTCAAACATTTTTTCTGCATCATTATTCAATAGTATCCACCTACCCTAACCTTCTACCTTTATTTTACCATATTCTAAATTTTATGTATGTAAGTCAACTTTGATAATACAGAACTTTTCTCTAGCATAATACGTTTTATAAGAAAAGGTCAAATAAAAAGAAAAAACCGAAGACGTTTCGTCTTCGGTCGATCTAGCTTATTGTTTTACTGCATCTTTCAATGCTTTACCTGGTTTGAAAGCAGGAACTTTAGTTGCTTCGATTTGGATTTCTTCCCCTGTTTGAGGGTTACGTCCTTTACGAGCCGCACGGTCACGAACTTCAAAGTTACCAAATCCGATAACTTGAACTTTTTCACCGCTTTGTAAAGCTTCTTGAATTACTTCAAATAATGCATCTACTGTAGCTGTAACTTCCTTTTTGGTAAGGTTTGTTTTATCAGCAACTCTTTCTACTAATTCAGCTTTGTTCGTCATATTGTCTTTTCACCTCCTGCCAAAAAAAGAAGATCCATGCTTTTATAGACTTTCTATTAAAAAACATGATGAACTACTTTTGAGTGGTCCAAAAATAGTGAAGGAAATTCCAACTATTTTATTGGTAATTCCTAATACAGAATATCATAGAAAAGTTGGTACTGCAATGATTATAAAGTATTTTTGATTGATTCTTATGGTTTATTTCTTCTGTCTTGCAATAACTTTAAAAGGTGTACCTTCAAAATTAAAAGTATTTCGAATTTGATTTTCAATAAACCGCTCATATGAAAAATGCAGTAATTCTGGATCATTCACAAAAAGAACGAATGTAGGAGGTTTTACACCCACCTGAGTAATATAATAAATCTTCAATCTCCTGCCTTTATCCGTTGGCGTCGGATTTCTAGCTATGGCATCCATCAAGACGTCATTCAGTAAAGAAGAAGAGATACGTTGATTTTGAGACTTACTCACTTCTTTAATCTTATCAGGAATTTGTACCAACCGTTGTTTTGTCAAGGCTGAAACATATAGGATAGGAGCATAGGAAAGATATTGGAACTCATCGCGAATATCTGTTTCGAATTTATTCATTGTATGATTATCTTTTTCAAGTTTATCCCATTTATTAACAATAATTACAATGCCTTTTCCAGCTTCATGTGCATAACCAGCAACTCGTTTATCCTGCTCACGAATGCCTTCTTCTGCATTCAAAATCATGAGAACAACATCTGAGCGGTCAATTGCACGAATAGCACGCATGACACTGAATTTTTCGGTTGATTCTGTTACTTTTCCTTTTTTACGGATTCCGGCGGTATCAATCATCCTGAATTTAACACCTTCAGAATCAGTAAACGTTGTATCAATTGCATCACGTGTGGTTCCAGCAATATCTGATACAATTACTCTTTCTTCGCCAAGAATTGCATTTACAAGGGAAGACTTCCCAACATTTGGACGGCCAATTAAACAGAAGTTAATAACATCCTCGTCATCAGTAAAGTGTTCTTCTGGAGGCAGTTCTGCTACCACAGCATCCAATAAATCTCCTAAACCTAAACCATGGCTCCCAGAGATTGGATAGGGATCTCCAAGACCCAAACTGTAAAACTCAAAAATATCTGCGCGCATTTCAGGATTATCAGCTTTATTTACTGCAAGAATTACAGGCTTGCCAGATTGATACAATAAGCGAGCTACGTTTTCGTCGCCCTCTGTCACGCCTTCTCGCACACTTGTAATAAAGATAATAATATCTGCTTCTTCCATCGCAACTTGAGCTTGTAGCTTAATTTGACTCATAAATGGTTCGTCCTTGAGATCAATTCCACCTGTATCGATAATATCGAATGTTCTACCTAACCATTCACCTTCTGCATAGATTCGATCTCTTGTTACACCGGGAATATCCTCGACGATGGAAATCCTTTCTCCCGCTAGACGATTAAAAATAGTCGATTTACCAACATTTGGTCTTCCTACAATTGCAATAACAGGATTCGGCATTTACATCACTCCCTATTTCATTTTCTTATTTTTTCCATAGAAAAGGACATGGATAGACATCCATGTCCTATCAGCATTTTGTTTATTCGTTATCTTGCAAGTCTTTCAATTGATCACCCAATACATCACCTAGTGTGAATGCTGAATCAGAGTCATCTTCGTAAGTACCTGCTGATTCTGGTTCAACTGCACCTGATGCTCCTTCTTTTTGATCTTGCAATGCTTTGATGCTCAATGATAAACGGTGCTCCTCTGGCTTCACATCCAGTACTTTCACTTCAATCTCTTGACCTTCTTGAAGTACTTCGTGTGGAGTTGCGATATGTTGGTGAGATATTTGAGAAATATGTACCAATCCTTCTACTCCAGGGAATACCTCAACAAATGCTCCAAAGCTTGTCAATCTTTTGACTGTTCCAGTTAAAACAGAATCAACTGGCGCTTTTTCTTCAACTGTTTCCCAAGGTCCTGGTAGAGTATCTTTAATACTTAATGATACACGACCACGATCTTTATCTACTGATAATACTCTGACATTTACTTTTTCACCAATTGTCAATACGTCTCCTGGGCTATTCACGTGTTCATGAGCAATTTGAGAGATATGAACAAGTCCATCCACTCCGCCTAGATCAATAAATGCACCAAAGTTTGTAAGACGTGCAACTGTTCCTTCTACCGTATCTCCTTCAGTGAGGGTATTCATTCTTTCTTCGCTTAGCGTTGCTTTTTCTTCTTCTACAACAGCTTTGTGAGAAAGAATTAGACGATTTTCACTTGGTTCAAGTTCAACAATTTTGAAGGTCATTGTTTTCCCTTTATACTCTGAAAAATCTTCTACAAAGTACTCTTCAACCATAGATGCAGGAACAAATCCTCGTACCCCAACATCTACAACAAGTCCGCCTTTAACCACTTCTTTGACAGGTGCTTCGATGTATTCGTTGTTGTCGTGTTTCTCTTGGATATCTTTCCATACTTTTTTAGCATCTAGACGGCGTTTGGAGAGCAAGAAACTTCCGTTCTCTTTATCTTTGATTTGTTTAATAACCACTAAATCAACCACATCGCCTACATTAAGAACTTCTTTAATGTCATCAAATGGTTTTGCAGACAATTCTTTATAAGGAATGACTCCTTCTACACCACGTCCGCTTATTCCCACGATTGCTTGATTGTCTTCAATCGTTAAAACTTCACCTTGAACGGTATCGCCAACTTCTAATGGTGGGTATGCGTCCAACATTTCATCCATTGTCAATTCGCTGTTTTCTGAATCTGGTTCGCGCTTTGGAACTAAATTATTTTCAATATCTTCTGGAGCAAAATCTTCTACTTCTTGAAGAGCAGAATCTACTTCCTCATCCGTATTAACTGTAATCGGGGATACAGGTGTTGGTTCAACTTCTTCATTCTCTCCTGCAGTTTCAGAAGTAATTTCTTCGGGTGTTACATTTAATTCCTCTTCATTTGCTTGTGAATGCTCTTTAAAATCTGCCATATGCCTTTTCCTCCTAGTATCATTCTTACGCATGTTTGTATTTTTTTGTTAATCAACTTCTATTTCATACAAACGATTGAAAACGTATAACCATATAGAATCATTTTAACATTTTCTTTAAACATCGTCCAGTAATGTAGGATTTAGACCGTATTTACATTCATAATTCTTTCTTTTTTCGTTCTACAGCAAGTTTCAAGACTATCTCTACCACTTCATCAATGCTCAAATGAGTAGAATCCAGCTCGATGGCATCGTCTGCCTTCTTTAGTGGAGAAGCAATGCGATTCGAATCATAATAATCTCGTTCTTTCAGCTCTTTTGTCAGCTGCTCTAAGGAAACATCCATTCCTTTAGCAACCGATTCTTTGTATCTTCTCAGTGCTCTTTCTTCCGCTGAGGCAACTAAAAATATTTTTAAATCTGCTTTCGGCAAGACTACCGTTCCAATATCGCGACCATCCATTACAATTTCTCCGGTAGCTGCAATCTTTTGCTGACGCGCAACCATTTCTTCTCTTACCTTAGTGTGAGCAGAAACCAAACTCACATGTTGCGTAACATCTTTCTCTCTTATTAACTCAGTTACGTCTTCACCATTCACAAAAACTTTTTGTCGGTCACCTTCATATGAGAAAGTAATTTCAATTGAATCCAGCAACTCTACTAATTCATCTTCGTTATCTAGCGAAAGAGACTCTTTTATTGCTATATAAGTTAAAGAGCGATACATTGCGCCAGTGTCGAGGTATATAAACCCTAAATTTCCAGCTACTTTCTTAGCGATGGTACTCTTCCCTGCAGAAGCAGGTCCATCGATTGCAATACTAAAATTATCCAACGTTTTCCTCCAGTTACTTTGAATTTAAATTATTAAAAAGACCAAGGTCCGCGTAGCACGCAGACCTATTGTCTTTCTTTTATTTTACTTTTAAAACAACACCAATTTCAGCTACGTCGCTAGACAATCCATTTACTTCCTTTAATTCATCTAAAGTCATGCCATGATTCACGGCAATGCGGTATAAATTATCTCCAGCTTTAATGGTATATATATTCGCATAAACCTTATCGTCATCATCTGATTCTTCCTCAATCGATTCCGGCTCCTCTACAACAGGTGGAACCTCTGGGGCAGTACTTTCTGATTCTTCAGAAGTTGGATCTGAACTAGATTCAGACGAGCTATCCGCCTTTGATTCTGAAGAAACGCTTGATTCTGCTTCGCTTGACTCTTCTTCAGAAGAAACTTCGCTTTCTGAAACAGAACTTGCGGCTTGTTTTCTTTCTATCACTTGTTGAGCAGTTTGCGGCTCTGGATTTTTCTTTGACTGCTCACTCCAGTAGTAAGTAGCGAATGGAATCACGAGCAAAGCAAGGAACACAAATAATATTACTTTATACAGAGGCGCTACTTCCTTTTTCTTAGAATTCCTGGCTGACCGGGAATACTGACGATTATTGAAGTTCTCATCCTCGCCAAAACGTCTAGACCATGGTTCTTCTTGTTTTTTATTTTTCTTACTCATCCATTGTTCCTCCTAAAGATTCTTCGAACTTATTGTAGCACATTTCTTCATTGAAAAAATAAATTTTTATAAAAGAAAAAGAACTTTAATTATTTCTTTCCAATTTTTTAAGGAAGCATCTTTTTTCTCTATCATTGGCTCTGTCACTGGCATCTCTTTTAATAGCTCTGCTTGGTTTGGATTGCATATAGAACAACACCAAAATGGTTTTTCTTGACTTTCATGTTCAAAGTAATTAGAAATTATTTTCCTCTTACATTCTTGTGTTTTCGCAAAGTCATTCATGGCAAATAGTTGTCGTGTTTTTTCTTCAATGCGATTATTTACAAACAGAACTGCTTCTTGCTTGTTCATTTTTTTATATTGAACGATTTGCAGCATAGCTCTATCAGAATCAGATAGATCATCTAAACTGCTATTCTTATTTTCATAAATATTCTTCATCATTTGTTCATCAAGTGCTGTTTCATGATTTTTACGATTCTTAAATGAAAAATCAGAATAGGAATAAAGTAGTGTTGCTATGCTCTGTTTTCCATCTCTCCCAGCTCTTCCTGTTTCTTGTAAATACTCTTCTAAAGATCCTGGTAAATGATAATGGATAACGGAACGAATATTTTTCTTATTAATCCCCATTCCAAACGCCGCTGTTGCACAAATAACATCTAGTTTATTTTCTAAAAATTGTTTTTGTATCGTCATCCTGTCCTCATTCGTACGATCGGCATGGTATGTAGCAACTCTAAGGGAGGTGTGAAGTCGGATGAATTGATTGATTTTTTCTGCTTGCAGTTTACTTGTAAAATAAATAATTCCTGGCATGGGATATTCAGTTAATAATTCTAACAATATCTCGTCTTTATCTCTTGCAGTTGTGTCCACTATTTTATAAAAGATATTAGAACGATTGGGATTATTTCGATGAATCTCTGTTTGTTCCTTGGATAGATGTAAAACTGCTATAATATCATTTACAACTTTTTCTGGCGCAGTAGCTGTTAAAGCTAATGTCAAAGGGTTATTAAAACGTCTTCGTACTTCTCCCAGAAAAAGATAGTCAGGTCTAAAATCTTGTCCCCATTGAGAAATACAATGAGCTTCGTCAATCACAAATAGACCAATTTTAATCGTACGAAGCAAATTCAGGAAATGATTTGACTGTAACATTTCAGGAGAAACAAATAAAAATTTGTACTTCTCTATATTATTTTCAATTAATCTTCTTTCTTCAAGAGAGAGCATACTATTCAACGCCGCAGTCCTTTTCTCCCCTGTTTTCTTTAATTGCATGACCTGATTATCCATCAAGGACAGCAATGGCGAGATAATCAAAATGGTTCCTGGAATCGAATACCCTGCATACTGGTAAATCAATGATTTTCCACTACCTGTAGGTAAAATAGCGATTGTATCTTTTTTATCTAAAATAGATTGAATCGGTTCTTTTTGTCCAGATCTAAAAGAATCAAAACCAAACCATTCTTTCAATCGCTCTTCTAATTTTTGTTCGACCATAAATTATCAACCTCACCCATAATCTGCATTAATCGATTTTCAAAAAAAGCCAACTCCGGAAATTTTTCCTGAATCTCTTCGTAATGAATTGGTTTGTTACTTTTGGTTCTTTGCTCTACATATTGAACCTGTTCGGGACTCAAAATCTTTTCAAATGGAAAAGACGGATACATAATAGCCATTTCAGAAATATGATCATTTATCGTACTAATTTTTAACCGTCTGATAGTAGCGATTTCAGCCAAACTTTTACCAGAAGACCATAAAAAATAGCTTTCTTCAGTACTTTTTGAACAAAGACCGCCATTCTCTACTATTTCTTGAAATATCTTAGCTATAATTGGCAAATCAGTGTTGTTTTTTACAAGATAAGTAATGATTTGAAGCCAATCTTGTTGCCATTTAATAATGACTTCTGTTTCTTCCCATCCAACTTCAAGAGCCACTTGACCAGATGTCTGACGGATTTTATTATTTCCTTCCAGTTGATGGACAAACAACTCTTGATTGATAGCAGGAGTTTTTTCTAGCAATAAAAATAACTCTTTCCCAAATTGTTGTGATAGTACCTTTTTTTCTATTCCAGTTGTTCGAATAAATTGTTTCAACCAAACTTGTTCAGAGACTCGAGATTGAATTGGAAAATATTGATTGTTTTCATGTGCACTTTCTGATAATACTTGAATTAAAAAAAGTAATCTTCTTTTAAAAATAGGTAAAACTGCACAATAATTCATTTGATAAATATTTTCATTTCTTATGTGTGTAAGGAAGAAATCTTCCAGTGTCTTTTTACCTTTTTCTGTTAACAAATAGTTGTCTTCCACTTCCAATAACAAACCAAGTTTTAAAAAATAGAAAATTCTCTCTTGAAAGTTAGTCAAATTTAATTTGGGAAAAACAGCAAAATAAGCTGTTAAGCGATAGCGTAATGTTTGAAGCATCACTGATATCGTTCGCTTTCCTGTAAGTATATGATATAACGAATTTATTTTTCTAGGTTCAATCGTTGAAAAAATATCTAAAAAAAGATACTCTAAGTATGTAAGCTTCACTATTACACCCCACTTATTTTGATAGAAAGTTGTGTTCTTATGCATTATACCAAAGTTAACAGAGAAATATGTATTGCTTGTGGCTTATGTCAATTAATTGCTCCTTCTTTATATGAATATGATAAAGATGGGATCGCCTATACAGTAAAAGATCAAAATAAAGGAACAATGCCTATACAAGAACAAGAATTTGAAAGCTTCAAAAAAGCCTATACAAGCTGTCCAACTGGCGCAATTCTTCGTTCTACTGCACCATTCGAAGATTTGGATACTCAATCTTAAAGAAAAAGAAACTAGAAACAGTCGAGATTACTGAAAAAACCTTTCTTTAAACTAAGACAAATACAAAATTAGTAATATTTGTTTCTATAAAGGACAAAATTAGAAAGATTTTTAAATTTGAAAATAAATAGAGAAAATTACGAGAAGATGTAGGGAGTGAAGATATAATGAAATAAAGGTCTTTTTTCATGGATTTTTCAAAAAAATCCCAAGTACCCGTGATGGCAAAGTCGTGTTTTTCTCAAATGCAACAGCTTCGTGGACCGTCATTTTTTTGGCCGAGATGCACATTCTCCTTAAGGAAAAGCAAAGGGGCATAGGCTTCCTACAGAAGAAGCATGTAGTAAACAGCTGTAAGCAACCTTCGTGCTATGGTAATGATTGCTTTTTTGTGGCCTCGTCGTTTCTCCAATTGTAGATACTTGTTTAGTTTCCTTGATATTTCTCACCCCGTATGATGGTCTTAGCGATTTAGACAAAGAGGGACTTTAAGTATTGTCCCGCTTTTGAAAAAGGTCTCGGGAATATCCATTCCACAATGATTTATATAGGCAATGGCTAACATGGTTATTACATCCTTGAAGGAAAATAGGAAACAAACCACCCAGAGACTGTCCAGCTCTCTACAAACGAGTTATTTGATCAAAAATAATTTTTCAGGCTCCATGTCCTACTTAGTTGTGCTTGAAGAGGGAAACTACACATATAATAATACAAGATCGTGCTTCTTGGAGGCAGTCACTCCCTTCCTCGTGATTTGTAGTCTGAGCAGATTTTTCCTCTAAATAAATAATACATTAAACGCAAAAGGCGTAACGCTATTTTCATCTTATGTGGAGCCTTGAGTGAAGCGAAAGGAGTGAAGTATAATAATGATAGAGAAAAATTGGTTGTTACCTATTATAATTATTATTTTAATTGGGATAATATTATATGGTTGGCAAAGAAACATTAGGTATGAGGAAATGGCTAAGAGCTTAAGTAGTATTCCATTTGTTGATTCTATTTTAGTAAAAGATGCTAAAAATGAGGAAAAAATTTTAAACCTTACACAGGAAGATCCAATTTTTGATGAATTAAAAAATATTTATCAGACCTATTATGACTTAGATTGGTCGCAAAGAAAATTATTAAATGGAGAGCCGCTTTTTTATGTTGAATATTTAGTGGAAGATGAGAAGAGACATACTGTTAGTATATACCAGATAGATAATGAGCAAATTTCCTTAATACCAGAAGACCAATGGACAGGTACAAGAACAATTACATACAACTACCTTAACTCAGACAATACCAGACCTTATATACTTGTGATTGAGAAACTAAATCAGATAATAAGCTTCTCTGAAGGAACTAAAAAGCTAATAAATGATTTGGAAGACATAATGGGCAATAGATAAACTTGATAGATATGAAAGTTAATTTAACTAATCTTAGGTATAGATAATAATTTTGTGTAAATGGCTTTCCAGATTGCAGAATATTTCTTAAGCACATTCTCCGTGGCGATATCAGCATTTCTTCCAGCTTTCATTCGGCAAAATGGAATCCTCAATGTCTGCGAGACAAGAATTTCTGGTTGTAGGTTTTAAAGGCAGAAACCAGAAAACGATCCATCGACTCTTCATTCTGGAATTGTTCCTTCCGACGTAGGAAAGTCCTCTTTTCTGTTAATTGGTTGTCGTAAACTCTATTCTAAAGAAAGGATTTCCTTTTTCTATTTACACGTAATATTTTACACTCTCTTGCTTTCAAAACAAACTTATTTATGCAATGTTTGAGAATGTTACTTGAATTTCATCATCTTTTTCTTCCGCTGATTTTCTTTCATATTACTGGGAGAATTGTTCTGAGTCAGGTACTCTCTTCTATATCTTCACTTTAAAAATAAACTCTTTCGGCTAAGCTTGTTTTAAGTGCGTAATTTAGTAAGAAAGCGCATCTAATATTGGCTTTTTTTATATTCTATAGGTTTTAGTAGCATCAAATTAATACATAAAATAATGTAGCATTCTATGTGAATAAAATATATAATAAAGTTGATATCCAATATTAAGTGTAATATAATAAATATATTCTTTGGCCTAAGAATATATTTTGCTCTGAAAATTTCATTGTTTTTGAAACCAAGTTCCTTTGTTTGCCGCTTAAATGAAAGGGCATTCAATAATGAAAAGATTTATTAATATTGTTTTAATAGTAACTTTATTTATCTCAACTTCTGGTTTAATGAATGTTTTAAGTGTGAATGCTGCCTCTACTTCAAATGCTACTTCTCCTTCAATCGAAAGTGAAAATTATTTTAGTGAAGTTTTTGAATCGAATGGCGTTCAATACTTTTATGAGCAGACTGCAGAATATACAATAACGATAACACGAGCATTAAATGGAGAGCAGACAATAGTATACAAGGATACGTTAAATAATGGAAGTGATGAAATTTTTTATCATTTTGAAAAAAGGAATTCAGAGATATCACATTATGTATATGAAACAATTCCTGAAGAAGAAGTTCAGACAATTCCATTAGATTCTTCTGATATAGAAAAATTAAAAAGTATTAGAGATGCAGTTTTAAATAATGAAATAACTTTTGAAAAACAAGCTCTTCAAAATATCGCCGAAGTAACTTATTTTGAAGAAGAAGGAGAAACCGATTCTTTATCTTCAATTCAGCCTGCTAGTGCTAGTAAAGTTACTCAGGCCTTATCTGCTATCTACGGATCACCTTATCTAAATAAATACTTAACGAGTCTAACTCGGAGAGGCTATACTGGATATTTGTATCAACATATGACATTTGGCTCAAGCATAAAAACATCTGTGCTCTTCGATGTATTGACTGGTATTGGAATAGTAGCGACTGCTTTTGGTACGCCTATTAGTAGTTTACTCGGAATTGCAGCGTGGGTATCAGCAGGTGCAGCGGGCTATCAGTTGGTAAGGCTTACTTCATTTTCACAGTGGAATGCAACAGTTTACCTTCAGAAAGAAGTTAAAGTATCGAATTCATATCCATACAGAGCATTTTATGAAAGATATCTTACTGCTGTAACTGGCTCCCAAGGAACTGCAGCTCTAAGTGGTGTCAATAGTTCATATAAGAGTAGTGATTACGACAATAACACTACTTTGCTAACTAAAGGAATTGATTTATATATTGGATATTAAGAAATAAGAGAGTAAACCATTTAGACAATATAAAAAGAAGCATTACTATTTTTAGCCAATATTAATCAATCATTTATACTTACATTGGAATATTTATTCCTAATTATTCAGTTACGACTAAAAATAAGCTGTCAAAAAAGTTCGTTATAAACTGAAGATCAAGGGACTGGGAAAACACTTCTGTCCTAGAAAATCAAGCTCCTTGTCAAGAAGTGTTGATAGTAAATTTTCCTGATTAAATGAAATCTAAATTTCACAATCTTTTCAAGCAGTAGCTGGGAACCAAATGGTTCCTAAGCTACTGTTTTTATTTCTAATAATTTATATTCAATAAAGATCCGATTACGGAAGTTAGAAAAATTACGATAGCCGTAGGCTGTTCGCTTAATGGCCTTGATTTTATTGTTGATTCCTTCTACTAGTCCGTTTGAGTAGGAATACTTTAGTGCGTTTACAATGGCTTCCTCTGATTGTCGGAAAGTCTTTAAGGCTTGGTCCATCTTGGCTGAAAGCCCCCGTTGCTTTTCGTGGATGAAGGACTGAAACAATTTTGGTTTCCGATAGTTAACGGTAAAGACGATTGTTTGGTAGATGTTATATTGGTGGCGTAAACCTTCGTCCAGGGAAAGGAGATAATTAACGATTCCCCTTTCCGTCACCATGCCTTTGAAAAGACGATGATAATGGTATTCTGTGGCTTTTAACTCTTCTTCCTTTTTTAGGATTAATTTCCAATATTTTTTTAACTTTCTGTAATCCTTCTTCGATTTCGAATCGCTCGATTTCTGTACGGTTTTCATGAAGGCTACCCGTGCTATATTGAGGGCTCGATTCACCTGTGTAACAATGTGAAAACGATCAATGATCAAATCTGCTTTGGGAAAAAGAGACCGAAAGAGTTTTTGGTACGGACCGTAGAGGTCCACGACTACGGTTTTCACTTTCGCACGTTGTTCTTTTGGAAAACGCTTAAAGTAATCCGTGATGGACTTGTTTCGACGGTCTTCAAGGATATCGAATATTTTTCGGTTATCAGAATCACAAATAATCAAGCTCATCGCACCATCGGCACTTTTCACGCTTTTAAACTCATCAATGGCTAAGTTCTCGGGAACGTGTTGATAGGTTTGACGGAATGTATCATAAAAAGTTTTGAAAACCCGTTTAACCGTGTTATTGGAAACGCGGTGTTCCAAGGCAATGTCCTTTTCAGAGATGTTTCTCGTACCTTGTACGGCTATGGAACGTTTGACATCATTCGAGATGTGACAACGTTTCTCAATGACCGAAATTTCTGCAATAAAAGTTTGTCCGCATTCTCTGCATAAGAATCGTTGTTTCTTCAACTCCAGGTAGGCTGGACATCCCGCCATATCTAAAAGCAGAGGACGGGTCAGTTTCGTTCCGTTCTTTACGATTGATCCATTTATTTACCTAGTTTGTATCTGGCTTCGTTCCAATTGTCCAACTAATAATCGCGCCATCATAACAATCGATAATGAGAGAGGGTAGACTTTTCCTGTTGGAATACGAAATTCAGTAATATCCGTTAACCATTTTTCGTTGGGATGCCCCGCTTTAAAATTGCGATTCAATAAATTTGGCTGTGCAGGAGTAATCTCCCCGCCATACGGAAAATATTTTTTTCCGTTTAGAAAATCTAACAAATAGATTTTCCTCGAACATTAACATTCTTACGGTTTTTTCAGAAAGTGTTTTACCCATATTTTTAAGAACTTGGTGAATTCTTCGATAACCATATGCGCAGAAGTTACTGTTAAAAATTGAGAAAATTAATTGTCGTTCTTCGAAATACTTATCCGAATTCCTAATTACCTATTTCTGATAAAAATAGCTGCTTTTAGATAACTGGAGCTGTTGAAGAAATTCTTTCAATTTGAATTGGTTTCGTAAGGCATCAATTAATATCGTCTTTTCTTGATTTGTTAGATGAAGAAGATTGAGGCCTTCTTCTTTTTTTAATAATTCAGTAGCTCTTTCGAGTAACGCTTTCTCGAGCTGTAATTGGTGTACTTGTTTTTGTATTCTTCGACTTCCTTTAAAAGTAATTCTTTTTGGTTTCCTTGATTTTTTGAAGTCATGCGTAGTAGAAAATCCTTTCCAAGATACGTATCTTTCCATTGGTATAGAGCAACTCTACTGATGCTTTCAGCTTCAGCTAAAGTTTTTCTGTCAGTTTTTTGATGATTTCTGCTACACTATTTTCTACGGGAGTCTTTCTCTACACTATTTTTAGGCCATGAATCTATATTAGTTTAAGGGTCTCCCTCTTTTTATTCAACATCAGAATAGTTATCACCGAAAAAAAGTACACACTAAGTGTGTGCACTTCATTTTAAAGCTTACTTTTCGTTTAATCAGAAAATTTTACTGTCAACACTTCTTGTCAAAAAGCCCAAAGTAGTTTTTTAGTGTCTTCTTTGTAGGGAACGTTCCACTCTTGCCAAAATGACTTGTAGCTTTCTAAAATTTTATGAGGTTAATTTTCAAATTATTTCTGCAACTTTTTTGGCGTTTGATTAATCGTTAATTAACATTCTATTTTGTTTTACTAGCCATGGTTTTAATTTAGGAAGTACCATTAGAAACACAATACTGATAATAGTTCCTTTAATAATATTGAAAGGGACGACACCCGCTAAGATATACTCGCTTAAATTCCCTACGCTGAAATTCAATATTCTTAAATATAAAGGTGTAATAACATATAAATTAGCAATTGATAAAATAATTGTTAGTGAAATTGTTCCAAATACAAAGGCAGCTGCTGCCCCTTTTTGTGTTTTCGATTTTTTTAATAAAGCATATGCAGGCCAACAATAAGATAAGGTCGCAATAAAACTTGCAAAATCACCGATTGGATATCCCATGTCTCCTCCAGTTTGGATATAATGCAAAATGGTTCTCACCAGTGCTGACATAATCCCGCCAAATGGACCGTACAATAAAAATGATATTAATATTGGCAAATCGCTAAAGTCCACTTTTAAATATGAAAACGCAGGAATTACTGGAAATGCCAGAAACATTAATATGAATCCTAAAGCACCAAACAATGAAATACCTACTAACCGATGTGTCTTACCTTTTAACATATGAATTCCTCCTTGCGAAACAATCTCAGAGAATCAATTTCTAGATAAACAAAAAGAACCCATCCCACCTGTCTTCAAAAAAAGGTAGAAATGGATCCTTGACAAATATGCATATCAAAGAAACATTATCTTCTTCCATCCAGACTTTACTGTCGGTACTGGAATTACACCAGTTCAGCCTATATCATAAAGATATAGGGTCGTGGACTATACCACCGGTCGGGAATTTCACCCTGCCCTGAAGACGTTTCATAATTTTATTTTGTTTTATTTTACATTTATAACTATAGCTCATTGTGAATGAATTGTCAAACCTTATTTCGAATTTGAATTAAAAAACTGCTTTTGTTCATGAAAAATCAGTACTGCTCTTCTGCATAAGGGAGTGTAATAATAAAAGTAGTTCCTACGTCTTGTGTACTCTCCACTTCAATTTCACCTTTATGTTCATTAATAATAGAATGAACAAGTGATAAACCAATCCCTGATCCAGAACTTACTGGTCTTGATCTCGATTTATCATCCTTGTAAAATCTTTCAAAAATAAAAGGAATGCTCTCTTGCGTTATACCAATTCCGTTATCAGAAATTTGAATCAACGCTTGATCTAAAACATTATCCAGTTGAATATTTATCTTAATAAAGCGCTCGCTCCTTGTTTCAGGATCAGCAGCATAACGGATCGCATTATCGATTAAATTATAAAAAACATGATGCATCTTCTCTTCATCCATCAATAAATAATCAAGATTGTCCTCGATAGAGATTGAAAAAACTATATTCTCTTTTTCTAAGGTTTCTTTAAAACGATTCTTTAATCTGATAAAAAAACTTTCTAAATGAACCATTTGATAATTCAGATAAACGTATCCAGCTTTAATCCTTGAAAGATCTAACAAATTATTAATGGTTTTATTCAGTTCTGTTGCTTCGTCATAAATGATTTTGGCCATCTCATTTTTTTCTTCCGTTGTTTCAGCAATGTCATCAAGAATTGCTTCGCTGTAACCTTTTATCGTTGATAAAGGAGTTCGAAAATCATGAGATACGTTCGTGATAAGATCTTCCCGCATAGAGGCTAATCTTTTAGCGTAAGTAACATCTTCAATTAATAATAAGACCCCGCTTACCGAATCGTTTTCCTCGGATAAAAGAGTTGAAAAGCGAATATCAAAAATCATTTGATTTTGCTGCACTTCAATCCTCTGTCCTGTTTTATTTTTAAAACAATCTGCTAATATTTGGGCATAACTTTCTTTTATGCCACCGCTCATTTCTAAATCATCGGATTTTATAAAAGAAGCAAAATATTGTTGTCCCGTGCTATTCATGCTTTTTACCATCAATTCGTCGTCAATATAAATAACACCGACATTTAACGAATCGTAAACATGCTCTAACAATTCTTTTTCTTGTGTGTTCATTAAGGTGCTTGCTTCCATAGCTTTCCCTAATTTACTGATAGCACTTGCCAGATTTCCAATCTCATCATTTGTTTTAGTGGAAGTTTTCGCATCAAAATTATTTTCGGAATACTGGTAAGCAACCTCAGTCATTTCTTTTATTGGTTTTTGTATTTTTTTATGTTGTAAAAAATAAATGTAGATGAATACTCCTACAAACATTAAAAGAATAATAGAAAAAATGATTCGATTATTCCTTAGAAACGTATGATACGCACCTATATTTTTAGATAACAAAAGAATACTCTCATCATCCAAGAAAGTAATCGAGATATAGAAAGAGTATTTTCTATTTGTTTGATTTTTATAAGAAACTATTTTAATTTGGTCCGACTTTGAAGCAAGTAATTCAGCTGCTTGATTTGAATTCAAGAAAATTTCTTGAATAATTTGAGATTGTACTTGTGCATCTTGATTATCATTTAATTCATGCATATTTTGGTTTTCTAGATATAAAACACTAATATCCTTTGGTAAATCTAATTCTTCGTCTTCAAGAGAGTAAGTTAACCGCTCTTCTGTAAGAATGTATTCCCGAACCCCTCGTAGAGAATCTTCAACTGTTTGAAAAAAAGCACTTCCAAGTGAATTTTTTAAGTTATTTACTTCAAGAAAATTTAGTGTTAATAATAACAAAACTCCCGTAACAACAAAAAGAAACGTATTGGTTAGCGTAATGTTTTTTCTTTTCATTAATTTTCAATCTCATTATTCTTTTGATAATCTGTTTCTAGCGGAGAAAACTTATATCCTGTCCCCCATACCGTCACAATCATTTTTGAAACATAAAGCGATTTTTTTTGAAGTTTTTCACGCAATCGCTTTATGTGGGTATCTACTGTGCGCAAATCGCCAAAGTAATCATATCTCCAAACTTCTTTTAATAACATTTCCCGTGTGAATACCTTTTCTGGATTTTCAGCGAGATACAAAATTAAATCAAACTCTTTAGGTGTTAAGGTCAGAGGCTCACCTCCAGCAAGTACTAATCTTGATTCAGGAAAAATATCTAGTTCTGGATACGAAATGATGATGGTTTCTGGTTCTTCGATTTTCGTTCTTTTTAAAATTGCTGCTACTCGAAGCATAACTTCTCTTGGACTAAAAGGTTTTACAATATAATCATCCGCTCCAGCTTGAAACCCTTCTACCCTTTGGCCTTCATCTCCACGAGCGGTAATCATAATAATTGGAGTATCTTTTATTTTACGAATCTCTTTAATAACTTCTAAACCATCGATTTCAGGAAGCATAATATCAAGTAAAACCATATCGTAATCTTTTTCTTCCATTTTTCTAATCGCAGAAACACCATCAGCCGCTTCTTCTGAAGCATAGCCTTCCTTTGTTAAATACAATTTCAAAAGACGCCTGATGCGCTCTTCGTCATCCACAATCAATATCGTAGTGTCTGAATTAGCCAACAACCTCACCCTTTCCCTCTCGCTAATTCCATCTATAGGATTAGTAAGAGTTTGATTAATTTTCTTGAGCGAATTTCTTTAATTTTTCTATTTCAAAAGATTTTAATTCGCGATACATACCTGGTTGAAGCTTCTCTAAAGTCAAGAAAGAAAATTTTTCTCTTTTTAGTTTAGTTACCGGACAATTAATTGCTTCAAACATTTTTTTTACTTGATGATTCCAGCCTTCATGAATGGTTAATTCCACAATCGCTGTATTTTTCTTATTGTCTTGAGATATTAATCTCGCTTTGGCTTTTGATGTTTTCTTGCCATCGATGACAATACCTTTTTCTAACTTATAAAGCTGTTGTTTAGTAGGGATTGCACTAACTTTTGCCACATACGTCTTTTCAACTTGATATTTCGGGTGCATTAATAAATTAGCAAATTCTCCATCGTTTGTAAGCAGAATCAGACCTGTAGTATCAAAATCTAATCTTCCAATTGGATAAATTCGTTCAGGTATTTCTTTAAAATAGTCAGTTATAACTGGTCTTCCACGATCATCAGATACCGCAGACAGTGTGTTCTTTGGTTTGTAGAATAGAAAATATACCGGATGTTCTTTATCAATTGGTATGCCATTTACTTCTACTAAATCCTTGGAAGAGACTTTTACTCCTAACGTTTTTACAACTTCCCCATTCACTTTCACTTTTCCTTGCGTAATCAAGTCTTCTGATTTTCTTCGAGAAGCTATTCCCGCATGTGCAATTACTTTTTGTAAACGTTCCATATTTTGTTTCACCTAGTTATCTCTCTATACTTCTTATTGTGAATCATTTTTATTTTTTAACTCGTATATTTCCATTCTATCATGATTCTCTAGAAAGTCCTCTTGATTGAATAAGTCAAAGGACTCATCTTGAATTTGGAACAGTGCTTCTGCACTTGGAAGATCATCTAAATCTTTTAAACCAAAATAATTCATAAAATAATCAGTTGTTCCATAAATAATTGGACGCCCTGGTGTTTCCGCACGCCCTATTTCTTTTACCAAGCCTCGAATCAACAATCGCTGAAGCATGCCTGAAGACTGAACTCCTCTGATTTCATCAATTTCAATACGTGTAATAGGCTGTTTATAGGCGACGATAGCCAATGTCTCCAATGCAGCTTGAGACAAATGGGAAGAAAAAGGAGACGTAGCATACTTACGTATTAATTCTGAAAAATCTTTTTTTGTTGCTAGTTGAAATCTTTGTCTTGTTTCAATAATAGTCAAACCAGTACTAGAATCAAGATCATATTTATCTCGTAAAGTAGAAATAAGATGATGGGCTTCTAGTGGAGTTATTTCAAGCAAAGAAATAATTTCTTCAATACTTAGACCTTCATCGCCGGCAACAAATAAAAGACTTTCTAAAGCTCCCTCTTTATTCATTTATTTCTACTTCCTCCCACAATCGTTTCAATAAAATATCACCATACATAACTTCCTGAATAAAATAGATTTTTTTTTCTCTTACTAATTCCAACATTGCTAAGAAAGTAGTAACAATTTGTGATTTGGAAGGTACCTCGTAAAAATCCGTAAAAGGAATGCTTTCGTCTTTTTTATCAAAAAGATTATCAAATCGCTGTAGAATGTGTTTCATCGTCTTCTCTACAGAGATTTCTTCCTGGTCTAAACGAGCATTTAACGGCTTCTTACGCTGAAGTTTTTGGTACATTTTTTGTAGGGCAGCAATCAAATCTTCTGAAGAAACTTCTCCAGGAGTTAACGGAATTGATTGACGGTAATTATCTAAATCAGCGGGTAATTTAGTGAAAAAATCTCCGCGTTCATTTTCCATTTCTTTCAGAACTTTTGCAGCTTCTTGAATACGTTTATATTCAAGAAGCTGGTTAATTAGTTCTTCACGAGGATCTTCGCCTTCTTCATAAAAATCATCTTCCATTTCTATTTCTTTTTTTGGTAGTAACATTCTACTCTTTATTTCCAATAAAGTAGCTGCCATGAGCAAATAATCTCCTGCAATGTCTAAACGTAGTTCTTGCATTGTCTGAAGGTACTGAAAATATTGATTTGTAATCTCAACCATCGGAATGTCAAAAATATCTACTTTTAGTTCCTTAATCAAGTGAAGTAACAAATCAAGCGGTCCTTCAAAGGCTTCAAGTTG
The DNA here is from genome assembly GCF_003955755.1 of Jeotgalibaca ciconiae. Taxonomy (NCBI): domain Bacteria; kingdom Bacillati; phylum Bacillota; class Bacilli; order Lactobacillales; family Carnobacteriaceae; genus Jeotgalibaca; species Jeotgalibaca ciconiae. The sequence goes on along the minus strand of NZ_CP034465.1, from coordinate 2,575,900 downwards.
TATCATTAATTCATTTGATTCGTTCATTCTTCATCATCCAACTCACTTGAAGTTTCTGCATTTTTTTGAACCCATTTTGTAATAATCGGCACCGTTTCCAGTGTTCCATTTATTGTTTGATCTGGGAATCGAGTTTTTAACTTATCAAGCATTTTATGCATGATTCCTTCATTTCTAAATGATGGATTAACAGAAATATGTCGAACCAGAACAATTGACTCCGCCCATTCAATACCAATAATCGCAATGATATTATCAGTCTCCGTATCTCGCCAAAGAAATAACCTTTTATCTTCTTCACTTATATAGCTTTCCATTTCTTTCTGAAGACGCTCAACATTTTTCAAATCGGCAATATAAGATAGCAATCCCATAGCGATTTTTTCATAGTTTTGATTATAAGAAATAAGCACTGTTTTCTCCTCGCAAATACACAAAAAACACTATAATAATGTTTTTTAGTTTTTTGTTACCTTTTTTCGAAAAACACAAAAGATACTTTACCATATGAAAGAACGAATCACAAATTTATGGTTCAAAAATTCGCTTATATTACTTTTAAAGTCTCTTTTAGTAAAGTTTTAAATGTTTGATTTACTCGTTTCGAAACTTCGACAACTTCTTGATGATTTAAACTTGTCTGCATTCCAGCAGCTAAATTTGTTATACAAGAAATACCAAAAACTCGTAAATCAGAATGACGAGCAACAATTGCTTCCGGCACGGTTGACATTCCAACTGCATCAGCGCCTAATGTTCTAGCCATCTTGATTTCTGCAGGTGTTTCATACGTTGGTCCGCTGAATCCCATATAAACACCTTCTTTTATTGCAACATTCATTTTTTTCGCTACTGATTTTATTTTTTCTTGGTAATCTGAATCATAAGTTTGACTCATATCAGGGAATCGCGGTCCCATTTCTTCGTCATTTGGTCCAATTAGTGGATTTTGAGCTGTAAAATTAATATGATCTTGGATTAACATTAAGTCTCCAGGTGAAAAATCAATATTCACTCCACCAGCAGCGTTTGTAAGACCTACACTATGAACACCTAATAACTTCATTACTCGTATTGGTAAGGTAACTTCTTGGATAGGATAGCCCTCATAGAAATGGAACCGTCCTTGCATGGCTATCACTGTTTTACCGCTCAATTCTCCATATACTAATTGTCCTTTATGACCTTTTACGGTAGAAATTGGAAAATGAGGAATTTCAGAATATGGGACTACAATTGGATTTGTAATTTCATCAGCCAGGTCACCAAGTCCTGACCCTAATATTAAACCAATTTCTGGTTCTAAAAATCCTTTATCTTTCAAGTAATTTGCTGTTTCTACTAACTGTTCATGTTTCATCATATACGTCCTCTCTATAATAAAGTGCTGCCTCTATTTTAAATTTGGCAAGAAACTTGTGCCGTATTCCGTTATTTCTACGTCGAAATTATCAGCGATTGTTGCTGCTATATCTGCAAAATAGCCTTGTGCTAAAGCACCGTTTTCTTGCATAGACTTACTATAAACCAACAATGGTACATATTCTCTGGTATGGTCTGTACCTGTAAAAGTTGGATCATTTCCATGGTCAGCAGTAATGATAAGTAAGTCATCATCCGCTAAGTGTTCCAAAATTTCTGGAATTCGTTTATCAAAATCTTCTATTGCTTCCGCATATCCTTTTGGATTGCGTCGATGGCCGTATAGCGCATCAAAGTCAACCAAGTTTAAGAAACTGATACCTGTAAAATCTCTTTGCATTACCTTAATTAATTGGTCTACCCCATCCATATTGCTTACGGTACGCACAGAATCCGTAATCCCTTGTTCATTAAATATATCACTGATTTTACCAATTGCGATGACATCATAGTCAGCTTCTTTTAAGTAATCCAGTGTTGTCTTTCCGAACGGACTTAAGGCATAATCATGACGGTTACTTGTACGTTTAAAGTCACCAACCGTGCCAAGATAGGGACGTGCAATAATCCGACCAATCATATAAGGATCTTCTAATGTAATTTCACGTACATATTCGCAAATATCATAAAGTTCTTCTAAAGGAATAATCTCTTCATGTGCTGCAATTTGTAAAACTGAATCAGCAGAAGTATAAACGATCAAATCACCTGTTTTCATTTGGTATTCACCATATTCATCCAATATTTCAGTTCCACTGGCAGGCTTGTTGCCAATAATTTTTCTTTTTGAATAGCTTTCAATTTTTTCAATTAACTCATCTGGAAAGCCATCTTCAAATACTCGGAACGGCGTTTTTATATTTAAACCCATAATTTCCCAATGCCCGGTCATTGTATCTTTTCCAACAGAGATTTCTTCGAGTTTTGTATGATAACCTAACGGATTATCGATTGGTTTAATTTGTTCGATTGGACGAATATTGCCCAATCCTAACTTCTCGAGATTAGGAACCGTCAGTCCAGCAGTTTCTGCTATATGACCAAGTGTGTCTGAACCTACATCTCCAAAGTCTGCCGCATCGGGTGCTTCGCCAATTCCTACAGAATCCATTACCACAACATGCACACGTTTATATTTTTTCATAAAAAAACCTCCTAAAACATTTTCTATAATCTCTACGCACGCGGATGATATTTACGATAAGATTCAACCATTCGCTCTTTCGTAATATGCGTATAAATTTGGGTTGTCGAGATATCCGAATGTCCCAACAATTCTTGCACTACACGTAAGTCCGCTCCATTTTCTAATATGTGTGTGGCAAAAGAATGTCTCAACATATGGGGCGAAACTCTTTTATTTATTTTTGCTTCTACAACGATTTTATTTAAATTTTTCCAAATTCCTTGACGGGTAAAACCTTGTCCATGAAAGTTCAGGAATAAATAGGGACTTTCTTTTCTTCCCTTACTAAGGGATGGACGACTAAAAGATAAATATTCTTCCACCCAATAAACTGCTTCTTCCCCCAATGGAACGACTCTTTCCTTATTCCCTTTTCCAATCGTTTGAATAAAGCCAAGGTCCAAATGTAATTCAGCTAAGGTTAAATGTACGAGTTCACTTACTCTTAATCCTGTTGCATAGAGTACTTCTAAAATTGCCCGATCACGCACACCAAAGACAGTCTTTGTGTCAGGGGTAGCGAGGATACGGTCTACTTCATCAATTGAGAGAGACTTCGGCAGACTTTGTTTCTTCTTAGGGAGCTTAATTTCTTCCATCGGGTTAATTTTTACTATTCCTTCTACCAATAAATATTGGTGGAATTTACGAAGACAAGAAATCATTCTGCTTATAGAGCTAGAAGCTAGCTGCTCTTTATCTAAAACTTCTAAAAAAAGAAAAACTTCCACTTTAGTAACTTCTTGAAAGGAAGCAATTGCTTTTGATTGCAAAAAGAGTGAATACTTTGTTAAATCTCTACGGTAACTTTGGATTGTATTAGCTGCCAATCCTTGTTCAATTCTCAAATGGTGAAGATATTCAATAATAATTTCATCCATAAACTTACTTCCTTGTTTCTGCAGACAGTTCAGGTGTTTTATTTTGTCTCTTTTGATAGCAGTCAGTGCATATACCATGAAAAATCAGACGGTGATCTTCTACTTGAAAATGGTATTTTTTTTCTATTTCTTTTTCCAAATCACTAATTAAATCATCATATATTTCTTTTATTTTACCGCATTCCATACACAGAAGATGAAGATGGAACTGTTTATTGCTTTCTCTTCGTATATCATAACGAGCCAGTCCATCTTCAAATAACACCTTATGAGTTATATTCAATTGTGTTAAAATTTCCAAGGTACGATAAACGGTCGCAAGACCAATATCAGGATTTGTTTGTTTTAAATGCATAAATATTTCCTCTGCACTTAAGTGATCCTTTTCTAGCAAAACTTTTACCGTTGCTTCACGTTGGGGGGTAAGTTTAAAACCACCTTCTTGCAGTGAAGTTTTTATGCTCGCTAATGATTGCTCTGACAAACAATCCACCTCCTCAGAAATTTTCTGTTTTTTCCTCGTTTACTCTTTCTCAATTAACCTTGTTTCCCCATCTTCTTGTATAATTAATCTATTTTTCAGTAATCGACCCATTGCGCGTTTAAATTGAGCTTTACTAATTCCAAAATAGTTTCTAATATCATCAGGATCACTTTTATCCGTATAGGGAAGAGAAGCTGTAGGACTTTTTTCTAGTAAAGCCAAAATCATTTTGGCATCCCCCTCTAACGCTTCATGAGCGCGAGGTTTCAGCGATAAGTTTAACATACCATGTGGACTTACTCCAATTACTCGCGCATTGACTACCTCTCCTAAACGAGGTTCAACTTCTCTTTCTGTAGGATGAATAAAACCAATATAATAATCATCCGTCAGAATGAACGTGCCAACCATTTTCAAACGATATACAATCCCCGTAACATCCTTATTCTTCCAATCTTGTTCGGAAGGAATCCGTGAAATCGAACGGAACAGATCTTCGTCAGCCAATTCTCCCCACATACGATCTTTTTCATCAACTGATAAAGTGACCATTAAGCGATCCCCTTTTTTCGGCCACAAACTTTTTAGTTCTGGCATACGATCAAGAGAAACAACAATGTCTTTATCTCCTAAACCAATATCCACAAATACACCTAGATCACGACGAACATTGATAACCTCGCCCCACCCATAATGTCCAATACGGACTTTAGGGATTTTTGTCGTCATTTTCAAATCTTTGTTCATTGTTTCGTATACAAAACCACTTGCTACATCTCCAATACTTAATTCTTCTGGAACATCTTCTTTTTCTAAACGATAGGTAATTCCATTTTTTTGCACGAAAAGAGCTTCTTCATTCTCGTCTGTCACCATCGCCGTTATGATTGTTCCTAAATCTTTATTCATATTATTCTCCATCCCATCTCTATATCTCCTATCATTTTATCACAATTGTTCCCTTTAATTCCAAATAACCGATGAGAAAATAAAAAGAAAAGCAGAGTAAATCGATAGTTACTCGAAAGAAATTATACTTGTCTAGTCTATAATAAAGATGTTCAACGGTATATCCTCTGCTGAATATCGTTATTTTCTTTAAATAAAGAGTCTCATCATTAAAATTCAATCGGAACGTCTGTTTCTTTTGAAGTACTAATCAATACTCTAATCTATTAGAAAAGCGGACAAGTCCGCCTTGGCCTATGAAAAAATAGGAAATTTGACCCTGAATGAGCAGCGAAGCGCGCAATGGGCCAAATTTATCTTTTTTTCACTAGGTCAGGACTTGGGAGCTAGACATTGATGGCTGAACTTATAATCCCCTAATCTATAAGAAAAGCGGACAAGTCCGCCTTGGCCTATGAAAAAATAGGAAATTTGACCCTGAATTGTCAGGAGACTTCACGCTTCAGCGGGTTAGTCGAATGATATGCGTTAGCGAGCAGCGAAGCGCGCAATGGGGCAAATTTATCTTTTTTCACTAGGTCAGGACTTGGGAGCTAGACATTGATGGCTGAACTTATAATCCCCTAGTCTACAAAAAAAGAAGGAAAACACAATACGGTTCTCCTTCTTCCTGCTTATTAAATTTTAGATAGCCGTTGTTGCGCCACGATAAATAATTCCACGACGAGAATCTACTGTGATTACTTCACCATCATTAACGAGTGTAGTAACATTTTCAGCACCAACAATTACTGGAATTCCTTGTGCAATTCCTACAACTGCTGCATGGCTTGTTAATCCACCTGTTTCGACTACAATTGCGCTTGCTTTTTCAATAGCAGGCATATATTCTTTGTCAGTATTTTTAACAACTAGAATACAGTCTTCTGTTGCATTTTTGTTTGCTTCTTCAGCTGACGAAGCAACTACCGCTTTGCCAACTACTGCTTGTTCGCCGATACCTTGACCGCTTGTTAATTTGGATCCAATTAATTGAATCTTCATTAAGTTTGTCGTTCCGCGTTCTCCAACAGGGACACCAGCAGTAATAATAATTAGATCGCCTTCTTTAGCATATCCATTATTTTTAGCTACAACTGCTGCTAAATCCATCATTTCATCTGTTGTTGCAGGTTTTTCAGAAACAAATGGGTAAACTCCATAAGAAAGTGCTAATTTACGAGCTTGACTTTCTGTAAATGTCACAGCTACGATATGTGCTTTCGGGCGATATTTAGAAATCATACGAGCTGTATGTCCAGACTCAGTTGCAGCAACAATTGTTTGAATACCCAAATTGCGTGCCGTATGTCCAACTGATTGTCCAATCGCTTCTGCCATATCTGTATTTGAATATGCCTTCAAAGCAAATGCATCTTGTCCAACAAGAGCTTCTTCTGTACGTTTTGCAATAGTTGCCATTGTTTGAACTGCTTCCACTGGATAATCGCCAGCAGCAGTCTCTCCAGATAGCATAACTGCGTCAGTTCCATCAAAAATTGCATTTGCCACGTCTCCAGCTTCCGCACGTGTAGGACGTGGGTTGCGTTGCATGGAATCAAGCATTTGAGTTGCTGTAATAACAGGTTTACCTAGACGGTTACATTTTTCAATCAACATTTTTTGAGCAATTGGAACCTCTTCAGTTGGAATTTCAACACCAAGGTCACCACGAGCAACCATCAAACCATGAGAAACTTTTAAGATTTCATCGATGTTATCGATTCCTTCTTGGTTTTCAATTTTAGGAATGATTTGAATTTCAGTAGCATCATGTTTTTCTAAAATTTCAGAAATTTCTAATACATCACTTGCGCGACGAACGAAACTTGCTGCAATATAATCAATGTCATTTTCAATACCAAAAATGATGTCAGATGCGTCTTTATCAGTGATTCCTGGTAAGTTTGTTGAAACACCCGGTACGTTCACACCTTTTTTGTTTTTCAAGATTCCAGAATTTTTAACTGCTGTAACAATTTCACCATTATCTTTATCGATATCAGTAACTTCTAAATCTACTAATCCATCATCTAATAAAATATGGTTTCCAACTACAACATCATTAATCAATCCAGGATATGAGATGGAGAATTTTTCTTTTGTTCCTTCCACTTCATCCATAGAGATACGAACAGTTTCTCCAGAAATTAGCGAAACTACGCCATCTTTCATGTTATGCGTACGAATTTCTGGTCCTTTCGTATCTAAAAGAATTGCAACCATTTTACCGGTTATTCGTGATGCCTCACGAATATTTTTAATACGTGCTAAATGCTCCTCATGGTCTCCATGGGAAAAGTTTAATCGAGCAACGTTCATTCCTGCCTCAATTAACTTTACAAGTGTATCTACTGTTTCACTTGCTGGTCCGATTGTACAAACAATCTTCGTTTTCTTCATGCGTAAATCTCCTCTTCCTTTTAGTTTTAAGAAAATTAAAAAGAAATTTCCTTATTAATTTGATACAAAGAAAGATATGGGACATGACGTTTTGTTTCCAAAGTTTCAATAATATCATTAAAAACAATCTGAGTACCCCTAATACCTATACAAATGCCGCCCTTACCTTCCTCTAATAATTGTACCGCATTATAGCCAAATAAACTACCTAAAACTCGATCTCTTGCAGAAGGAGATCCCCCTCTTTGAACGTGACCAAGAACGGTTACACGAGTATGGAAGCTTTTGTATTTTTCTAATTCTGCAGCGAAATCATTCCCATTCATTACACCTTCAGCCAATAAAATAATGGTATGTTTTTTACCGCGTTTTCTTCCATCTTCAATTTCTTTTACAACTTCCTCCATTGTAAAATTAACTTCTGGAATAACAATACTTTCAGCTCCACTACCAACACCAGTCCAAAGTGCAATATCTCCAGCATTGCGCCCCATAACTTCAATAATAAATGTACGGACATGACTTGTTGCTGTATCTCTAATTTTATCAACAGAGTCTAGAACCGTATTAATTGCTGTATCAAAACCTAATGTATATTCTGTTCCGGAAATGTCATTATCAATCGTTCCAGGGATACCAATTGTTGGGAATCCAAGTTTTGTCAAAGCAGCTCCACCACGATATGAACCATCTCCGCCAATTACAATCAATCCATCAATACCGAATTTCTTCAGTTGTTCAATCCCTTTTTGTTGACCTTCTATCTCTTGAAATTCAGGATATCTAGCAGAATACAGAATGGTTCCACCACGACTGATTGTATCTCCTACATCATCAACGGTCAGTTGATGGATATCTCCTGCAACCATGCCGGCATAACCATAATTAATTCCATATACTTCTAATCCATCATAAATTCCTTTTCTTACAATTGCTCTAATTGCAGCGTTCATTCCAGGTGCATCTCCACCACTTGTTAAAACTGCGATTCGTTTCACATCATTCACCTCGTCAAAATTGAGAAAACTCTATTTAATATTCTTGTACCATCTTACCATTGTTTTTATAAAAAGTCTCAAATGTTATTCATTTTATTACAATTCCTGTTATCGGTAACACCTCTTTTTACAGAGTTTTTTATTGAATCACCACATTCTTCTCACCAAATAAACGATTTAATTTTTCTACGCTTTCTTTTGATGGATTAAAACGATATTTTTCATCCAACAATATTTTTCGGTCACGAACGGTGTCCACTAACACTACTTGACAGAGACCTGGGAATTCTTTTAAAAGGCTGATTAATTCTTTGAATTGTTTATCATATAGCTCTTCGTTTGTCATACGAATAAAACATCTTTGGTTCTTCTTTTCTCTTTGTAACAAGTATTCTTCCATGAGCACTAATTTTTGTACAATAAATGATGATTGATTTTCATTACGTTTATCTTCGTACTTTCCGGTAAGAACTACTAGTTGTCCTTCTTGCAGATATTTAATATACCTGACGTATTGTTCTGGAAAGAGCGTTGCATTCAACATCCCAGTTGCGTCAGTGAGCGTAAGGAACGCCATAGGGTCGCCTTTTTTTGTTTTAATACGTTTTACTTCTTTTATTAATCCCATTGTGCGAGTGGATTGTTTAGATGTTAATTCACCAATATAGAAGATATGATTTTCTTTATACAAATGTCGATACTCCTCAATAGGATGTTCTAGCAATGAATAACCTAAGTACTTCTCCTCTAATTCCGTTAGTTCTGATAAAGGAAATTCCTCTTTTTCAACATAACGAGGTTCTAGCACTTCAATTAAATCAACATTGTTACCACTATATTCAATACTCGACAGCATTCCAGCTAGCGAGCCCATCAAAGTCGCTCGTGTGTGTCCAAAGGTATCGAAAGCTCCACTAGCAATTAAGGGAATGATCAGGTCGCTTTTTAACCACTTAGTAGAAATTCTACGTAAAAATTGGACAAAATCTTGATAGGGGCCATTTTGTTTGCGTTCAACTAGAATATGAGAAATAAAATCTCTTCGTAATCCTTTCACCCCACTTAAACCAAATTGGATTTGATTATTGACCAAGGAATACTGCCAATCGCTCTGATTAATATCAGGATAGGTCAATTCAACGGATTGCTTTATAACATCTAATAAATAACTTTTCATTTTGTCAGAATGAGCATTAGCAGAGTTGAGTAAAGCAGCAAAAAAAGCAGCTGGATAATGAGCCTTCACATAAGCCATCTGGTAAGCAATATAAGAATATGCAACCGAGTGAGAACGATTGAACCCATAGTTTGCAAAACGTTCAATGTATTGATAGACTTCTTCTGCTTTTTTAACTTCATATCCATTATTGATCGCACCTTGAATAAAATGTTCTTTTTCTCGATCAAGAGTCGCTTTTTCTTTTTTTCCAATGGCTCTTCGGAGAATATCTGCTTCTCCTAAAGTAAAACCAGCTAGTTTGGAAGCTACTTGCATAACCTGCTCCTGATATACCATTACGCCATAAGTGACATTTAAAATAGGTTCCAAATCAGGATGGAGATAATCTATTGGTTGTTTGCCCTTCTTACGGCTGATAAATGTATCAATTTGTTCCATTGGTCCTGGGCGGTAAAGGGCGTTGACGGCAACAAGATCTTCCAGATTTTCTGGCCCTAATTTCCGAAGAACATTTTTAATACCGGCAGATTCAAATTGGAAGATGCCATTCGTATTGCTTTCCTTAAATAATTGCATTGTTTTTGAATCATTAATCGGAATGGAAAAAATATCAAACGCTTTTCCTTCAGCTTTTTCTACCAGTTGAACTGCATCGTTTAAAATACTCAAGTTTTTCAAGCCCAAAAAATCCATTTTTAAAAGACCAATCTCTTCCACATTCCCCATGGGATACTGCGTTAGGGACAATTCATTTTCTCTTTGTTGGAGAGGTATTAATTCTACTAATGGTTGATCACTAATCACCACACCAGCCGCATGGGTAGATATGTGACGAGGAACTCCTTCTATTTTCATGGCAGTTTCAAAAAGAAGACGATTAGTAGTGTTTTTTTCGACTAGTCTTTGAAGTGGTTTAGACTGTTTATATGCATCTTTTAATTGAATCCCTATCTGGTTTGGGATGGCATTTGACCATACCGATGCTTCTGCAGGAGTCAAACCAAAAACGCGTGAGGTATCCCGTATCGACATCTTTGCCGCAAGCGTTCCGAACGTAATGATTTGGGCAACGTGGTGATAGCCATATTTATCCTTTACATAGCGCAAAACTTCATCTCTTCGATCATCGGGAAAATCTAAATCAATATCCGGCATGTTGTAACGTTCTTTATTAAGGAATCTTTCAAACAATAAATTGTACTCAATTGGGTCCACATGTGTAATTCGCAATACATAAGCCACTAATGATCCAGCAGCTGAACCCCTTCCTGCTCCAGGCAAAATGCTCGCATTCTTAGCAAATGCCATTACATCCCAAACAATTAGAAAGTAGTCATCAAATCCCATTTCGTGAATAATGCTGAGTTCATATTGAAGTCGCTCTAGGTAATCCTCCTTACCTTTCTTCATACGCATTGTTAAACCTTCCAGACAGACTTTCTTCAAATATTCACTAGCACTTACTCCTTCTGGAACGGGATATTTCGGCAATAAAGGTTGGTTTAAAGGCAATTCAATAAAAATTGAATTGGCTACTTCAGCCGTCTTATCCGCAAGCTCACCTAATCCCATAGCTTGGTAACGATTGTAAATGTCTTCTGGGGCTGGAAGATAGTATTCGCCGTTTATTTCCTCTGAGTGGATATCAATTGGTTCGTTTGAGCCAATTGATTGCAAAACTTGGCAACTAAATTGATCTTCTGAATTCAAATAGCGAATTTCATTTAGTGCAATCATTGATACTCTTACTTCTTTACTTAATTGCTGCAATGGCTCAATGAGTGGATGCATCTTTTGATAGAGCTGTACACCCAAGAAGAATTGATTAACGGAAAATATTTCTTTCCAAAATTGCACGACTTCTTTTGCTTTTTCATATTCATTATTGGCTAAAAGCGTCTCTACCTCGCCTTTTTCACCGGATGTTATCCCAATAATATTTTCCAGACCAAATTGAAGCTCTTTTTTCAATTCGCTCTCATCTTCTTTCGAACGAATCGTCGAGAGCTTCAGTAATTTTTGATATCCTTGATAGTTTTTAGCCAATAATACGATTGGAAAAGTCTGTTCTTGGTAATGATTTCCTTTTAACTCAAGCTGAATACCGAGAATGGGTTTTATTCCTGCTTTTTTACACAGTTTATAAAAATCCAACTGTCCGTATAAAACATTATAATCCGTTAATGCAAGAGCTTCGTATCCCTTCTCTTTTGCAGATTGGACTAAATTAGTTAATTTTGTTGTACTCTGAAGTAAAGAATATGAACTGATAACTTGAAGTTGTGTAAATGTCATAATTTCCCTCCTTCCCTCCTAATGCATTATATAATATTTCCATCTTTTCTTATAGGTGTAAACGAATAGTATTTGCTCTTTTTTAAATGAATAGTATTTCTGCCATCAATGATAGGGATTTAGACGACTTTGTCACGTTTTCTAATTATTATAACTTGTCTTCTGGTCAATTAGTGATAAAATAAGGTTCGAGAAGAGGTGCAAGAAATGAAATTTATCGTCTGTTTAATATGGGGATTTATCCTCGGACACGTTGCTTTTTATATCGGAAGTGCCTTAGAAGGTAATTCTTATGATTTTATCAGCGCATCAATTATGGGAATTGTTGTTGCCTTTATAGTGTTTATATTAACAAGTATGTTCCCTAAAAAAGCAGATGCGAAGGTATAATCTTAGCATCTGAATAAATACCCCCTCAAAGAAAAACTGAGGGGGTATTTATTATCCAAATTTACTTGATAAACATTGCATCGCCAAAGCTAAAGAAGCGATAACGTTCTTTAACTGCGTGTGCGTATGCATTTAAAATTGTTTCTCTTCCTGCAAATGCACTCACTAACATTACCAATGTAGACTTAGGCAGATGAAAGTTCGTAATAAAAGCATCCACTACTTTAAACTTATATCCCGGTGAGATAAAAATACTGGTCCAATCACTATCTGCTTTTATTTCACCAGCATATTTCGTACCAACAGTTTCTAATGTCCTGATAGATGTTGTTCCGACCGCAATGATTCTGCCGCCATTTTTCTTTACTCTGTTCAAAATTTCAGCAGTTTCTGCAGGCAAATAATAAAACTCCGAATGCATCTCATGATCATCCAATTCATCTGCCGATACTGGACGGAATGTCCCTAAGCCAACATGAAGAGTCAAGTAAGCAATGTGAATACCTTTTTCCTCAATCTGCTCTAAGAGATCTTTTGTAAAATGCAATCCCGCTGTCGGAGCAGCTGCAGAACCATTTTCTTTTGCATACACCGTCTGATACCGATCAGGATCATCTAATCTTTCCTTAATATATGGAGGTAACGGCATCTCGCCTAGGCTTTCCAAAACTTCTAAGAAAATGCCCTCATATTCAAATTCAATGATACGTCCACCATGTTCTAATTCTTCCGTTACAACTGCAGTAAGAGTATCTCCGCCAAAAGAAACCCTGGTACCTTTTTTCGCTTTTTTAGCTGGTTTAACTAGTGTTTCCCAAGTATCTCCTTCTTGATTATTTAAAAGAAGTACTTCTAGATGTCCACCTGTATCCGGCTTGACTCCATGAAGGCGGGCAGGTAAAACACGTGTATTATTTAATACCAATGCATCTCCCGCTTGTAACTCATTAATAATAGCTGGGAAACGGTTATCAGACACATCTCCGGATGAAGAGTCCACTATTAATAAACGAGAATCTGCTCGATTTTCTAATGGAGTCTGAGCGATCAACTCTTCTGGTAAATAAAAATCAAAATCACTTGTTTTCACTAAAATTCCTCAATTCTAATATAACATTCCTTTATTTTTCAAATGGATAACCCAAATGTTCATAAGCTATTCGAGTTACCATTCTACCTCGTTGTGTTCGTTGTAAAAAACCAATTTGTAAAAGATAAGGTTCATACATGTCCTCAATTGTTTCGCGGTCTTCTCCAATTGTTGCTGCAATAGAGCCAATTCCGACTGGTCCACCTTGATAGAAGTCAATCATGGTCGTTAAAATCCTCCGGTCTGTAGCATCCAAGCCTTCCTTATCCACCCGCAACAGTGTAAGACCTTCTTTAGCAACATCTTGAGTAATGACTCCATCTGCGTACACTTGAGAAAAATCCCGTACCCGTTTCAATAAACGATTCGCTATCCTGGGAGTTCCACGTGAGCGACGAGCAATCTCTTTTGCGCCATCTTCTTCAATATCAGTTTGTAATACATTAGAAGAACGAACAACAATATCGGTCAAATCAGAATCACTGTAATAATCCATTCGTAATACAATACCGAACCGAGTCCTTAAAGGCGAAGATAGACTTCCAGCTTTCGTTGTTGCGCCAATCAGTGTAAAAGGAGGAAGTGAAAAATGAACGGGACGAGCAGTAGCATCTTGACCAATAATAATATCTACAAAATAGTCTTCCATCGCTGAATAAAGTACTTCTTCAACGATTCTCGGCAGTCGATGAATTTCATCAATAAACAAAACATCTCCTGGGCTTAACTCATTTAATAGAACCATTAAGTCTCCTGGTTTCTCAATTGCAGGCCCGCTGGTTGTATGCATTTGGACTCCCATCTCATTCGCAATGACACCTGCCAAAGTTGTCTTTCCCAAGCCAGGGGGCCCATAAAGCAATACATGGTCTAACGCTTCATTCCGATGTTTTGCTGCTTGAACATAGATATTTAATTCATTTACAACTTTCTCTTGACCAATATATTGTTGAATCGTTTGCGGCCGAAGTGTTTCTTCCATTTCTTCTTCATTCCAGCTTTCCACATCAGTAGACAACATACGATTATTCTCCATTCTTTTCACACTCCTTTTCTAATTTTTTAATAATAGTTTGAAAGCAATACGCAATACTTCTTCCGTATTCATAACGTCTGTTTCTTCTAATTGGGGTTTGATTTTATTGATTTCTCTCGGTGAGTATCCAAGCCCTTTTAGAGCCTCTAAAGCTTCAGAAACATAGTGTTTATTTGAGCCATTCGCTTTATCGTCCGAAATAAGGGGTAATTGCCCCACTTCAATTAATAAATCATCTAACTTCCCTTTTAAATCAAGCACAATCTGTGAAGCAGTTTTTTTCCCTACTCCTGGAAACTTAGTCAAATAGTTAATATTTTCAGTTTCAATTGCTTGTATCAACCCTGTATGGTCATCGTTTGCCAAAATAGATAAACCACTTTTCGGACCAATACCAGAAACACTAATCAATTTAAGATATAATTGTTTTTCATGTTCATCTTTAAATCCATACAATGTAATCGCATCTTCTCGAACAGCTTGGTGAATAAAAACTTTTACTTCTTGCTCTAAGAAAGAAGTGAAACGGAATGGGTTCGCAACTTGTATTTGATAACCGATTCCCTGTACATCTAAAACAATGTAGAGCGGATGAATACTAATCAATTTACCGTTCATATATTCATACATCCGTTTTTTTCTTCCTTTCTAAATCATTTCCTGTCTTCCATATTATCATATTAGAACCATTTAGGCATTTTGTTTTCTCTATTAAAACAGAAAAAAAGAGGTTCATTTACCTCTTCTTTCATGCTGACTAT
Source organism: Jeotgalibaca ciconiae (assembly GCF_003955755.1). Taxonomy (NCBI): domain Bacteria; kingdom Bacillati; phylum Bacillota; class Bacilli; order Lactobacillales; family Carnobacteriaceae; genus Jeotgalibaca; species Jeotgalibaca ciconiae. Next base: position 2,560,826 of record NZ_CP034465.1, on the reverse strand, counting down.
TTTAAGAAAACAAAGAACGATATTCTCCATAGCCTTCTTTTTCTAAGTCTTCATAAGGTACAAAACGTAAAGCTGCTGAATTAATGCAGTAACGTAGTCCTCCCATTTCTTGAGGTCCATCCTCAAATACATGTCCCAAATGAGAATCTCCTTCTGAACTTCTTACTTCTGTACGTGCGCGCATTAATTTTGTATCTTCTTTTTCTGTTAATTTGGAAATTGGTTTGGAAAACGACGGCCATCCACAACCTGCATCATATTTATCGGTCGAACTAAATAAAGGTTCATCACTTACGATGTCAACATAGATTCCTTGTTCATAAAAGTCATCGTACTCACCTGTAAAAGGACGCTCTGTCGCTTCATTTTGAGTTACTTCATACTGTAATGGTGTTAATTTTTTACGAAGTTCTTCTTTATTCTCTTTCATACCTATCATTCCCTCTTTATATGTTTGTTTTCTACACTTATCTTACCTTAATCTTAATGAAATCAACAATGATTGGTTTGTGAAAAACTCTCAATGAGGATCTTGAATTCTTTTAAACATTTTCTCCATATCTTGATTGGTAAAATGAATCAGAACAGGACGTCCATGTGGACAATTATAAGGATTTTTTGTCTTAGATAAATCTGCTAATAATGTTCTTGCTTCTACCTCATTCAAATGATGATTCGCCTTTATGGATCGCTTGCAACTCATCATAATAGCGGTCGCTTCACGTAATTTTTTAACGGAAATATTTCCTTCTTTTAAAATCATATTAATAACATCATTGATAATTGCTTCTTCTTGTCCTGCCTTAAACCAAGTAGGATGCTGATCCAACAAGAATGTTTGTTTTCCAAATGGTTCTAAAAAGATGCCAATGTCTTCCAGCTTTTCTTGATTTTCTTTCACTCGCATATACTCATCCATTGGAAGATCAATCGTGATTGGAACCAACAGTCCTTGTAAATCTCTTGATACCTTTGCAATTTCTTCCCGATAAAATTCATATTTTATGCGTTCTTGTGCAGCATGCTGATCAACAATGTATAGTCCTTTTTCATTTTGAGCAAATAAATAAGTTCCATGCATTTGTCCAAAGTAGTACAATTCTGGAAAATTCTCTATCTCCTCTTCTTCACTCAATGTTCTTTCGGCTGTTATTAAAACAGCTTCTTCATGCAGTTCGGGTTGAACGAACTCTTCTACAACAGCCTTGCCATTTTTTGATTTGGTTGTTTCAATCGGTTTCACGGTCTCTCCCATAATTTCATCAGTCTCTTCCACTGAAAAAATAGAGTCTGTCTGTAATGGTTCCTCTTTCCGCCCCTCTGGGTAAAGATCAACATAGGCGATTTCCTTCGGCTCATCCTCAACTGGTTCTGCAGTATTTGTACTTTCTTCTTCTAAGCGAATATTTATCTGTTCGTGAAAAGGAACTTGTATTGGTTTTCGTTTAAAAGATAAATTTTCTAAGCCACTTGGTATAAACGGTTTATCCTTTAAAGCACTTTGAATGGCTTCCATTATGAGTCCTGTTAGTTCTTTTTCTTTACTGATACGGACTTCTTTTTTAGATGGATGCACATTTACATCCAGTAACAACGGATCCGTTTCAATCGTTACAACAGCAATTGGAAAACGACCTACCATTAAGCGAGAACCAAACCCATCCACAATTGCATTTTGTAATTGAAAATTACGTATGTAGCGTCCGTTCAATATAATCGTTAAATAATTTCTACTTGCTCTTGTAACTTCTGGCATAGTCACCAGGCCGCTTATTTGAAAATCCAAATTTTCTGCCTGAATGGTCATCATTTTTCGAGCTACTTTTGTTCCATACACACCAGCAACTGTTTGCTTTAAGTCCCCATTTCCGCTTGTTCGCAATAATGGATTGTTATCATGATACAAACGAACAGAGATTTGAGGATGGCTTAAAGAAATTCGATTAATAATATCCGTAATGTTTGAAAGTTCAGTCTGAAGCGTCCTTATGTATTTCAAACGAGCAGGTGTATTGAAAAATAAACTTTCAACGGTAATACTTGTACCCTTTCTTGTTCCATAAGTCTTTTCCTCAACAATTGTACCGCCATCAATCCTTAGCATTTTTCCAGGTAAAGATTCAGTTGCGGTCTCTACCGTTACTTTTGCTACAGAAGCAATACTTGGAAGAGCTTCTCCACGAAACCCAAGTGTATGGATACGAAATAAGTCTTCTTGAGAATAGATTTTACTGGTCGCATGTCTTTCAAAAGCTAAGGAAACTTCGTCAGGATAAATTCCTTGTCCATTATCACTTACTTTTATTTTTTTTAATCCTGCTTCTTCTATCCAAATATCGATTTGAGTACTTTTCGCATCAATCGCATTTTCCACTAGTTCTTTTACAACTGAGGAAGGTCTTTCAATTACCTCCCCAGCAGCAATTTGATTTGTTAAATGTTCTGGAAGTTCTCGTATTGTTGTCAAAACACGTCACCTCACTTTTTCTTTTCAAGAATCTTTTTCCATTCGTTTACTTGATACATTAAATCCATCGGTGTAAAGTTTTCAATTGCTAGGTCTTTCATCTCATTGATTACTTGTTTTTCGTTCAAATCCACTTCAACTTCACTAAATAAAGATAACTGAGTCGTGTCATCAGCTTCAGCTACTGAGTCTTTCGTCACTTTCGCTTCGCTTTCTAAACGATGGAGAATCTGTCTCGCTTCTGTTATTAGCGAATCAGGCATTCCTGCTAATTTTGCAACATGCAGACCATAGCTTTTATCTGCTGGGCCTTGCATAATTTTATGCAAGAAAACTAATTCTCCATTTTGCTCAATCGCGCCTACATGAACATTCCTTAATCCAGAAAGTTCTTTCTCAAGGCTTGTTAGTTCGTGATAGTGAGTAGAAAATAGCACTTTTCCTTTTTTATTTTGATGTAAATGTTTTAGAATTGCTTCTGCAAGAGCCATTCCGTCATAAGTAGCTGTACCTCTCCCAATTTCATCAAATAAAATTAAGCTACGCTCTGTAGCAAATTGCAAAGCTTGGTTGGTCTCTACCATCTCAACCATGAATGTACTTTGTCCAGAATACAGATCATCCGCAGCTCCAATTCTCGTGAAAATCTGGTCAAAAACTGGCAAATGCGCTTCATTTGCAGGAACATAACATCCCATTTGAGCCATGATGACAATGAGTGCTACTTGTCTCATATAAGTACTTTTACCCGACATATTCGGTCCCGTCACGAGTAAGATACGATTGTCTTCCTCCATTTGAATGTGGTTTGAGACGTATTGGTCTTTCCCTAAAACCTCTTCCACAACGGGATGTCGTCCTTCTAAAATATTGATAGCTTTTGACGTTGAAGACATCGTTGGTTTTGTATAATGATATCGTTCGCTAATCTCAGCAAAACTTTGCAGGACATCCAGTTCGGAGATTTGTTTTGCTAGTTGTTGCAAGGATTCACTGTACGCTTTTACTTTTTCACGTATTTCGATGAACAACTCATACTCTAAGGTAGCAGATTTCTCTTCTGCTTCTAAAATGATTCGTTCTTTTTCTTTTAATTCCGGTGTAATAAAGCGTTCTGCATTTGTCAAAGTCTGTTTGCGGTCATACAGTCCTTCTGGCAAATGTTGAACATTTGCTTTTGAAACTTCTATGTAATAACCAAAAACGCGGTTATAGCCAATTTTCAATGTTTTAATGCCCGTTCTCTCACGTTCTTGTTGCTGTAGAGCGGCAATCCATTTTTTACCGTTTCTCATAGCATCCCTGTATTGGTCTAACATGTCATTATAGTTGTCCTTAATGACATTTCCTTCTGTTATTAAAATGGGAGAATCTTCTATAATAGCAGTCTCAATAAGGCTACGCAGTTCGGGCATCTCTTCTATTTTATCCAAAGTAGACTGCCATACTTTTTCATCAATGGATTCTAAGGTATTCTTTATCAATGGTAATTGTTCCAAAGATGTTTTTAATTGGATCAATTCCCGTCCATTTACATTCCCAAAAGAAACTTTTGCTACCAGACGCTCCAGATCATACACAGAAGATAATGCTTCATTAATATCCATTCTTTCAAAGTAATGATTTAATAATGATTCTACTTTTTGTTGACGCAATTCAATTTCGGTTTTATTAATGAGTGGTTTTTCCAGCCATTGTTTCAACTTTCGCCCACCCATCGCAGTTTTCGTTTGATCCATTAACCACAACAGACTACCTGCTTTTTGTTGATCTCGAATCGACAATGTTAGTTCGAGGTTTCTTCTAGCATATGCATCCATCTTTAAAAATTGGTCTGGTTTATAGCGAATAGCCTTTTGTATATGGGATAAGCTTCTTTTTTGTGTAATAGAAAGATAGTCCAAAAGTATTTTTAGAACACTTTCACATTTTTCTTCATCGATGTCTTCCAATAATTCTTCGTAATTAGCAGTCGTTACTTGAGTATTTTGGTTGGAAATAAGCACTCCCGTCTGCTGTTCCAGTAGCTGTGCGATGGGTGGATACTCCTCACTTGAAAAAACGACTTCTTTTGATTGTAAGGATTGCACTTCGTTAATTACTGCATCTTCATTTTCCAGAATCGTTACTCTTAATTCTCCAGTGCTGATATCTGCATAAGCGAGAGGAAATATCCCGCCGATCTGCTCAATCGCAACTAAGTAGTTGTTACTGTTGCTGCCTTTCTCATCCATATAAGTTCCCGGAGTTAATACTTGGACAACTTCTCGTTTTACCATCCCTTTTGTTGTTTTTGGATCTTCTATTTGTTCACAAATTGCAACTTTATATCCACTTGTCACCAATGTACGAATGTATTCTGTTGCAGAATGATACGGAACTCCACACATCGGGACTGGATTATCCGCATTCTTATTTCTACTTGTTAGTGTAATTTCTAATATTTTCGCTGCTCTTATAGCATCTTCATGAAATAATTCATAAAAATCCCCTAAACGATAGAACAAAAAGGCATCAGGATGTTGTTCTTTTATCAAGAAGTATTGCTCCATCATTGGTGTTTGTTTCGTTTTTTGTGTCATTCTTTCACCTCAATAACCCTTTACTTCTACTTACTCATTCATCTCTTCAAATAGATTCACGGATTCCTGAATTTGAGCGAACAGAAGCTGAACAATTTCATTTGCTTCCCAAAGAGAATCTTGGTAAGCATTGACGGTAATGTTCTCATCTAGTTCTCGATTTAGTTCTTCAAGTTCCTTTAATGTCGCCTGATAGGCTTCTGGTTTTTCGTAATATTCAAAATTGACTAGGTTTTTTTGTTTTTCTTTAATTTGTTCAACAATCTGGTTCAACCACTGATTTTCTGAAACATTCTTTTCCATTTCTTGATAACGAATAATCTCTTCTTTATCTTGAAGAAGTTCAATCAATTTGTCCAATTCTCGATCAACTGATTCTTCAATTTTTGGTCGATTCTCGTTCATTATTTATTCACTCCCGAATGGTTGGTCGTCGTTTATCAAAATATTTTCAATCCGCAGTGCCTTTCCAGTCGTAGAATCCAGTTCGATAAAGCACCCGCTTAATATTTTACGTCCTTGTTCAGGAATTTCATGGCGCACCGGCATCTGACTGATGAATTTTTCTATAATGATTTCTTTTTCCACACCTAAAATACTATCATAAGCCCCAGTCATTCCAGCGTCGGTAAGATAGGCAGTTCCTTGTGGCAAAATACGTGCATCGTTTGTCTGAACGTGTGTGTGTGTGCCAACGACCGCTGAAACCTGTCCATCTAAATACCAGCCCATTGCCTGTTTTTCACTTGTAGTTTCGGCATGGAAATCTACAAAAATACAATTCGTCTCACTTTTTACTATTTTAAGAATTTCATCCATTTTACGGAAAGGATCATCTAAACTATTCATTAGCGCCCTTCCTTGCATATTGATAACGGCAATTTTTTGTTGGTTGATGGCAATAATTTTGTACCCAATTCCTGGCGTTCCTTCAGGGAAATTTGCAGGTCGCAATAATTTTACTTTTTCATTGTCCACGAATGTAAAGATATCTTTATTATCCCATGTATGGTTTCCCATTGTAATGATGTCTACTCCTGATTGTAAAAATTCTTTATATATTTTTTCAGTTATACCTCTTCCGGCTGCAGCATTTTCTCCATTCACAATGGTAAATTGGGGACGGTATTTTCTTTTTAATGCTGGAAGGCTCTCACTTAACATATTTCTACCAATTGAACCAACTACATCCCCGATAAATAACAGTTTCATTGTATATTTTTCCTCATCTCTACATTTCACTTATTCCTTTATATTAACAATAATTTGTTTTTTTGCATAGTTATCAATAATAGCAGATTCTTTTTATAGCAGGAATATTTCTTTTGTAACGAAAACCCCAATTTTTTCATCTAAAAAAGACCAGGACACTTAGTCCCAGTCTTCTAATTTATTATTTTGCATATTCTATTGCTCTGGTTTCGCGTATAACCGTAACCTTGATGTGTCCCGGATAGTCTAATTCTTCTTCGATTTTTGCTTTAATATCGCGCGCCATTAAAATTGCATGAGAATCATCTACATTCTCTGGGTTTACCATAATTCTAATTTCTCGACCTGCTTGAATAGCAAAGCTATTTGCAACACCTTCAAATTCATTTGCAATTCCTTCTAGTCTTTCTAGCCTGCGAATATAATTTTCCAATGATTCACTTCTTGCTCCTGGTCGCGCAGCTGATAATGCATCTGCTGCCGCTACTAGAACAGAAATGATGTTAGTTGGTTCTACATCTCCATGATGGGATGCAATTGCGTTCACAACAACAGCATTTTCTTTATATCTCTGTGCAATTTCTGCACCGATTTCAACGTGAGATCCTTCTATTTCATGATCAAGTGCCTTACCAATATCATGGAGCAGCCCAGCTCTTTTCGCTAATGTAATATCTTCTCCTAATTCAGCAGCCATTATGCCTGCTAACTTAGCAACTTCAATACTGTGATTTAAAACATTTTGACCGTAGCTAGTACGGAAATACATTCTTCCAAGAATCTTGATTAAGTCAGGATGTAACGAGTGAATACCGACTTCAAATGTAGCCTGTTCACCGATTTCTCTGATGCGTTCATCCATTTCTTTACGAGCTCGATCAACAGCTTCTTCAATCCTAGCTGGATGAATTCTTCCATCTTGAATTAAGCGTTCCAATGCAATCTTAGCAGTTTCTCGGCGAATTGGATCAAACCCACTTAACACTACTGCTTCAGGAGTATCATCGATAATCAAATCAATTCCTGTAAGAGTTTCTAGAGTTCGAATATTTCTTCCTTCTCGGCCGATAATTCTACCTTTCATATCATCATTTGGTAATGTAACAACAGAAACTGTCGCTTCAGATACTAAATCCGCTGAACTACGTTGAATTGCTTGTAAGATGATATTTTTAGCTTTTCTTTCTGATTCATCTTTCGCACGTTGTTCAGATTCCTTGACTAGTATCGCACGTTCATATGTTAACTGTTCTTCCGTTTCTTTCATGATAATCGTTTTTGCATCATCTCGTGACATGGTAGCAATTCGTTCAAGCTCTTGTTGTTGTTCTTCAATAATATCCTGAATCCGATTTTCTTCGGCTATTAAAGTTTGATTTCTCTTAGCAAGATTTTCTTCTTTTTGTTCAATCGCTTTTTCGCGTTTTGATAAAGAATTATCTTTACGATCCAAATTTTCATCTTTTTGAATTACTCGATTTTCTTGTTTGAGAAGATCATTTCTTCTTTCGCGAAGCTCTTCTTCAATTGTAGAACGGTATTGATGGCTTTCTTCCTTCGCTTCCAACATTGCCTCTTTTTTCTTTGTTTCAGCATCTTTTTCTGCTTCTTCAAGGATTGAGGCTGCTGTATTTCTTGCTCCTGCTAGTTCTTTTTCATGATTCGATTTCCGATAGTAATATCCGATAACGACACCAACAATTAAAGCTATGATAGCGAAGGCAATTTCAAACAACTCCATAAATTCACCTCCGTATCTATTTAGTTTGTCGTTAAAAAAATTAAAAATATTTTCTAAAGTATGTGTAGTATTGGGACTTACACATATACCAATTTTAAACTTTGTTGAGCATACTGTCAATCAAATTATAGTTCTAAGCTATTCTAAAATAAGAAAAGCGGACAAGTCCGCCTTGACCTATGAAAAAACAGGAAATTTGACCCTGAATGAGCAGCGAAGCGCGCAATGGGGCAAATTTATCTTTTTTTCACTAGGTCAGGACTTGGGAGCTAGACATTGATGGCTGAACTTATAATCCCCTAGTCTATGAGAAAAGTGAGACAAGCTCACCATAGGACAAATTTATCTTTTTTCAATAAGCTAGGATTGGGGAGCTGGACTTTGATAGCAAAACTTAAGGGGACTTGTACAATTCTAATGACAAAAAACAGAGAAGTTAAAAAAAGGAAAGCAAATGAATGCTCTCCTTTTGTTTAATTTTTATTCTTCGTCTAACAATTCAATTGAGTCATTATTAGTTTCATCTATCATATCTTCTGGCAACAATTCACCAATTCCATATTCAGCACGAACTTTTCGTTCGATTTCTTCCCGAACTTCAGGGTTTTCTACTAAATACTTCTTAGCATTTTCTCGTCCTTGGCCTATTCTTGTTTCTTTATAAGAATACCAAGAACCACTTTTATTGATAATATCTTTCTCTGAAGCCATATCGACAATTTCACCGATAATAGAGATTCCTTCTCCATACATGATATCTACTTCAGCTACTTTAAAAGGTGGAGCAACTTTGTTTTTTACCACTTTTATCTTCGTACGGTTCCCAACAACTTCTACGCCATTTTTGATTTGTTCTGCCCGACGAACTTCTAAACGAACTGTTGAATAGAATTTTAGTGCACGGCCACCCGGCGTTGTTTCTGGGTTACCAAACATAATTCCAATTTTTTCACGGATTTGGTTAATAAAAATAGCAGTTGTTTTTGTTTTATTAATTGATCCGGATAGCTTACGTAATGCTTGGGACATTAATCGAGCTTGAAGCCCCATATGGGAATCTCCCATTTCTCCTTCGATCTCTGCACGCGGCACTAATGCTGCTACAGAGTCAATAACTACAATATCAATTGCTCCCGAAGAAATTAACGCATCTGCGATTTCAAGGGCTTGTTCACCCGTGTCAGGTTGTGAAAGCAGTAACTCATCTACATCTACACCAATTGCTCTTGCATATTTTGGATCAAGAGCATGTTCAGCATCTATAAATGCAGCCACTCCGCCTTTTTTCTGAGCTTCAGCAATTGCATGTAGAGATACAGTTGTCTTACCGGAAGATTCAGGTCCATAAACTTCAATAATTCTTCCTCGTGGATATCCTCCCACTCCAAGAGCGATATCCAGTGCTAATGATCCAGATGGAACTGTTGAAATTTCCGTATCTACTTTTTCTCCCATTTTCATAACAGAACCTTTTCCATATGTACGTTCAATTTTTTTCAAAGCTTCATCTAAAGCTTTTTGTCTGTTTTCATTATTCGTTGACATTTATTTAACCTCCATAAAGAGAATATTCTCTTCTCAATTCGCATACTTATCTTATCCTTTTCTAAAGAAAAAAGCAAGCAAAACGTGAACAAACGTTCGCACCTTTATTCTTTCAGCAATGTCCGACGAATTAAGTCTAATCCTTGCATAACACTTTGACTTCGATTGCCGTTCCGATCCCTCATAAAACGGTATTGCTTTGCAAAGGACAACTCCCCTTCTTGACTAATCCCAATCCATACTGTTCCGGCAGGATGTCCCTCTAACGAATCTGGTCCAGCAACGCCTGTAAAAGAAATACCTATCTCTGTACCAAATTTTTCACGACATTTGTCAGCCATCGAAATGGCACATGCCTCACTTACCATTCCCTCTGTTTCTAAAATTTCTGGAGAAACGCCTAGTACATCTCTTTTAATTGCCTCTTCATAAGCAACAATACCACCTCGAAATACTTTGCTGCTTTGAGGAACAGAAACAAGAGTCGATTGAAATAAACCACCAGTTAAACTTTCCGCCGAACTTATTCTCATCTTTTTATCTTGAAGAAGTTTTCCCACTACTTTAACTAAACTATTATCATCTCCTTCTCCATAATAAAAATCCCCAACCAATGAAAAAATTTGATCTATGGTATGAGTAATAAGATGTTGACATTCTCTTTCATCTTTCCCACTTGCAGTAATTCGTAAAGACACTTCATGATTTCCAGCATAAGGAGCAATTGTTGGATTTGATTGATTTTCTATTAAATCATTTAATTTTGATACGAGCGTAGATTCACCTATTCCGTAAAAACGGAGTGTTTTAGAAACAATAAATTGACGGTCATCTTGTGTCAAGGTCGCTAGGAAAGGGGTAATTTCATCATGAAACATTCTTTCCATTTCAATCGGGGGACCCGGTACTAACAAGTAAGCTTTCTCATCTTTTTTTAGATAGGTTCCAATAGCATGGCCGTTTGCATTTTTAAAAAAACGACCATTTTCAAAATAATAGGCTTGTTTCTGATTATTTTCAGTCATATCTCGGCCCGTTTTTTCAAAATAATCACGTATTAATTTCAATGATTCTATTTCTAACTCTAAAGGTTCATTTAAATAACTTGCAATAGTTTGTTTTGTAACATCGTCTTGTGTTGGGCCAAGACCTCCGATGAAGATTAACAGGTCACTCCTTCCTTCTGCAATCTTAATTACTTCTTTAATTTTAGCTGTATTATCTCCTACTACTGATTGATGATAAGTATTGATTCCTAACATCGCTAGTTCTTTTGCAATAAATGCTGCATTCGTATTCACAATTTGGCCAAGTAAAAGTTCTGTTCCAATAGAAATAATCTCTGCAATCATAATCATACCCCTCACTATTAATATTCGCTAAAAAGAACTCTTTCAATTAAAAAAACAGTCGAATTACTTAGCCTAAATTAAACTAAATAGTACTACTTCAACTGTTTTTACATATATTTGATTTTAATTTCCAAATGAATCCATAAATACATACTTATTCTTAATAAAGTAATCCGTTCCTGAGTAAACTGTGAAAAATAAGCAAATATACAATAAAATTGTACCAAGTGGAATACCTATTCCTGCAACAGGAAAATCATCTAAAAACAATAAAATAATGGCAAACATTTGAGTGACCGTTTTAATTTTTCCAGGACAAGCAGCTGCCATAACTTCTCCATCTTTTACTAACAATAATCGTAGACCAGTAACTGCTAGCTCGCGGCAGAGAATAATACTTACTACCCAAGCTGGCGCTAATCCTTTTTCAACTAAAACGATGAAAGCTGCAGCTACAAGCATTTTATCTGCTAAGGGATCAGCAAACTTTCCAAAATTTGTCACAAGTCCATCTCTACGAGCAATGTAACCATCCAGCCAATCTGTAAAACTGGCAACTGAAAAAATAATGGTTCCAATTAATTGGACAGTCGGTATGGAAGAACCTAATAGTTCAACCGTTCCCCATTCAAAAGGAATCGTCATTAATAATAAAAATATCGGAATCATAAAGATTCGGATTACAGTAAGTTTATTGGGTAAATTCACGTTTTTTTCTCCTAACTATTTCATTACATTTCATTATTCAAAAGTAAAATAGAGGGTTTGCGTCTGATTCGTGCTACTGTCTTCAGGCTTCTCAACTTCTTCATCACCAAACAGAACGCTGGTAGAAGGCAGGTATCCAATTCGAACAGCTACTTCTTCTGTATCTTCTGGAATTTCTATTTCTTGAGAACTCCCCGCAGAAATAGTTCCTTCAAAAAGAACAGATTCGTTGATAGTCACCTGAACCCATGAATTTCCACTTGTATCGATTTCTAAAAGAAGTTGATTTGGTAATTCAAAGTTCGTAACTCTATACTCTATTCGATTGTTATTATCTTCTCGGATAATGGAGAGTTCTGAGGAGTTTTCAGCACTCTCTTCTGCGCTTTCGACATCTTCACCCACAGTTTCACTTGTCTGGGCCTCGCTTGAAACAGTTTCGGTTTGATTAATTACACTATTATTATTCGTCGATTCAGGTTCGTTACTTCTTATAAAATAAAAATAAAACCAAATCATTCCTAATACCAATATAAGAAGCAGTACCATCAAAAAGGTAGGTAAACTGCTTTGGGATGAACTACTGTAGTTGAAATTCGTTTCTTTGGAAGACCGTTTCAATTCTGACCTAGTAGGTAATGTTGGTTCCTGTATTTCAGTTTGACTATCCGGATTTTCTTCCTTTTTACTGGATACAACTGCGGACTCATCAACATCCATTTCCAGCACTTCAGCGTATTGTCGAATAAATGCCTTAACAAAAAAATCGCCTGGAAGTTCATCAAGATTATTTTCTTCAATTGCTATTAAATAATGTTTTTGAATTTTAGTAAGTTGTTGTAAATCATCGAGTGTATAACCTTTTGCTATTCTTTCTTGCTTTAATTGTTCACCAATATGATTTTTCTCACCCATTCAACGCACCACCTTATCTCTATTCACAGTATATTATAGCATAATAGAATATGATGATAATAAGCAGAATGTACTTCTTAGAGACTCATTAAAAAGCTACATTCTGCAATTTTAAAAATCACTTCAGCCAACCGCCGCTTACGGTTAGAACCTGTCCAGTCATATAAGAACTTTCTTTTTTTAGTATTTGTTTTACCCAAAAACTAATTTCTTCCGGTCTACCCATTCTTCCAATCGGTATATCGTCTAGTAAGTTCGTAATTTCCATTTCAGTATAATGCTGATTCATATGTGTATTCACAGCGCCCGGGCTGACTGCATTCACAGTGATCCCCCAAGAAGCCACTTCCTTACTGTATGCGCGGACAAAGGCAATTTGAGCGCCTTTTACAGTACTATAAAAAACCTCGTTGCTGCTTCCCATTTCTCCATAGACAGAACTGATAAAGACAATTCTTCCTTGGTTGTCCTGATGGATTTTATTTTGAAAAGCTTGCGTAATTAAAATAGGAATTTTAACATGCATTTTCCATAATTGGTCCATTTTTTCCGATGCAAGCTCATTTAACAATCCATATTCTGTTATACCATGCGAAAAAACAATGGCGTTCAATGAAAATATTTGTTCTTTTAGTCGGTCAATCGCATCATCTTGTTCTAGATTTGCTTGCACAGAAAAAAATTCTTGTTTTGGATATTTTTCAATAAACTCCCTAATAATACTATTTATTTTCTCTTTATTTGAATGATAATGCAAGTATAATGACCAACCATCTTCAGCCAGCTTTTTCGCAACACTTGAACCAATATCTCCGGAAGCACCCGTAATCAGAGCAATCTTCATGTTTACTTCTCCTTTTTCGGATAAATAACAAAGGTACTCATTAATTGTTCTTTGATATATTGTTGAGCAAATTGCTGAATATCCTTAAACGTAATGGCTTCTATGTGATCAATGCGATCAAACATTTCAACTCCGCTGAAGTACAGATAACCATATTGATTTGAAATATATTCCAAAGAATTAAAAGCTTGTAATTGTTCGCCAATGAATGCTCTTTTCAATAACTGAAAACTTTCTTCTGTAAAATCAGGATCCGTTTTCCAATTCAATAAAATATTTTTCCATTCAGTTATTGCTTCATCCGGCCGATCTGTGTCCGTCTCAATAGCCATAAAATGAAAACTACGATCCACGTTGAATGAATAATTAAAAGTGTCATCAATTAAACCACCGTTATAGAGTGTATTAAAGTTCTCAGAACCTCTTCCAAATAACAACTCCATAAGCAAAGTTCCCAACAGATAATAAGTATCCGATTCGTTTCCTTCTGGAACAGATGTTATCCCTTTTATGCCCATCGCTACTTTAGGTCGTTTGACGTCCATCTTGATTTGTTGATGAGCTACCATACTCTCGATTCTCTCAACGGGTAAAAAGCGCATAATATGATCTTCTTTTGGAAAGTCTTTTGATGCTTGATTCTCCCTAATGGAATCCATTGTTTTTTCAGGATCAAAGTTCCCGATTACCACCAAGTTCATATTAGATGGATGGTAAAAAGTATCGTAACAAGCTTGAAGAATTTCAGGTGTTATTTTTTGGATACTCTCGACTGTTCCTGCAATATCAATTGAAAGTGGATGATTCGGATACATATTTTTTAATAAACCGTAAAATAATCGCCAATCAGGAATATCTTCATACATATTTATTTCTTGAGCAATAATTCCTTTTTCTTTTTCTACTCCTTCTTGTGTAAAATGAGGAGTTTGAACAAAATCCAATAAGGTGCGAATATTTTCTTCTTCTTTGCTAGTAGCTGAGAATAAATAGCTTGTCCTTGTAAAAGAGGTGAAGGCATTCGCAGATGAGCCTAATTCAGCAAAATCATCAAATGCATCACGTTCTTCCCCTTCAAAAAGTTTATGCTCCAAAAAATGGGCAACCCCGTCCGGAACCTGGATGGAAGAATCAGATTGTAGAGGAACAAAATGATTGTCAATGGAACCAAATTTTGTCGTCATAATTCCGTATACTTTTGCAAATTGAGGCTTAGGAATCAAAATTACCTGTAATCCATTATCCAAGGTTTCATAATAAACCGTTTCATCTAAAAGAGGATAGTCAACTTTATGCATGATTTTCTTCCTCTCCTTTCAAAAAGAATATAGCTTCTAATTTCATCTGTTTGGCAACTTCAATAATATTTTCTTTTGTAACATCCATTAATGAACGAAGCCATTCTTCATCCGATATATTGTAACCAGCTAGTAACTCATTTGTATAAATCTTGGAAAGAGCCTTTCCTTGGTGATCATCATTTTGCTTGTATTGATTAATCAGCATCTCTTTTGTTTGACTTATTAATTCTTCCGAAAAATTTCCAAGCTGCATGTCTTTCAGTTGTTCCATCACAATTTTTTCAACTTGATTTCGTTTCGAAAAATCTATTCCTGTTCTTACAATCATTTTCCCACGAATATTATCGATTGAACTGGATGCTGAATAAGCAAGGCTTTCTTTTTCACGTACATTTTGAAACAGCTTGGAATGAGGAAATCCACCGAATATCCCATCAAAAATCATAGCTGCATAATAATGTTTATTAGAAAAGTAAGCTGGCGAAGAAAAACCAAATAATAAATTCCCTTGTGTTACATCTGAAGATTCTTCTTTTTTCACTACCGGATTTACTAGATCACTAGTAACGAAGATGTCAGCTGTTACACTTTCTCGATTTGAAAACTTACTTTGCTCCAAAATTTGTTGAATACGTTCTTCTTCAACATCGCCCGACACAAAAATATCAATGCTATCTTCCTGAAGCATTTTCAAGTAGGTATTATAAAGAGACTCTGGGGTAATAGCATCTAGATATTGCACATCGCCGATTCCTAAATAGACTTGATTTGTCCCCTTAAATAAAAGTTGGTTCAAGCGAAACAATGAGTACCCTGACTTATTTTCTTCAATAGAATCAAAGTAATTCTTTAAATTTTTCTTTTCGCGATGGAATGTTTCTGAGTGAAAGGCATTGTCAGAAACATTTGGATGAAAAATAATTTCTCGTAAGAAAGAAAACGCTTCTTCTAATAATGTTTCATCTCCACCAATAAATTTATCGTTAACAACTCTCAAACGAAGCGTAACAACATGGTGATTTCCATAACGTTGAGAATTAGAGCTTAAGGAAGCGCCATATAACCAAGACATTTGATGATCCATCATTTTTTGACTAGGATACTTCTGTGTATTTGTTACCATCATATTTTTTAGTAAAGTTCTCGCTGTAGCTTCATCCGGTTCATACAGACTTCTAAACTTATATTCAATTAGAACCGTTTTAAATTTTTTTGTATTTTGAATATGGGCGTTTGCGCCCTTTGCCAATACTAATTCCACGTATTCACTTCCAATACTTCATAGTTTGTGTCAGCAACCAAAACTACTGACAGACATATAAAAACTATACTCTACTTACATAAATTTTACAAACCAATTTAAATGCGTAAGAAAAGCGGACAAGTCCGCCTTGACCTATGAAAAAATAGGAAATTTGACCCTGAATTGTCAGGAGACTTCACGCTTCAGCGGGTTAGTCGAATGATATGCGTTAGCGAGCAGCGAAGCGCGCAATGGGGCAAATTTATCTTTTTTTCACTAGGTCAGGACTTGGGAGCTAGACATTGATGGCTGAACTTATAATCCCCTAGTCTATAAAAAAAGCGTGCAAAGCTGCCCTATCCTACAAAAAAAGGCATGGAACTTAATCCAGCCTTCTTCTTTTGATTTATTTTGTTTTTATATAAGTAGTTCCATTTGCTGCAGGTCCTTTTGACTTTCCAATAAAACCAACCAACACTACAATCGTTAGAACATAAGGAAGAACGCTTAAATACACACCTGGAATATCTTGTACGATTGGAATGTAATTCCCGATAACACTCAAACTTTGTGCTAAACCGAAGAATAATGCAGCTCCCATAACCGTTATTGGATTCCATTTACCAAAAATCATTGCCGCCATAGCAATAAACCCTTGACCTGCGATGGTCGTCACAGAGAAGTTCAGCGTAATAGATTGTGCAACGACTGCCCCACCTACACCGCCTAAAAACCCTGAAATCAAGACACCGGAGTAACGCATCAAATATACATTAATCCCTAATGTATCTGCTGCTTGAGGATGTTCACCAACAGAACGTAAACGCAGACCGAATGTCGTTTTGAAAATGATAAAGTAACTTAGAATGGCAACCAATATACCCAAATAAGCAGCAATCGTAATATCCGTAAAGAAAATTCTTCCTATAATAGGGATATCTTTCAAAAATGGTACACTACGTTTTCCAAAGTTATAAACAATAAAATCTGTTTGCCCTTTCCCATCATATAGAACTTTGGTCAAGAAAATTGCTAAAGCCGGGGCCAACATATTCAATACCGTTCCTGAAACAATGTGATCGGCACGCAGATTCACAGTTGCTGCAGCATGAATGATAGAAAATAAAATCCCGACAATTCCTCCAATAAGTAACCCTAGCCATGGAGTAGCCGCTCCAAAAGTTGCACCGAAGCTCAAATTAAAAACGATAGAAGAGAATGCTCCCATAACCATAATTCCTTCTAAACCGACATTGACAATCCCGCTTCGTTCAGAGAACGTTCCACCTAATGCAGTGAAGATAAGAGGGGCTGAATAAATTAATGTATTGGAGACAATGATTGTCAGAAGTGTAATCACATCCATCTAGGCCACCTCTTTCTTTTTAACTGGTTTCGTTTTTGCAAGAAGCAAACGAATAATATAATTCGCACCTACAAAGAAAATAATCAAAGCAATAACAATATCGACAATTTCATTCGGCGCCCCTGAAACTAGAGGCATGCTTGTACCACCTGTTTTCAGAACACTGAATAAGAATGAAGAAAATAGAATACCCAGAGGGTTGCTTGCTCCTAGCAAGGCAACACCCATTCCATCAAAACCAATTGTAGGAACAGCGCCTTGAGTGAAGATGTTTTGAAAGTTCCCCAGCCCTTCCATTGCTCCACCTAATCCAGCTAACGCACCACTTAACAGCATAGCTAAAATGATGTTCTTTTTAGCGTTCATTCCAGCATAATCAGCAGCATGTGGATTCATACCTACAGAACGGAATTCAAAACCAAACGTTGTTTTATTAATAAGCATCCACACTACGAACACCATAATAATGGATATAAAAATACCTCCATGAATGGTTGAATTATCTGTTAAAGTTGTCAAGAATGGAATACGTAAACTAGCAGCCTCTGAAATACGTGGTGAAGAGTCACTATTTTCTGTTAAAACATTACGAATCAGGTAATTAACAACATGAAAAGCCGTATGATTCAGCATAATTGTAACAATTACTTCACTCGTTCCAAAATACGCACGAAGAAACCCAGCAATCCCTGCCCAAATTGCACCTGCTGCCATCCCTGCCAAGATACATATCGGCAGTAAGATAAAACCAGGCAGTTCAGGAAACACATACGATATAGAAACAGAAGCGAACCATCCTACTAATACTTGTCCAGCCACACCGATGTTGAAGAACCCAGCAGTGTTTGCTACAGCGAATCCCAAGGCAATGACAATTAGCGGGGCCATCAAACGAAGCGTCTGCCCAAAATAAAATGGTGTGAATAAGGCTCCTTTAATCATCGCTGTATAGCCTGTAATTGGATTAAAACCAAACGATAACATAAGAATCGCACCAATAAGGATTCCTAATATGACAGACAATATTGGAACTGCATATTGTTGAAAACGAGCATTCTGATACATTTTACCCATGACTGTTTTCTCCTTTCTCTTCAGCAGTTTGAAGTTCTTTTCTTGCTTGTTCTAAAGGAGTTCCTGTCATCAATAAGCCAAGCTCCTGCTCAGATGTTTCTGATTGTTTTACTTCAGCAACAATTTGGCCTTCATAAATAACAACAATTCGGTCAGAGACATTCAATATTTCGTCTAATTCAAAACTCATTAATAAGACAGCATTTCCTTGATCTCTATGTTCAATCAAACGTTTGTGAATGAATTCAATTGCTCCAACATCTAGCCCCCGTGTAGGTTGAGCCGCGATTAGTAACGAAGGGTCTCGGTCTATTTCTCTAGCAATAATTGCTTTCTGCTGGTTACCACCTGATAGAGACGCAGCAAATGATCTTTCACTTTGCGTACGTACATCATATTCCTGAATCAAACGAACCGCATGTTTATCCATTTCTTTCTCATTGAGGAGATGATTATGACTAAAAGGTTCTTTGTAATAACTTTGTAGAGAGATATTCTCAGATAATGTCATCGGCAGAATAAGCCCATGTCTTTGACGGTCTTCTGGAATGTGTCCAACACCAGCTTCTGTAATTTTTCTTGGAGGAAGATTTGAAATTTCCTTATCATGAAGCTTGATTGATCCACTCTCTGTTTTTCTCAAACCAGTAATGGCTTGTATTAATTCAGATTGTCCATTTCCATCAATACCGGCTATTCCGACTATTTCTCCCGCACGAACTGTTAAATTTAACCCTTTAACCGCTTCAAGACCTCTGCTCTCTTTTACTACTAAATTATTAATTTCTAAAACAGTTTCTTTTGGAGAAGCAGCTTGTTTTGTTGTCTTGAACAAAACAGATCTTCCTACCATCATGTCAGCCATTTCTTGCTTAGACGTGCTTTTAACATCAACGGTATCAATACTTTTCCCTTTACGAATAACGGTAACACGATCCGCAACAGACTTGATTTCATCCAGTTTATGCGTAATGAGTATAATTGATTTCCCTTCTTTTACTAACCCCTTCATAATCAAAATCAGTTCATCAATTTCTTGAGGGGTCAGCACAGCTGTCGGCTCATCAAAGATAAGAATATCAGCTCCTCTGTAAAGAGTCTTCAAAATTTCTACACGTTGTTCCATCCCAACTGTAATATCTTCAACCTTTGCAGTTGGTTCTACATAGAGATGATATCTATCTGATAATTCTTTTATTGTTTTTTGAGCTTTTTTACGATTCAAAACCCCAAAACGGCTTTCTTCATTTCCCAAAATAATATTTTCGGAAACGGTAAAGTCCTTCACTAACATAAAGTGTTGATGAACCATACCAATTCCTAATTTATCTGCGACTGTTGGAGAAGTAATCTCCACTTCTTTTCCATTTACTTTTATCGTACCACTCGTCGGTTGTAACAAGCCGGAAAGAATATTCATCAAAGTTGATTTTCCTGCACCATTTTCACCTAACAGAGCATGAATTTCTCCTTTTTTGACTTTAAGATGGATATCATCATTTGCTTTAAAATTTCCAAAAGCTTTGGTGACTCCAAGCATTTCAATGACATAATTCTCATCCGTCATGGCGGTTCCTCCTTTTCTATCTCCTATATTTATCAAACAGCTTATTTCTATTATACGTTAACCGAATGCAGTTTAATAATAAAAAAAATCTAATAATAGCATGATACAAAGTCATAAACATTCGTTTTCAGCTGAACTCTATAAAAGAAAAGGAGCTGGGACAAAAGTCTCAGCCCCTTTGGGATTATTCATTTTAATTAAAGATTATTGTGGTGTTTCACTTACTACGATATCACCACTAATAATCGCTTGTTCTGCTTCATGTACTGCATCTAATACTTCTTGAGTCAATAGCCCATCAGTCAAGCTAACTCCACCATCCACTAAACCAAGTGTTACTACTTCATTAGCTGGGAAATCTCCATTCATTGCTGCATTCGCGATATCATGAGCTGCAACACCAACACCTTTTACAGTAGAAGTAAGTGTTAGATCACGAGTTTCACCATCAATTGTGATTTTTCCTTCTTCTTCTTGGTCACGGTCTACACCAATTACATAAATTTCGCGTTCTGGGTCTGATTCTACGATATCACGTGCTTCTGAGAATACGCCATTACCAGCATTTCCTGCTGCTTGATAAATGATGTCAGCACCGTCAGAATACATACCATTTGCAATTGATTTTGCAAGCGCAGCATCATCAAATGACCCAACATACTGAATGTTTACTTCAATACTTTCATCAACATACTTAACACCTTCAACAAAACCAGCTTCGAAACGGTCGATAACTTCACTTTCCATTCCACCTACAAAACCAATTTTGTTTGTTTTTGTTGTCATTGCCGCAGCAACGCCAGCCAAGAATGCTGCTTCATTATCTGCAAACAATACAGATGTTGTGTTCTCACCTTCGATTACATCATCAATAATCGCAAATTTTGTATCTGGATAGTTTTGAGAAACTTCTTGCATTGCATCTTTTAGTTTATAGCCAACACCAAACACTAAATCATAATTATTGTTCACTGCTGTCGTAAGGTTTGTAATGAATTCTGCATCACTGTTAGAAATAATATTTCCATATCCATTAATGCCTTCTTCTTTACCGTTTTCTTCGCCCCATGCCTGAAGACCTTCCCAAGCACTTTGGTTAAACGATTTGTCGTCAACACCGCCGATATCAGTTACCATTACCGTAGTGAAATCATCCGAACCAGCTTCTCCACCAGTTTCTCCGCTCGTTTCTTGACTTGTTTCCTCTACTTCACTGCCTGTATCCGCACCTTCATCGTTGCCACAAGCTGCTAGAAGAACACCAGCGCTTAACCCTAACGTTAGTAAGCTTAGAAATTTTTTCTTTCTCACAATAAACCCTCCAGTTTGAGTATGGACTACTCATATTTTTGCAAGTACGAATCTCGCTTAATCAAAGAATAGCACAATTCTTTCGAATAGGAAATATACAATCTTCCTTTTTCATTTATTTTTCATCTTAATATTCTTTTTCCATTTTTTGAAAGCGGTAACCTCGAGATTCGTCACTCAGAATCCGAACTTTCTTGTAGTAATTCTTTTGTTACGTTCACTTTCCTGGGCTTACTCCCGTCTGCTGGACCTACATACCCTCTTGCTTCCATATCATCGATGATCCTAGCTGCACGGTTATAACCGATTCGAAATTTTCTTTGTAATTTTGAAATACTTGCGGATTCTTCTTCCATGACGAATTCTAACGCTTGGTCAAAATATTCATCTTCAGGATCCTCTGAAACCGCAGCGGTTGGCTCTAGTTGCATCATCTCTTCCACATAATTCGGTTCTTGTTGTTCTTTCACAAATGTCACGATACTCTCTACTTCAGAATCAGAAATAAAGGCACCTTGAACACGTCTTGGTTTATTTTCTCCCATAGGACGGAATAACATATCACCGCGTCCTAATAGTTTTTCTGCTCCGCTTCCATCAATAATTGTACGTGAATCAATTGAACTGGAAACAGCAAATGCAATTCTGGATGGGACATTTGCTTTGATAATCCCTGTAATAACATCCACACTTGGACGTTGTGTAGCAAGAATCATATGGATTCCAGCTGCACGAGCCATTTGTGCAAGCCGGGTAATCGCATCTTCGACTTCATTACTTGCTACCATCATTAAGTCCGCTAACTCATCGACAATCACAACGATATAAGGAAGAGTCGGATTATTTTCTCCTTTTTCAACGTTGTATTCCATAACCAACTCATTATAACCATCGATATTTCTCATACCTGTTCCTGCAAATAATTCATAACGTCTTTCCATTTCGGCTACTACTTTATGCAGAGCTTGCGCAGCTTTGCGAGGATTTGTTACTACAGGTGTGAGAAGATGAGGAACACCATTATAAACATTCAGTTCAACTTTCTTAGGGTCAATCATCATCATTTTTACTTCATTCGGTTTAGCCTTCATTAAAATACTTGTAATAATTCCGTTAATTGATACGGACTTCCCACTACCGGTAGCACCAGCGATTAGTAAGTGAGGCATCTTCGTTAAATCCGCATATTGAACGACACCAGAGATATCTCTTCCTAACGGAACTTCCAATAACTTATCACTTTCATGGTTACGATCTAAAATACTTCGGAAAGAAACCGTACTGATTTTACTGTTAGGAACCTCAATTCCGATAAAGGATTTTCCAGGAATCGGCGCTTCGATACGAATATCTTTCGCAGCTAATGCTAGCGCTAAATCGTCAGCAAGGTTCACAATCTTGCTGACTTTCACACCTACAGCAGGTTGAATTTCATATTTTGTTACAGCAGGACCAAGATTTGCTTTTCGAACTTTCGCATCCACTCCAAAGCTGGCAAATGTTTCTTCCAGTTTTTTAACATTTTTCTCAATAATTGCATATTCATTCGACTGATCCGTCGGCGGAATATCCTTTAATAAAGAAATCGGTGGTAATTGATAATCACGATTTTCTGTTTCTTCGGTAATTTCAAAATCCAATACCTCTTCATTATCGTCTTCTTCAATTTCTTCAAGCTCTTTAATTTTCTCTCCACTTGATTGGGTTTCTTCCTCTTGTTTCATAGCTACCTCATCTTTCTTTTGGTAACTGTCAATCATTAATTGAATTTGTTCTGGCGTATCGTCTCTTTCTTTTTCTTCATCCACAATCATTGCAGTTGTTTCTTTCCTGATTTTATTTTTCGCTTTTTTAAACCAGTTATCATTCGAAGAAGATTCTGCTCCCACTTCTTTTTGAGAAGTTACGATGGACGGCTGAGCTTCTCGATTCTTTAATTGCTCTGTTTTTTCTCCTACTTTTTCCTTCATAAAATTGATAATTGGATTAAATAGTTTTTGGAGGAAGCCATAGATTGATAAAAATATTTTTCTAATTAATTCCATGACATCATGCGTATCCATTCCGAATAACACACAAACTCCAAAGAAAACCAAGAAGCCTATAATGGTAAAGGTTCCCCATTGGGATACGAGGAAATGGCTGCATTGGTATAAAACAGCACCAATCATGCCGCCTCCCATAATCCCTGAAACCGTGCTGGTTCTTACGTCAGATAGAAAACGCATTAAGGTAATTTGAAAAAGAGATCCCTCTGAATCCATTACGTGCTGAAACGTTTGAGCATGCAATAAAAGCATCCCTGCAACTAAAAATAACACGCCAGATAACACAAAGTTTTTCCTTAAACGCGGTTCTCTGCCCATTATTAGTAAATACAAACCATATATTCCAAATAATGCAAGGGGAACTACAAACAGTTCTCCAAAAAAGAAACGGAAAAAGTTCGCGATTAATATACCAATAAATCCTAATTGGCTTAGCCCTAACACAGCTGAAAATACGAATAATATTCCCACTAATTCATATGAAACTTTGTTTGTCTTTTTTGTTTTTCGTTTTGTTTTATTCTTATTCGTTGGTGTTCTTGCCACAGTCTTCACTCATTTCCTTCTTTTATCTATTTATAAATTATTACGTTAAGCTCATGTAATCTTATTATACATGATTCGAATAACTTTTAGGGAACCAAACTCATCTCCATAGAAAAAGGACATCCATCATTGGATATCCTTTCATTTATATAATTATAATTCCAATATCTGTTCATCATGCAATAACATTACTCCATGAAAAATTTGTATATCGTCTTCACAAGACTCACAATACTCCATTTCTTCTTCACACCAATATGCCTTTAAAAAAGGTGTTTTATTCTTTTGAAAAGGATATCTCGATGAAAGTTCAGAAGAGTATTGCTCATAAACTTGATGCGCCTCTTTAAAATTTGAACAATCAACTTTTTTTATCACTAATGTCTTCCAATCATCAAAAAACCACCAAGGCTCGTATTCGCCTTTTGTTAAAAAAACTTGATACATACAATTACCTCTCTTTACAATCTTCCATTAAAATTGACTGGATGCTCTCCAGTGAGTACACTAAAAATATAGCAGAAAGCTCCTATCGAGGGAAATAAATTGATTCAAAGGAGGAAAAATAATGAGAAAAGTAAAGATCCAGGTAATCGGCCGTGTACAAGGTGTAGGCTTTCGTTATGTCACAAAACAATTAGCAGATGACATGGAAGTAAAAGGAACGGTCCGCAACGAGTCAGACGGCTCAGTTTACATCGAAGCAGCAGGGACAAATGAACGCATAGAACAATTTATTACTGCATTGGAAAATAATCCCACTCCATTTTCAAAAGTGAATAATGTCATCGTTACAGATGACGCAAAGCTTGATAATTTCGTAAGCTTTAAAATAACTAATTGAAATAACAACTTTACTCCTGTATAGTTAGTGACATATGAAATTTTTAAAAAGGAATGTTGTCATGAAATTTAATAAAAAGAAATTAATGTTTTCAGCAGAAATGCTAGCAATCTTAACTTTTCTTTCAGGTTGTATGCAATATGACGAAAACAGGAATCCAACTGGATTTATATACGAATACATGGTTGTTCCAACGGGTAATTTAATTGTTTGGCTAGCAGAATTATTCGGTGGTAATTATGGCTTGGCGATTATCTTGATAACAATTATTGTTCGTATCATCATTATGCCATTGAACTTTAGTCAAATAAAGAAATCAATGATTCAGCAAGAAAAAATGAGTTACATCAAGCCTGAACTAGAAGATATCCAACGTCGTCAAAAAGAAGCAGAAACTCCAGAAGAGAAAAATGAAGCTTCTCAAGATATGATGGCTCTTTACAAAGAAAATAATATCAGTATGACCGGTGGAGTCGGTTGTTTGCCAATCTTGATTCAGATGCCTGTCTTTACGGCAATGTATCAAGCTGTAAACTTAACTCCTCAAATTTCCGCGAGTACATTTTTGGGTATTAACCTTGGGAGCCCAAGCATTCTTTTAGCAATTCTTGCCGGGGTAGCTTATCTTGGTCAAGGATATGTTTCCATGATGGGCATGCCTGAAGAAACAAGAGGCCAAATGAAGACAATGCTGCTTATGAATCCGATCATGATTTTATTCTTCTCATGGTCTTCTCCTGCAGGTTTAGCGCTTTACTGGCTAGCAGGTGGTATCTTTGCAGTAGGACAAACACTTATTCAGAATAAACTGATTAAGCCTCGTGTCAAAGCTGAAGTGGCAGAAGAGCTTAAAAACAATCCAATTAAGAAACCAATCAAAAAAGCAAAACCTGTTAACAAGCCAAGTACAAAGCCTGTCAAAACTTTATCTGCGTCTCAACAGTACGCAAACAAAGGAAAAGGAAGAAATGCAGGGAAACAACAAAAAGACCGCCGTTAATATTGATATAAATCAACTTGTAAGACTAGATAGCAAAAAAGGAAGCTGACCGATATCGGTCAGCTTCCTTTTTTATAGACTAGGGGATTATAAGTTCAGCCATCAATGTCTAGCTCCCAAGTCCTGACCTAGTGAAAAAAAGATAAATCTGCCCCATTGCGCGCTTCGCTGCTCGCTAACGCATATCATTCGACTAACCCGCTGAAGCGTGAAGTCTCCTGACAATTCAGGGTCAAATTTCCTATTTTTTCATAGGCCAAGGCGGACTTGTCCGCTTTTCTTAGATTTCTTCTTCCTCTTTTTGATAATCAACCATGAATGGCAGCTGGATACGAAAGACAGTTCCATGCCCCAGCACACTCTCGACAGATATATCTCCTTTATAACCTTCTAACAGTTCCTTTGCAATCGATAATCCTAGACCATGACCACCCTTTTCTCTTGATCTAGCTTTATCTACTCGGTAAAAACGATTAAATATTTTTTTCTGATCTTCTTGAGACATTCCTTCCCCGAAATCCTGAATAGCAATCTGCACTCTGGAAAGTGTCTCGGAAATAGAAATGTGAATTTCTTTTCGTTCTGTTGAATATTTCACAGCATTATCAAGCAGAATTACTAAAATTTGTTCGAGATGATTGCGGTAAATATTTACATACCTTTCGTTATCGAGGTCATCATCAAAATAAATAGTGAATTCTGAATAAAGCATTTCAAAATTGTGAAAAACTTGCTTCACAACCTCTCCAATTGGGGTTATCTCGTTGTGATAATGCATCTGGACTTGTTCTGCTCTCGAAAGGTCCAGCATTTCTTGCACCAATGTTTTCATTCGTGTGATTTCATTTAAAGACGCATGTAGCGATTCTTCCAGCACCTGAGGGTCGTCCTTGCCCCAACGATTTAAAAGCTTTAGATGGCCCTCTACAATTGCGGTAGGTGTCCTTAATTCATGAGAAACGTCTTCAACAAACTGTTTTTGTTGTGAAACGTACAAAGCCATCTTATCTAATAAATTATTTATCTGCTCAGACAAATCAGTCAGTTCATCGTCACGATCTTTACTTTTAATATTGATACGTGATTGTGATAAAGTATCTTCGGTAATATCATTCATTGTATCTGCCATATGTTTAATGGGTCTGAAGAAATATTGTGCAAATCCGTATCCTAACAACACACAAATAATCGAGCCCAGTAACATAAAGACAAAAATGTATTTATTGTTTTGTGAAACAAGTTCATGATAGTCACTCATACGAAAAACAATCTGAACGTATCCTAGCAGCATAGAGTTTTCTTTTCCAACAATTGTATTGCCGCCAACAAAAGCATCTCTGTTGTTGTATTTTGTTTCATTAAAATAAAAACCGGAATTTCGTTGAAATGCTGTATTCATACGTCGAGATTCATAGAGTAAACGTCCATCCGTATTAAATACGCGAATCGTAATCCCCCGTCCCTCTAATTCATCGAGATAAGGAACGTTGTCTACCCTCAAAACACCTCTTGTGGTTGTAGAAACGGAGATTTTTTCCATTAGACTTTTGACATTATTTTCTGTTAAGCTAGTATCTAATTGGGCAAAGGTCTCAGATACCGTGTGAACCATTTCCTCAGCATCTTGTCTTTCTTTCTCATACAAACTTTCATGAATCTTACTTAATACAAAGAATGATGTAAATAGAAATAAAGATAAAAAGGCAACGGTTAATCGGAGCCCCCACTTCCAACGTATCGAACTGGTGGTTCCTTTCTTTCTATAAGGCATATTTATTCATCCCATCATGAATTTAGTGAACGCATAACATATCCAGTTCCACGAACCGTTTGAATGTAGCTGTCTTTTCCAGGAACATCAATTTTATTTCTTAGGTAACGAATGTATACGTCTACTACGTTTGTTTCTACTTCAGACTTATAGCCCCATACTTTATTCAAAAGGACATCTCGAGAAAGAACCACATTTACGTTTTCCATCAAGATTAATAGCAATTCATATTCCCGTTTTGTTAATTCAATCGGTTCATCATTACGACGAACAATTCTATTTTCTTTTTCAATGACTAAATCACGATAAGTTACCGTTGTTTGTTTTACTTTTCTTTGTTCTTCTTCAATTTCAATACGACGTAACAAAGCGCGGATTCTCGCAAGCAATTCTTCAATTGCAAAAGGTTTTACAATATAATCGTCTGCACCATGATCTAATCCAGAAACACGATCGATTACAGAATCACGAGCCGTCATAATGATAATTGGGACATTTTTAGTTGGTCTAAGTCGTCGACACACTTCAATTCCATTTAACTCTGGTAACATCAAATCAAGAAGAATTAGATCCCAGTCAGAATTTAAAGCTGCTTCCAGTCCTGTCCGGCCATTATAACAAATCTCTGTCTCGTACCCTTCATGCTTTAATTCTAATTCAATAAAACGAGCAAGATTTTTTTCATCTTCAATGATTAAAATACGTTGCTTTTCTTTTTTCTCCATAGCATTCACCCTTTTACATCATTCTATAACATGTTATCCGTCTATAATTAAATTCTATTCTCATTCTAACATATATCTAATAAAAAACGCATCTATATCATTCTATTTTTCTCTCTTTACTTGCATAAGTTTGCTTTTTACTTTTAAACACATAAATTACAGCAGGTGGAGAACTCCACCTGCTGCATAAAACTGTCATTTATTGCGGAACTTCTATTTCTTCATCCCATTCAAAGTGATAAACACCATCTTTATCCGTACGTTCATAAGTATGAGCGCCAAAGTAATCACGTTGTGCTTGAATGATATTTGCTGGCAATGTCTCTGAACGATAAGAATCAAAGTATGCAATCGCGGAAGAAAGAGACGGAACTGGCAAACCAGCTAACACGGCAGTAGAAACTACTTTACGAACAGATTGTTGATACTCTTTTGTAATATTTATAAAATAACCGTCTAACAGCAAATTCTTCAGTTCTGGATTCTTTTCATATGCGTCAGTGATGTTTTGTAAGAACCGAGCACGGATAATGCATCCCGCTCTCCAAATTTTTGCAATTTCGCCATATTGTAGATTCCAGTCATTTTCTTCACTTGCAAAACGCATTTGAGAAAAACCTTGAGCATAGCTCATGATTTTACTAAAGTATAAGGCTTTACGAATATTTTCTAAAAACTCTGCTTTGTCCACTTCTGGTAGAGTTTCTGTTGGTTCTGGTAGAATTTTGCTTGCTGCAACACGTTCGGACTTGATTGCTGAAATAAAACGAGCAAACACTGATTCAGTAATCAACGGCAACGGCACTCCTAAATCTAGTGCACTTTGAGAAGTCCATTTACCAGTACCCTTGTTTCCTGCACGATCTAGAATGACATCAACCATTGGTTTGCCAGTTTCAGGATCATATTTCGTTAGAATATCTGCTGTAATATCAATCAAGTAACTATCAAGTTCGCCTTCATTCCACTCTTTGAAGACTGAAGCAATCTCTTCTACGCTCATTTTCAGGAAATTACGCATTAAGTCATAAGATTCTGCAATTAATTGCATATCTCCATATTCAATACCGTTGTGGACCATCTTTACATAATGTCCAGCACCATCGCTGCCAATATAAGTCACACACGGGGTACCGTCTTCTGCTTTTGCGGAGATTTGCTCTAAAATAGGAGCTACTAATTCATATGCTTCTTTTTGTCCGCCTGGCATAATGGAAGGTCCTTTTAGCGCACCTTCTTCTCCACCAGAAACGCCTGTTCCGATAAAGTTCACACCAGAATTTTCTAATTCTTTATTACGACGGATCGTTTCTTGATAGAAAGTATTTCCTCCATCAATTAATACGTCTCCTTTATCTAAGTGCGGAAGAAGTGATTGAATGGTTTTATCTGTTGCTACACCTGCTTTTACCATTAATAAAATTCTTCTTGGTTTTTCAAGTGAATCTACAAACTCTTCAATCGTATATGTTGGAACTAGTTTTTTATCAGGATTTTCAGCAACAACTGCTTCTGTTTTTGATCCAGTTCGGTTAAAGATAGATACTGAGTATCCTCTACTTTCAATATTGAGGGCTAAGTTCTTACCCATTACAGCCATGCCTACAACCCCAATTTGTTGTTTAGTCATATTTAATGCTCCCTTCATATTAAACACATCATACTATAAGGACAATCCTATCAAAAAATAAAGAAAATGGAAAGGATACTTTGGCGGAAAGTGAAATATAATTACGATATAGGCTTAAAACATTTACATTCTCCCTGCATTATTGTAAACTAGCTAGTGAAATCTAGCAAAGGTGGGTAAATTGTGAGCAAAAAATCAAATACAACTTCTAAGCAAAGTAAAATGGCAAAAATCGTTATTTGGATTATGCTATTCGCTATGGTCGGAAGCGCGCTTCTCTCCGTTTTGTATTCCCTATTTATTAATCTATAAGAATCCTTGTCCAATAAAAAGGTTACCTCATTCTCATTAAGGTAACCTTTTTTAATTTCTTCCAAAGAGTATTTTCTATTACACTCTTATTTAATTTCCTTTTTTAATCTTACCATCCCAGTTGTCGTAACCGCCTTTTAAGATGAAGATTTTGTTTTTGTCATAGCCATTCTTTTTTAAAATAGCAGCAGCGCGGCCACTTAACGAAGTACGTTGATCATACAAATAGACTGGTTGATCTTTGCGAATTTCAGGATATCGCTCTTTGAATTGTGTGAAAGCAATATTTCTTGCTCCTAAAACGTGTCCCGCTTCAAACTCAGGACGTTCCCTCACATCCACAATCTGTACTTTTCGCATGTCCTTCCGAAACTCATCCGAAGTTAAAAGTTCTGCCGATCTTTTTCTTTCAATAAAGCGATACAACCAATAAATACCATATATGATTAATCCACCCCAGAGAATTAATGAAAATAAATTAAAACCATTCATAATGAGTAAATTCCCATCCTTTCTTTCCTACTGTACCTGCTTATTCTACACAATATTTTGAGTTTTTTCTATGCTTTTCAAAATTAAAAGACGTTAACATTCCTATTTGAGGTTAACGCCACAATATTTTTTAGACTATTTATTAACTTTAACTAAATACCCTGCTCCGATTACACCTGCATCATTTCCAAGCTCAGCTAGTTTTACATGAGTCGTTTCACGAACATTCGGGAAGGTATAAGTAGCGAAGCTTTTTTGTACCTTTTCCAGCAAAAACTCTCCTGCATTTGATACTCCGCCGCCAATGATAATATACTTAGGATTTAAAATGTTGCCGAGATGACTACATGCTAACCCTAAATAATAGGCAAATTGATCGACTACCATCTCTGCTAAAGCATCTTTCTCTTTTGCTAAATCAAAAACCATCTTTGAAGTAACTTCTGCACCATCATCTATTAGAGTCTTTAATTCAGATTTTCCAGCAAATTTCTCTGAATACTGACGAGTTAAATTGATGACACCAGAGGCGCTCGCTACTGTCTCTAGACAGCCTTTTTTACCACAAGTACATTCAAACCCATTTGGCTCGATTGTAATATGTCCAATTTCTCCACCAGACCCTGCAGTTCCATGGATAAGTTCGCCGTTCATAACGACACCGCCGCCAACACCGGTTCCGAGTGTAATAAAAACTACATCAGGATCATCAGCACCTGCACCCATCCACTTTTCTCCAAGCGCAGCGACGTTCGCATCATTGTCAATATAAAATGGAAGCCCAATAGCATCCTCAATCTCTTTGCCAACTTCTTGTGAATCTTTCCAATTTAAATTAAAGGCTCCCGTAACAGTGCCCAACTTGCGGTTCACTGCTCCAGGGGAACCCATGCCGATTCCTTTGAAATCATCTTTCGTTAATTGGTACAGGTCAAAATGATGTTGGATCGATTGAATAATATCTGGAACAATTTGTTTTCCGCCATCCAAGATATCGGTCCCAATACTCCATTTTTGTTGAATCTTTCCGTCTTCCGTAAGAATCGCTAATTTTACAGAAGTCCCGCCTAAATCAATTCCTAAAATTTTTGATGACAAAGTCAACGCCTCCCACTGATTTTTCTCTATTATATCATTCCAAATCTTCTAAATCCGATAGCTATAAATAAAATTGCTAAAAGCAGGTAAGCAATCAGCATTTTGATACGAATATTTTTTTCAATCGGTGCTAAATTAGGGATCATGATAAAACATGCAGCCAATCCGCCGCCCATGGCCCCGCCTAAATGCCCCCAGTTATCAATGGAAGAACTGGTTAAGCCAGAGATAAAATTAATAACAATCAAAATCAAAAAGCCTTGTGCCATGTTCCTGATTGCATAATTATGTGGATACAACCTGCCTAACACGACTGTAGCAGCAAACAATCCAAACAAAGAAGTGCTTGCTCCCGCCGAAATCGCTGGAGTAAAGGCAAAACTCATCGCATTGCCCATAAATCCGCCTAGTAAATAGATAATTGCAAATCGTATACTTCCATACGTTAGTTCTAATTGAGAGCCCAGATAGTACAGAGTAATACTATTTATTAACAAATGCATAAAACCGATGTGTAAAAAAATAGGCGTAATAAGGCGCCAGATTTCACCCATAACAATAGCTTCATTCACTTTGGCTCCGAATATATATAAGGTAAATGTATTTTGACTGCCGCCCATAAATGTCATTAATAAAAAAGCAATTACCTGTATACCTAAAAAGAGATAGGTCATAATGATTCGTTTCTTCCGAAATTTTCTACGTATACTAAAATTTTCCATCTAACTGCCTCCTCGTAACTAGCTATAGTACTATTATAAGTTATTCAGAAGCGATGAACAATTTTTGTATGGGGATATCGAACGGCTCTACCAGGTCTTCAACCTGTTCGTCTAACTGAAATGGATACAATATCGAAATCGTTTTTCCGTAATAATCTGCTAAATAACGATCATAATACCCGCCGCCAAATCCGACTCGGTAGCCCCTTTTTGAATAACTCAGTCCAGGAACAATAAGTAAATCAATTAATTCTTTTGGTACTTCTTCTGAACGATCTGCGGGTTCCAACAAACCAATTTTACTTTCTTCCAATGGGGTGTCTCTCTCATAGTAATAAAAAGACAATCTTCGATTTCTTCCACTGTATGGAATAACGACTTTCTTTCCTGCGTCCCAAGCAGCTGAAATGATTTTTTCAGTTTCAACTTCCGGATATCGTGCTAAGGTAACCCCTACTACTTCAGAACTTTTCCATTCTGAACTATTTATAAGCTTTGAAATCAGCTGCTGGTTATAACTCATTCTTTTTTGTTTCGGTAGTTTTTTAAGAGTAGTTAGTATTTCCATGCGAATAGTTTGTTTATCCATAGAGAAACCCCCTTTCTTCTTTTCTTTAGAAAAGCGGGGCAAGTGTATCCTGACTCGAAAAAAATTAGATAATCGTAATCTTAGTTGTGGAAAGACTTGCTGGTTCAGCAGCTTTGGCTGCTTATGGATACAGTAACGACCAGTATGCGTTAGAAGGGTACGGTTGATCTAATTTTCCAGAGACAGGCTTGACCCATTATACATCGAAGGTAGTAATCACTTGTTTAAAACCTACGATACAAAAAAACAACAGGAAGCCTGTTGTTATTTTACTTCACGGTGAAGAGTTACTTTTCTTTCACGTGGGCAGTATTTTTTCAATTCCAAACGATCAGGGTTGTTACGTTTGTTCTTTTTAGAAAGATAATTACGCTCTTTACATTCTGTACATTCTAAAGTAATGTTTAATCTCATCAGTCATACCTCCAAACATAAAAAAATTGAAGACTCATTCATCTTCTTGCATGTTGCATTGTATCATTATCATGGCTGAGAATCCAGTCTTTTATTACAACACTATTTATTATACACATATTTCTTAGAAAAAAAAGAGTGAAGTTGTAGTTGCAGAAACTTTCTCATTTCATTAAAATACTAGAAGTGAGCAATTGTTTAGAATAGAGGTGAAAAGATGAACTTATGGATAATCGTAATTATATTATTAGTATCAGCAATCCTTCTTCTGTTAATTTCTTTCTTCACAAAAGAAGAGGAACATGCTTTACTAACCGAAGTCAGTGATTTTACGCTTCAAATTACAGAAGATGTGCATGCTTTAAAAACTAGACTTTCCACAGTTGAAAAAATAGTAAAAGAAGATTCTTCTGAAAATGAGGATCTTCCAATTAAAAAGATGACAGCTGTTACCAAGCAGCACGCAGTATCGCTTCATGAAAAAGGTAAGACGATTGATGAAATTGCTGAGCAATTGGATCTTCCTGAAACCACTGTTCAATTAATTCTTGATAACCATCAAGAAAGCTTGCAATAAAGCATCTTTTGTTTTAGAAAGGAAATATAATGACTAAAGATAGATTACGCTTTTTAGCACTGGGTTTCTTTTTCTCCGCCCTCCTTTTATCAGCCTATAACTTGTTCGCTTCACCTGTAGCTGCTCAAAAAGAAGGTTCAGAAGAAACAGACACCAGTAATATGGTCGATTATCAAAATAAATATGAAGAGCTTCTTGTAGAGCATGAGCTTTTAAAAAAAGAGATGCAATCAAAACATTCTGAAACAACTCTTTCTGAAGAAAGTAGCGATAATGAAGAGCTTGAATCTGTGAACGAAGAAACTGAATCAACAACTTCTGAAAGTGAAGCAGCTGAGGACGATTTACAGTCCGATAATCAAATTGTCTTTTTAATTCATGAAGGGCAGCCTTCTTCTGTCGTATTACAAAATTTGGTAGAAGCTGGCTTGATTGATAGTGTTGAAGATGCTGAGAATTACTTGCAAGATAACGACCTAACATCCAAGCTTCAATACGGCTCTTATGACTTATCGAAAGACATGACTCAAGAACAAATCTTAGATACCATTACAATGGAATAGAAAAAACGGACAAGGAAGCAATCCTCGTCCGTTTTTTTTAATCTTTGAAATACGCATCCAGCACTTCTTTTGCGATTACCGTGGATGGTGAAGTGTCGTTTAATAAGTAAGGAATAACAACTGCTATTGAAATTTCAGGATTCTCAAATGGTGCAAAGGCGACAAATGTAGAATTTGTTGATTCCTCGTTTGTCAAAGATTTGATACTTCCTTGATAAAAGGATTCTCCTGTACCAGTTTTCCCAGCAGCACGATATGCATAATCGGCTCCAAAAATACGCGTAGAAGCAGCTGTCGGGCTGTGCATCACTTGCCACATTCCTTGGTGAACGCGAGCGATTGCTTCTGAACTAACATTCAATTGGTTCATTATTTTTGGTTCTTTTACCAATTCGACTGGTCCCAAACTACCGTCACTATTCGTTCCTCTTATTTCCTTCACAAGACGGGGTGCATAACGAGTACCGCCATTAGCAATCGTTGCAATATATTGCCCCAGTTGAAGGGGTGTATAATTATCATATTGTCCGAAAGCTTCAAAAAGAACTTGTCCAGGATCACTTGCTTCTCCAAGATAACCTGTCGATTCAGACGGCAAATCGATCCCCGTTCGAACACCTAAGCCAAATTGTCCATAATAAGTACGTAGTTTAGCAAGCGCTAAATCCATATCCATATCAATTTTCTCTTCATATTCATAGGTATACTTACCACCCATCATCATTGCAATTTTTGCCATATAGGTATTTGATGATTTCTCTAAAGCAAGAATGTCGCTTAGAGGAACTTGATTATTGTAAGACTGATTAAACAAAGATGCGATTTTATTAGTTGCCTCAAACTTCATTGGCTCATCAATCATCGTATTATCCGTCTCAGAAATAACCCCATCCATGTACCCAGCAAGAACTGTGGCACCCTTCATTGATGATCCGATGATAAAACTTTCATTTAACACCCCATGAACATTATCAGACACTTCTCCTGTATTTTTATCAATTTGTTTTCCGGTCATCCCAATAATATCGCCATTATTGGGATCCATAGCAACAATATAGATACGGTCTCCCCATGAATCTGATCCGCTTTCCAGATAATTCGTAGCAATTTCTTCAATTTTCTTTTGAAACTCGATATCTGTTGTTAAAAGTAAATTATTCCCTTGTTTGCCAACATAAGATTGTGTTGTTTTAATTGTTTCCCCATCCTGATTCGTGATTGTTTCATACTGCGCTTTCGAACCACGCAACACGGTTTCGTATTGTTGTTCCAAGTAGGCATTACCCACTCGGTCATTCCGGGCATACCCTTTTGCAAGATAAGATTCGACAAGATTTGTTGGAATTCCGGCTTTTTCAGAAGTTACTCCACCCAGAATTGTTTTTAATAAATCGCCATGTGGATATACGCGTGTCCAATCTTTCGAAATATCGATCCCAGGAAGGGAAGAAATATTCTCACTAACCATTGCAAGTTCTTGATCTGTTACATCTACATTTTTTATATTGACCGTTGTCAGTGCAGTGGCACTATTCATACTTTTAAAAATAGCAACTGCCTGTTTCTCTTCATCTGAAAAGTTAATATCCTCTTCAGTAATTTTCGACAGTTCTACTTCATAAACTTTATCACCTGAAAGAAGCTTCTCTTCTTCAGTCATCCGTTCCAATAGAGCTTCACGATGAGTGGCAGCCCAGTAATCTTTCAAATCTCTTTCAGTGAGGTTTTCTGCATCAACTGTTAAAATTTCTGCCAACTTACCAGCTGTCTCTGCCATATTGGTCGCAGTATCATCTGTTCCTCTTGTATAAATAACGGCATGTTGCGCTTCGTTGCCTACAAGGACATTTCCATTACGATCGTAAATCAGTCCCCGAGGAACATTCTGAGTAACAATCGTGGTTTCCGTTCTTCTTACAATTGCCTCAAATTCGTCTCCTCTAATAATCTGTAAATAACCTAAACGAACAATGATTGCCGAAAATAGAATAAATACAATAAAAAACAAGAGATTCAAACGAAAAGGTATGTGCGACTTCTTTTTTTTGTGCTTTTGGTTAGACTTTCCCAATGTCCACACTCCTATTTATATAAATCTTTTTCAATACCCTATTATAACAAAAAAGATTGCCTTAACAATGTATAAAACATAAAGTTCTGATAAGATTCATGGCAGAAGCAGTGCAATAAATAATTCACTATGTTATTTTATTATTAGTGATTTAGAAAGGAGAGCTGCCTGCCATATGTTACGAACCGAATCAATAAGAAAAACACAAAAATTACTGCTATTATCTTTTTTATTGCCTTTTTCTATTATGGCAATCATTTATGTTTTCATGGGCGTTTATCCGTTTGGGAATAACACCCTTTTAACGATTGATTTAGGCCAACAGTATGTTGATTTCTACAGTTATTATCGGCATACCCTTCTCGAAGAGCCACACGCAATCTTTTACTCCTTTGTAAAAGGAATCGGCGGAGAAATGGTCGGAGTCTGGGGGTATTATTTAAACAGCCCGTTTAATTTACTGCTGTTGTTATTTCCTCAACGATATTTACCAGTTGGAGTTACCTTATTAATACTCCTGAAAATTTCTTCTTCCGGCCTGTCTTTTGCCTATTTGCTAATTAAAAAATTTGACGGTCAAGGATATTTAGTACCTACTTTTGCTGTTTCTTATGCCTTAATGGGTTATACGATTGCTAATCAGTTAAATGTAATGTGGCTAGACGGGTTGATCCTCTTGCCTCTCATCGTTCTTGGAGTAGAGAAATTAATTGACGGTGAAAAAGGCTTCTTTTACACTGTCACACTAGCAATCATGCTTTTTTCTCATTATTATATCGCCTATATGATTTGTCTTTTTATTTGTTTTTATTTTTTATTTGCTTTATCAAAACAAGAACAAACAAAGGGTAAAAACTTCTCCGAGAGATTTATTTTTTATTGTAAAAAAACAATCAGCTTCGCCTTCCATTCCATTTTAGGAGCTTGTTTGGTCGCATTTTCTCTGTTGCCTAATTTCGTTTCTTTATTGGGTGGAAAAGCGAGTTACACTTCCGACGCGATTGATTGGAGTTTGGAGTACCCTTTTCCAGAAGTGCTTTCTAAATTCTATATAGGTTCTTTCAATTTTGACCAGCTTCCCAGTGGACATCCAAATTTATTCATCGGTACGATCGCCCTTGTCGGTTTTCTTTTTTATTTTTTTAACCGTCAGTTTTCGCTGAAAGAGCGTATGGTAGCACTGGCTGTTACTGTCTTTTTCTTTTTATCGATGAACGTACAGATTTTGAATAAAGCATGGCATGGATTCCAAAACCCGATTTGGTATCCTTATCGATTCTCTTTTGTTGTGTGTTTCTTTTTCATTCTGAATGGCTTTCGTAGTATTCAAAAAAACAAATCTTTCCCGCTTTCTTTTGCCTGTTTGTTATTGATATTGCAAACTGGGAGTGCTTTATATGTTTTAGAACAAGATTTTGAATTTGTTATTCCCTTCCAAGTTCTTACCACGGTCCTCTTTTTAATATTTGTGCTTGTTTTATTCTTAGTCAGAGAAAGTGCATATAAGTGGATGCCCTACGTCTTGCTATTGACGGCAGTAGTCGAAATGAGCACCAATGCTGCAATCGATCTCACTCGCTTAAGTTATGTGAAAATGGCGCCTTTTAATGACTACCAGCTCGTATTAAACGATATGTTAGCGAATGTCCGCCCGAAGAAAGATGAATTTTATCGGATAGAAAAAGTTTTTCAGCGGTCTAAAAATGATAGTTTTCAAGCTAATTACCCATCCGCTTCACACTTTAGTTCGACTTTTGAAAAAGAAGTCCCCGAACTATATAGCTATTTAGGCTTTCCGGAAGGGAATGGATTTGTTTCCTATTCGACAGGTACTTTGTTTACAGATGCATTTTTTGGAATCCGTTATTTATTTGAAAATAAACCATTGTCCGATGAATTTCAAAATTCTTCGTCCGTCTATAAAATAAATGCAAATTCAACACGTCCTGATTTAAGTCATTATCAAAAAATTGCTGATCACTACCGAACGACTGGTTATTTAAATGAAAATGCACTTTCATTTATCTTTGCGGCTCCTGAAGAAATACTAGATGTTCGCTTAAAAGAAAATAATCCAATCAGTAACCAAGAGAACATTTTAAAAGCACTGTCTCTGAATGTCTATGAATCACCCTTTTATACTGAGGAAGGAATCCGTACAACGATTACAGAAAATATTTCTTCTCCGTTACAAGGTTCCCTTAATAAAACGTATACGAAAGATGATTCAGATAAGTCTGCATCCATTGAATCACAATTTGTACCTGAAACAAATGATTCTTATTATCTTATACTGGATTCACGCATAGATGACGAAGATGCAAAACTACGATTAAATGGAGAGGATCTTTCTTATTATAAGACGTATCGCAGCGACCAAATCATTAATGTCGCAAGCAATCAAAACGATCAAACCATTCGTTTTGGCTTCGAACTATTAAAAGATACCCTAACAATCCGAGATATGAAACTTTACCGCTTTAATCAAGAACAATTCGAAGAGGTTGTTGCTGAAAGAAAAAAAGAAGGAATTACCCTCACTTCTTTCAGCCAAACCAATATCGAAGGAACTATTAAAATTGCACAAGATAACCCGATTCTATTGATCACAATCCCTTTTTCTGAAGGTTGGGATGTTCTAGTTGATGGAGAGAAGGTAAATACTTTTCCAGTTTTAGGCAGTTTGCTTGGCGCATCTATTGAACCAGGCGACCATCACATTCAACTAAAATATAAAACTCCTTATTTAGCAGAAGGAATGTGGATTTCAGTTGGAGCATTTTCAGTGGTTCTCCTACTCGTCATCAGAAATAGAAAAAACCGTTCCTAATTTAAGGAACGGTTTTTGAATATCTGATTATTTTGCTGCTTCGTAACGTTTGTTAACTTCATCCCAATTAACAAGATTCCAGAATGCTGCAATGTAATCTGGACGCACATTTTTATACTTCAAGTAATAAGCATGCTCCCAAACGTCTAATCCCAACACAGGAGTTTTACCTTCCATTAATGGACTATCTTGGTTTGGTGTAGAAGTGATTTCTACTTTTCCGTCTGTTACTACTAGCCATGCCCATCCTGATCCGAAACGACCAGTTGCTGCGGCTGTAAACTTTTCTTTGAAATCTGCGAAGTTTCCAAATGCTTCGTCAATTACATCTTTAATTGCGCCTGTTGGTTCTCCCCCGCCATTTGGAGAAAGAACTTCCCAGAATAAACTGTGGTTTGCGTGTCCCCCAGCGTTATTTCTGATAGCAGTACGAATTTCTTCTGGAACTGAATCAATATCTTTTAGTAATTCTTCCACAGATTTTTCAGCTAACTCAGGATGTTTTTCTAACGCTGCGTTTGCATTCTTAACATAAGTTGCATGATGTTTATCATGATGCAGGTGCATCGTGTCCACATCAATATGTGGTTCTAATGCGTTGTAATCGTATGGTAAATCCGGTAATGTAAATGCCATTTGTAAATTCCTCCTAAAAATGAAATTTCAATCTAATATAAGAGTACCATTTCGCGCTATATAATTCAAAGTAAAAGCTTATTATTTTTTTCTGAATTGCCTTTTTCGGTCATTTTCGATAAGATTACACTATACTTTTAACAAAGAAAAGAGTGATTCCGATATCCTTACTCCGTTTAATAACAACAACTTTCTTTCATCCTTCTGAAATCTGGAAGGCAATCGAATTAAACAAAAGAAAAACAACTTTTCTTTTTCTGTTAATCTGTTTTTTTGTTTCTATCCCTTATTTTATATCTGGCCTCTCTCAATTCTCCTTAATGGCTAACGATATGGAACGGATAGAAAGCCATCTGCCAGCTTTTATTATTGAAGATGGCCAAATTATCTTTGAAGAGCCTTTGGATAAAGCAATTG
This sequence comes from Jeotgalibaca ciconiae, assembly GCF_003955755.1. Lineage (NCBI taxonomy): Bacteria > Bacillati > Bacillota > Bacilli > Lactobacillales > Carnobacteriaceae > Jeotgalibaca > Jeotgalibaca ciconiae. The sequence continues at coordinate 2,520,313 of NZ_CP034465.1, read as the reverse complement.
TAGCAAAAACAGATTTTGTTAATTTGATTATTGATACAAACGATCAATATGAAGATCGTTTGGAACAAAAGGATATTCAAAACACACCTATTAATCTTTTATTCAGCAAAGAGCATGTGTCTTTTTATGCCACAGGAATTCCAATTACCTTTGCTTATACTGATTTAAATGGTCTTACTGATAATTTCTTACGAACCATTCTACTACAATTTAGTAATACAACGGTGGTTCTTATCCTTACGATGATCGTTTTTAGTTTCATTACTGGAACTTTTGAAGCAGTGTTCCATTTATTTTACTTCACTTTACTGGCTAATTTATTGTCAGCATTCATGAAGGTCCGCTTGCCATTTTCAATTAATTGGAAAATGATTATGTTGGCAAGTGCCGTTCCATTCCTATTGTTTTCAGTCATGAATAGTTTTTCTATACAACCAGGCGGTCAAACATATATCCTTTTAACGATTGTACTTTATATGTATTATAAAGGTGTAAAAAGTTATCTAAAAAACATTACCTGATTTAAGAAAAACGGATAAGCGCCCATTGGAAGCGATTGGTCTAATTTACGCAAGCCATTGATGGCATAACTTAAAAAGGAACGAGGATAAATTAAATTATCCCCGTTCCTTTTTTTAAAGAATTTGTCTTCCATGCTTATTTCTTTTTCTTTCGGTTAAAGTCTGAACCTCTATTCGTTTTAGACTGTCTTTTAATTTGTTCATTTAACTTTTTCTTGTAGTTGGGTTTAACCTTTTTCTTGGCCTTTTTAACCATTCCTCGAATACGTGGATCAACTTCCGTTTGACTCTTAGTGTTTTTTCGTTGACGATTTCTACGATCGTCTATTTCTTCAAATCCACCGTCTTTTATTCGAACTGTTTGAAATTGAATTCCAATACGTTCTAGTTCGTTCACTGACTTTTCTTCATCTGGCGAATAGAGGGTAATAGCTGTTCCTGCTAAATCTTTACGACCCGTACGACCAATGCGGTGAACAAAAAAATCACTATCTTTTGGAATTTCATAATTAATAACATGAGAAACTCCTTCAATATCGATTCCTCTAGCAGCTAGATCCGTCGCAATCATTAGTTGGTATTCCAAATTATGAACCCTTCTCATAATTCTCTTTCTTTCACGAGCTGGAATATCTCCGTGCAGAACCGCGCAATCGTATCCTTTTTCTTTTAACGCATTCGCAATTTCATTTACATTTTGTTTTGTATTTGCAAAGACGAGCGTAAAATACTGCTGTCCAATCGATAAAACATCTTCTAATACTTTTATTTTTGTTTGTCCTTTAGTTGGTAATAAATAATTGGTAATCGTCGGAGCAATCACATCTTTAGGTTCCAAATTGATAATTTGTGGTTTTTCCATATACTTCATCAGGAATGGCTGCAATTTTTGAGGTATCGTTGCGGAAAAGACTAACATTTGCAACTCTCTTGGCAGTCTGCCAGCAATCTGATCAACGTCATGTAGAAACCCTAAGTCTAGTGTCATGTCTGCTTCATCTACTACAAGTATCCCTGCTGTATGAACTTTTAATCCTTGTTCATTCACCAAATCCAAAATTCTTCCTGGGGTTCCGATAACAACATGGGGCTGATTATTTTCTAACTTCGCTAATTGTCTCTTTTTGTCTGTCCCGCCTACGTAATTTGTTACACGGATTTCGGTTGGTGCCTTTGCAACGATTTGAGCAGCAACTTGATAAAGTTGCTCTGCTAGTTCACGGCTTGGCGCAGTAATAATTGCTTGTACTTCATCTTTAGTCGGATCAATTTTATTTAAAATTGGCAATAAGAAACTGTGACTTTTTCCAGATCCTGTTTGAGATCTTCCAACAACACTTTTATTCGATTGAATGATTGGAATAATACGTTGTTGAATTTCAGTTGGTTCTTTAAATCCCAATTCTTCAATTGCTTCCATAATGAAAGATTGAAAGTTGTATTGTTTAAAATTCATGTTCCACCTCTTTGTATTTCTAGTTTTTTGTTATTATAACACAATCGGTTGTAGAGTCCTTTTTATTTCAAAATTCTCATAATTTTAAAGTCATTATTTTCATAATGTGAAATACGAGCTTGCACATGAAAAATGAAAATAGTATAATGAAACAATGAATATTTTCCAATATACGGAGGAGGTTTTCCATGAACACCGATATTAGCGCACTGTTCACTATCTTTGGAGCAACGGGTGACTTAGCGCATCGTAAACTTTATCCATCCCTGTTCCGACTTTATAAAAAAGGATTTATTAATGAAAACTTTGCAGTTATTGGAACTGCTCGTCGTGAATGGACAAATGACTATTTCCATGAAGTTATCGCTGAGTCAGTAAAAGATTTAGTTGATAATGAAGATGAATTAGTTAAGTTCACTTCTCATTTTTACTACATTTCTCATAATGTTAAAGATGCTGCTCACTATGTCGAATTAAAAAAACTATCAGATCGATTAGATGAAAAGTATACGCTGAAAAATAACCGTATCTTTTATTTAGCAATGGCTCCAGAATTTTTTGGTACGATCGGTGACATGTTAAAACAAAATGGCTTAATTACAAAAGACGGTTTTAGTCGTCTCATTATTGAAAAACCATTTGGATCTGATTTAGACACTGCAAAAGAATTGAATGAGCAATTAAGTCATTCCTTTACAGAAGATCAAATTTATCGTATTGACCATTATTTAGGAAAAGAAATGGTTCAAAACATTTCTGCGGTTCGATTTTCCAATATGATTTTTGAATCACTGTGGAATAATAAGTATATCGACAATATCCAAATTACACTAGCTGAAACAGTCGGTGTCGAGGATCGTGGCGGTTATTACGATAGAACAGGCGCTCTCCGCGATATGGTGCAGAACCATGTCTTGCAAATTATTGCTCTACTCGTTATGGAGCCGCCGATGTCGCTGTCTGGTGAGGACGTTCGTGCTGAAAAAATTAAAGCGCTCCGCTCTCTCCGCGTTTATAAGTCTAAAGATGAAGTTTGGGAAAACTTTGTTAGAGGGCAATACACATCGAATGATGAGGTTGCAGGTTATTTAGATGAACCTAACGTAAATTCGGATTCCGATACAGAAACATTTGTTGCAGGAAAAATATCCGTTGATAATTTCCGTTGGGCGGGTGTACCATTTTATATCCGTACAGGGAAACGCATGGCTCAAAAAGAAACTTATATTCATGTTCAATTCAAACATGTTTCAATGGACCTTTTCCCGACAGAAGATGTTGATGAAATTGCTGAACCAAATATTTTAACCATTCACATTTCTCCATTAGAAGGCTTCTCTTTACGATTAAACACAAAGAAAGTCGGGCAAGGAACCGAGATGAAAAACATTCGTATGCACCAAATTATGGATGAAGAAACACTAATGAATAGTCCAGAAGCATATGAACGTCTACTATTGGATTGTCTAAATGGCGATCCTACGAACTTTACTCATTGGCAAGAAGTTGAACAGTCATGGCGTTTCATCGATCAAATCCGTAAAATATGGGATGAAGAGCCTGATCAACTATACCAATATGAGAGTGGCACAATGGGACCAAAAGAAAGCTACCAGTTACTTGAAAAAGATGGAAATAACTGGATCGAATTCAATTGGAAACATACAAAATAATCAAAAACAAGAGCCTATTTGCATCCTGCGGATAGGCTCTTGTTTTTTAGTAATATACGTCGTGATTATAGAACAGGCTCTTCGCTGCTTTTATTCCACTCTACCATCAACTCTTCAAACTGATGGATGATTTCTTCTACTTCTTCGAGATCTTTCGCATTTGCTCCACTCGCTAATGGATGTCCTCCACCGTCATGAAGTTTTGCGACTTCATTGATAATCGGTCCTTTTGAACGAAGCCGGCATCTATAGCTGCCAGTCTCTTGCTCTACAAAAATCCCCCAGCACATTATCCCTTCAATGGTACCTGGAAGCGGGACAACAGGCGCTGTATCCTCATCTTTTGCATCAAACTTTTCTAGAATTTCCTTAGTTAGGATAATATGACCAACGCCTAAATCACTGATTTCAATATTTTGTAAAACAAAACCTGATAAATTAGCAACCTTTTTAGTATTCGTATTCATCAGCTGTCCGATTTCCGATGCAGAAAAATCAAATTCCATTAACTTTGAGGTAATTTGCATCGTTCTTGCAGTGGTAGCCGCATATAGAAAACGTCCAGTATCCCCAACGATTCCAGCGTATAAAGCTCTTGCTGCCTCTTTTGTCAACGGTAATCGTTCGTTCAAATATAAGGAAAGATCTGCTATGATTTCACTGCAACTGCTTGCTTTATCATTAACAAGACTAATATCACCGTAATGATCTTCATCAGGATGGTGATCTATTTTAATCATTTTCTTTCCTTTTGAAAAACGTTTATCGTCAATACGCGGTCGATTGGCTGTATCAGTTACAATAACCAGCGCATCTTTATAAAGTTCCGTGTTAACTTCATCCATTTTTCCAATAAAGGATAAACTTTCAACTTCTTCCCCTACCGCAAAGACACTCTTTTCTGGGAACCGGTTACGAATCAAATGAGCCAACCCTAATTGTGATCCTAATGCATCAGGATCAGGCCTGACATGCCGATGGATGATGATGGTATTAAATTCTTCAACTGATTGATAAATATCTTCATATAATTGTGTAAACAATATGTATAGCTCCCCTTTACGTTCTTTCCATAATTTGACAAACAACAATTGCTTTCGCAACAATTGAATTTTCTAGGTAAACTTCTACGTCTAATTTTGACGAACGTCTGCCTAATTCAAAAATATTGGTTCGAATTTCAATAATACTGTCAATCTGGATCATCTTAAAATGATGAACATCCATTTGTTCAACTACCGCATTTCTTTTCTGGAATTGGTGTAAGATTTTTTTCGTTACATTTGAAATAACTTCGCAAAGAACACCAAATGAAACCGTACCAATATTATTTGTCATTTGCGGTGTTACTTGGAATCGATAAACAGGCAACTCTCCAGCAACTGTCTCACGTTCGTAAACTTCAATGCCGCTTAGGATTTGGTCTTCGATCGTGTTCCCTACTTGAGGCTGTCTTTGTGCCAATTGCATTGCTTTCATGACATCTTGACGAGAAATGATTCCAAGTAGTTGCAAATTATCTTTTACTACAGGAAGAACTTCCAGCCCATCCCAAATCATGCGGTGAGCAACACTTGCGACACTCATGTGAGTTTTAGCGATAATCGGATCTTTTGTCATGACTCTTTCCATGGAAAGGTTATCTGATTTCCCTAATGTGTCTTTTGCAGTAATCATTCCCACTAAACGCATATTATGGTTAACAATCGGAAAGCGCGAATGTCTACTCTCTTCGTTTAATTCGCGATATTCCAGAATTGTTTGGTCCATAAATAAATATTTTGTCTCCTCTAAACGAGTAAAAATATCATTTACCAACATAATTTCTTTTTTAATCAGTTGATCTGTCATTGCACGGTTAATCATTGTAGCAACAGTAAACGTATCATAAGTTGTACGTAGTATTGGCATTTCAACTTCATCCGCTAATCTTAATATTTCCTCATCTGTATCAAAACCACCGGTAATTAAAACAGCGGCACCTTTTTCTAGTGCATACTTTTGAATATTGTTTCGATTTCCGACAATCATCAAGGATCCGGGACTAATGTAACGATCGATTGCATCTTGCTGCATTGCACCAATAATGAATTTACTAAGTGTTTTATCCAACCCTTTTTTGCCGCCAAGAATATCGCCTTCAATAATATTTGCTATCTGACCAAAAGAAAGTGTTTCGATGTTGTCTTTGGATTTTCGTTCAATTCGAATTGTCCCTACTCTTTCAATTGTAGAAACAAGTCCGATATTTTCTGCATCTTTAATTGCCCGGTAAGCAGTTCCCTCGGACATCTTTAGATTCTTTGCTATTGAACGAACAGAAAGTTTCTCGCCCACTGGCAGTGTTTCTATATACTGAATAATCTGCTCATGCTTTGTTGCCATTTTATTCCCTCTCACGTTTGAAATTAGTTATCATTATACTCCTATTGAATCTCCGGCTTGTAAAACAATACCGACTCCTTCATTTAATAATGAAGTAAAATCAACTGGATCTTGTTCAATTAATGGAAAAGTATTGTAATGAATGGGGACTGCTTTTTTTGCTCCTAAAAATGTTACTGCTTTTGCTGCATCTTTTGGTCCCATTGTGTAATTATCGCCAATCGGTAAGAATGCTAAATCAATTGGAAAGTCTTCTCCAATTAGTTTCATATCAGAAAACAGAGCGGTATCACCTGCATGATAAATCGTTTTTCCTTGATCATGAAGCACAATACCAGCAGCTAATCCTAAGGGGATTGACTCTTCTTCTGTCTCATAAGTTGAGCCATGAATGGCAGGCGTCATTTTTAAATAGCCAAAATCAAATTGATATCCGCCACCAGGTTGCATGCCGTGTGTTTTCAACCCTTTTTTGCTAAAGAAATCTGCAATTTCTACCGTTGAAATAAGTAGTGCTCCAGTCCGTTTTGCAATTGCTTCCGCGTCTCCCACATGGTCATTATGTCCATGAGTAATAACGATTACATCGCATGTAACTGTGCTAGCATCCAAATCGGTTGATGGATTTCCATTAATAAAAGGATCAATCAGAATCTTCTTACCGTTGCTTGTCTCCATAATTACACAAGATTGCCCATGCCATGATGCTTTCATCTTTTTCATCCTTTCTGTTATTATCTGTTTCTTTCTGCTGTACCATTCTGTTACTATCCTATCACGAAAAAGTTTTTTCTCCAACTGAAAATTCATCAATAATTGACAAAGTATATTCTATAAAATTACCCAAATAAGTGATTCTAAATAATAAAGAAGGCCAGGAATACGATTCCCACCTTCTTTGTCTATACTTTATCCTAATGCTACATCCAAAATCATCATGACTGTAAATCCAACCATCAATCCGATTGTCGCTATATCACTGTTGCCGTTTGTCTGTGATTCTGGAATTAGTTCTTCAACCACTACGAAAATCATAGCTCCAGCAGCAAAAGCTAAAGCGTAGGGTAAAATAGCCTGCATCGACAAGACTGCTGCAGCTCCGATAACAGCAGCCACTGGTTCAACAATCGCTGATAACTGTCCTAAATTAAAAGCCTTCCATCGACTGTTTCCATCTGCACGAATCGGCATCGATAAAGCAGAACCTTCGGGAATATTTTGGAGTCCAATCCCCAATGCCAATCCAATCGCACTCATAAGCGTATTTTCTGTTGCTAGTCCGTGAGCTGCCGCACCAAAGGCAACCCCTACCGCTAAACCTTCCGGTATATTATGAATCGTAATCGCTAAAAATAGTAGTAAATTTCTTGAGGCACCTGTTTCGGGTCCTTCACGATTTTCAATCGGTTCGCCAAGATGGAGATGCGGAATAATGGCATCCGTTAAACGTAAAAAAGCACCGCCTAATAAAAAACCAATAGCTGCCGGCACCCATGAAAAAACGCCATATCCGTTATCTTCTGCATAAGAAATTGATGGTGCTAACAAAGACCAAAAGGATGCTGCAATCATTACTCCTGCAGCAAAACCACTCATCACATCTAATACTTTACGATTTACCGTTTTAAAGAAAAATACAAAAGCTGATCCCAACACCGTACATCCCCAAGTAAACAAGCCGGCGATCAATGATTGTAATATTGGATTATAATTACTAAATGTCTCTAACATCCCCATCTATCCTCTCACTTAAAATTTATCTTTTCCCCACAATGGCAATTGGATATTTGTATAATATTGGGGAGCAAGTTGTGTAACAGTGATTCCTAATAAGCGAATTTCTTTTTCAACTTCTCCATGCTCTTGCCATAATTGTGATGCTTTCCAATAAACAGCCTCTTTTGATTCAACAAATTCAGTAAAACTTTTTTGCCTGGTTAATGTTGTGAAGTCAGCATACCTAATTTTCAAAACTACTACTCGCCCGTGCATTTTATGTCTTTCTAAGTTACGGGCAACTGATTCCGCTAATAGTTTCAATTCTTCATCCACTTGCTCCTCGTTCATTAAAAAGATTCGATAGGTATGTTCTTTTCCAATTGATTTTCGTTCCCGATTCGGATTCACTTCGTTATTGTCAATCCCCCGAACTTTTCGATAAAGTACGTATCCCATTTTTCCAAACTCATCAATTAAAAACTCCGGAGAAAGTTGGTGCAAATCGTTGCCGTTTTTTATTTCTAACTGCTTTAATTTCTCTGCTGTTTTTTGGCCAACACCATAAAATTTTTCAATCGGTAATTCCAATAAAAACCCTTGAGCCTCTCGAGGTGTAATAACAGTTATTCCAGCTGGTTTCTTAATATCGGAAGCAATTTTTGCAAGGAATTTATTATAGGATACACCCGCCGAACAAGTCAGCTGGAGCTCCCGCCAAATTTGAGCTTGGATTTTTTTCGCGATAATAGTAGCACTTGGAATATTCTTTTTATTTATCGTAACATCCAAGTACGCTTCATCCAATGATAAAGGCTCAATTAAATCTGTGTATTGGTGAAAAATGGCTCTAATTTGCGAAGATATGGTTTTATAATAATCCATGTTCGGAGAAATAAAAATAGCATGCGGACAACGTTCATAAGCTAGTTGTGCACTCATTGCTGAATGAACACCAAATTTCCGCGCTTCATAATTTGCTGTCGTAACAACTCCCCTCCCCCCGTTTCTCGAGGATCGCGCGCAATGATTACGGCTTTTCCTTTTAATTCGGGATGATCCCTTTCCTCAACTGACGCATAAAAAGCGTCCATATCAATATGAATAATTTTTCTGTTGACATTGTTTTCCGGTTCATTAAATGTCAATAATCCATATTGCATGTTTACCGCCCCTAACTATTTTAAAGAAACTTTAACCTCTTTTCGGAAGACTGTTAATCTTTTTTTAAGCAAAGTTAAACTCATCTAGTATTATTATATTCTTTTTTCGACAGCAGAGCAATAAAGGACTTGGAACAACTCCAAGTCCTTTATTGCTATCTATTAGTTATTTATTTTCCGTAGTATGCAGCATATAAAACTTCTTTTAGTTCACTAATCAATGGTTGTTTTGGATTTGCGGTCGTACATTGATCTTCAAATGCTAGTTCAGCAATTCTATCTCCATCATTTTTCAACCATTCTTCCGAAACACCCTGCTCTTGGAAGCTCATCTTAATACCTACATCTTTTCCAAGTTGATGTACTGCATCTGCTAGAGCTTCTACTAGTTCTTCCGTTGTCTCGCCTTTCAATCCAATATAGCGAGCAATGGTTGCGTAATCTTCATCCGCTCTAAATGATTCATATTTTGCCCACATACTTAATTTTGAAGGTTCTTTCGCGTTATAACGAATAATATGCGGTAACAATACTGCATTAGTTCTACCATGAACTAAATCCCATAGTCCACCAATCTTATGCGCAATTGAGTGAGAAATCCCTAAAAATGCATTTGCAAATGCCATTCCAGCAATCGTAGAAGCATTATGGATCTTTTCACGAGATACGCGATCTCCCTTCTCATATGAATCTCTCAAGTGATCAAATACTAATTTAATTGCTTGAAGACTCAATCCACGTGTATAGTCATTTGCCAATACAGAAACATAAGATTCAATCGCATGAGTCAAGACATCCATTCCTGTATCTGCTGTGACCACTTTAGGAACACTATAAACGAACTGCGGATCCACAATCGCTACATCAGGTGTTAAGGCATAATCTGCTAATGGATATTTAATATGTGTTTCGCTATCTGTGATAACGGTAAATGGTGTTACTTCAGAACCTGTACCGGATGTTGTAGGGATACATACCAAACGAGCTTTTTCCATTGGATCAATCTTATAGGTCCGTTTACGAATATCCAGATACTTTTGTTTTGCACCAAAGAAACTGCTTTCTGGATGTTCATAGAATAACCACATTGCTTTTGCAGCATCCATTGGCGATCCGCCCCCAATAGCAATAATTGTATCAGGATTAAAATCACGCATTTTTTCTGTTCCGCGATTGACTGTATCTGTTGATGGGTTTGGTTCAACATCTGAGAAAATCGTGTAGACCACTTTATCTTTTCTTTGTTTTAATTGCTCTAATACAATATCTACATAACCTAGCTTCATCATACCTTCGTCACAAACGATGAATACACGTTCAATATCTCTCATATCACGCAAGTAACGTACTGAATTCTCTTCAAAATAAATTCTGTCAGGAACTTTTATCCATTGCATGTTATTTCTCCTTTTCGCTACCGTTTTAATATTCAATAAGTCGAATGAAGAAACATTCCCCGATACAGAGTTTCTTCCGTACGAACCGCATCCAAGTGTTAAGGAAGGAATATTATTATTGTACAGACCGCCAATACCGCCTTGTGCTGTAGGAGAATTTACTAAAATACGACAAGCTTTCATCTGTTTTCCAAATTCAAGAATTAAATCATCATCTGTCGTATGAATACATGCCGAATGTCCAAGTCCATCTAAAGCAAGCATATCTTTACTCAATTTGAAAGCATGTTGGTGAGAAGTTGATTTCATCATTGCCAATACCGGCGATAGTTTCTCTCTTGATAAAGGATATTCTGCTCCCGCTCCAGGTAATTCAACAATCAACAACTTTGTGTCTTCTGGAACTTTAATCCCTGCCAATTCAGCAATTTTCGTTGCAGCCATTCCAACAATTTGAGGATTTACCCCTTGCTTGTCTTCGCGCATCATAGCTGCTTCTAATTTAGCCACTTCTTTTTCTTTTACGAAGTAAGCTCTTCTCTTTGTAAATTCTTTTTTAACTTCATCATAAATTTCTTTATCGACAATGACTGCTTGTTCTGATGCACAAATCATTCCATTATCAAATGTTTTGGAAAGCACTAAGTCATTTACCGCTCTTTTAACATCAGCAGTCTTTTCAACATATGCCGGTACATTACCTGGACCCACGCCTAGAGCTGGTTTACCAGTTGAATAAGCAGCTTTTACCATCGCTGCACCACCAGTAGCCAACACCGCAGCAACATCCGGATGATGCATCAATAGATTTGTTTTTTCCATTGAAACACCGTCAATCCACTGAATACATCCTTCTGGTGCACCTGCTTCAAGAGCTGCTTTATAGAGAAGCTCGGCAGTCGCGACTGAACATTTCTCAGCACTTGGATGGAAAGAAAAAATAATTGGATTGCGTGTCTTCATGCTAATGAGTGCTTTAAAAATAGTGGTTGATGTAGGATTCGTTGTTGGAATAATTCCTGCCAAAACTCCTAAAGGTGCAGCAATTCGAACAATTTGGTCTACATCATTATCTTCAATAATTCCAACAGTTTTATTTTTTTTGATTGAATGCCAAATGTTCTCAGAAGCATAAATATTCTTCAAACATTTATCTTCGTAAACGCCCCTGCCTGTTTCTTCAACAGCCATTTTTGCGAGTTCCATATGTTGATCAAGTGCAGATAATGCCATATGCCGAACAATCTCATCTATTTTTTCTTGATCCATTAATTCCATTTTTGCTAAAGCTTTCAAACCATTTTCTGCGAGATTATCAATCATTTCTTCAGGTGCAGTTTGCACTTCTTTCACATTCAAAGCTGACATATAAAACATCTCCTTGTTTGTTCTTTATTTCACAAATTATTATATTACATCTTTTAATCATTGTAAACACCTTTTTGTATTTTGTTTCACATGTTTATAAACCCCTTCACATCAACCACCACCCCTAATCGTTATTATTTAAACGTTGTAAGCGCTTTTGTGATTGATTTAACAATTAAAGAAAAAAATAGATCCGTTGTTGATTCCAACGGATCTATTCCTCTTCTTAAAAAAACTCTTCAAAATTAATTTCTTCCAAAGATGAAACATTATATACTTGCGCTTCTAACGACTTATAATCAAAATATTGATTTACATTAAGATTCAATATTTCGAATACTTGTTGGTAGTAGTATTGTGGCACGGAATGTCTCCAGACAAGATTTTTAAAACAAAGAATCAAATCGCTTGTCTCGATATTTGAATATCCTTCTTTAGAAAATTCCGACACCTTTAGTTCAAACCATGGAAGCAATTCTTCGTAAAAATCAGTATTTTCTTCAGTCATCCCGCTCTCCACTCCATTTTGAAATAAGAACTATTCGTTCGTTTCCTCATTGTCTTGAGTGATATCGTCTGACTCTACAATTCCCGCTTCTGTTGTAATTGTTGAAGCTTTTACAACACGCGAAATAGAACGTTTTTCAAATGTTAAGAAAATCCCTTCGCAATCAAGTGTCACTGTATTATTTGTCGTATTTACTTCGTCTACAACCCCGTGTAAACCACCAATTGTAACTACGCTATCTCCAGGTTTTACTTGGCTCAGCATATCTTGTGTTTTCTTTTGTTGTTTCTTTTGAGGACGAATAAGAATAAAGTACATTACTCCAAATAAAAGTCCGTAAAAAAGAATCATCGTTAGTCCTTGTGGCATAATAAATTCCTCCATCATTTTTAATGTATATATAAAACCTTACCAAAACAGCAGCTTACTTACCATAACTATTAGAAGTTTTTAGCATTTTTTTGATTATAACCGTATTCTTCGATAAATGCTTCACGAAACTCTAATAAATTATCGTCCAAAATTGCTTGTCGAACTTGATTCATTAGATTTATCAAAAAGTGTAAATTATGATAACTTGTAAGACGCAATCCAAAGGTTTCGTCTGCCTTAAATAAATGGCGAATGTAGGCACGTGTATAGTTTTGACAAGTATAGCAAGAACAATTTTCATCTAATGGTCGAAAATCTCGTTCAAATTTAGCGTTTTTAACTACTAAACGTCCTTTGCTTGTCATACAAGTACCATTTCTTGCAATTCTGGTTGGCAACACGCAATCAAACATGTCTATTCCACGAATAACACCATCAATCAAGGAATCAGGTGCTCCTACGCCCATCAGATATCTCGGTTTTTCATCAGGAATAACCGGTGTAAGATAGTCTAATACTGCGTTCATTTCTTCCTTCGTCTCTCCAACTGATAAGCCACCAATTGAATATCCAGGAAAGTCCATTGACATAAGATCTTTGGCACTTTGCAAACGAAGATCTTTGTAGCCGCCACCTTGGATGATTCCAAATAATCCTTGCTCTGCTGGCTTTTTATGCGCTTGTAAGCCACGTTCTGCCCAACGACTGGTTCGCTCAATGGACTTCTTAATATAGTCATAACTTTCATTAAAAGGCGGACACTCATCAAAGCTCATGATGATATCTGCTCCTAATTTATTTTCGATATCAATCGCTTTTTCTGGTGAAAGAAACATCTTTGCGCCATTTAAATGGTTTCTGAAATGTACTCCCTCTTCCGTGATCTTACGATTTTCCGCTAATGAGAACACTTGGAATCCACCTGAATCTGTCAGAATTCCTTTATCCCAGTTCATAAATTTATGTAATCCGCCTGCTTCTTCTACTAAGTTTGCACCCGGACGCAACCACAAATGATAGGTATTGCTTAAGATAATTTGCGAGCCCATTTCTTTTAACTCTTCAGGAGACATTGATTTTACAGTCGCTAATGTCCCAACTGGCATGAACATAGGAGTTTGAAACGTTCCATGTGGTGTAATAATCTCTCCTAGTCTTGCACCAGTATGTTTTTCTTTCTTTATTAACCGATAACGGATTGCTGGTTCAACCAATATTTTCCCTTCCTTCTAAAACTAGTCACTCCATAGTATACCACAGTAAAAATAATCCGTGAAATAAAAAAAGCGCGATTACTCAAGAATAAATCTTGGATAATCGCACTTTTTTATTTTAATATTTCTCAATCTGTTCTTTTTGCTTTTTCAAAACATACATAGCCTCATCTTTACTTCCACAAGGGTATTCAATCGCTGCTGGAACACCCTCTGGAAAAGAACTTAGTACATTTGGTATGTTCACAACGCCTGTTTCAAAATGAGCTAGTTCGAGCTCCCCTTTTTGGTTTCGTTTTACATTTTTAATATGGATGTAATGAACGAAGTCCTGCAAAACATGGGCAGCTTTTTCAGAATCTTCTTGAATATAGACAAAGTTCCCCGTATCAAATGTTATTTTTAAAGGCAATTTTTTTTCGTGAGCTGTTACAATCAATGCAGACAATTTTTCAGGACTGCCCCCATCTCTTGATTGATCATTTTCAATACTTAGTTGTATCTTCGGAAACTCTTCCATTATTCCTTTTAGCTTATGAATAATTCCAGGTGAAAATCCTTCATATTGACCTAAAGTGAGTTTTATTTGACTTGCTCCCATTTCAACAGCTTCTTTAAAATACTGTTTCAATTGAGGATTTATTTTACCAGACTCAAAAAGAACTGATGGGACAGAATAAAATAATGGTAGATTTAGAGCAGATGCCTGTTTCTTCGTTTCTTTGAATTCACTTTCCAGATCACGAATGAATTCTCGACGTATTTCAACGAAAGAAAACTCTAATTCTTTTATGTCTTTCAAATATTCCCATTGTTTTTTCTTACCTTCAAGTAATTCCTTATTAAATACAAGGGTGTTCACTCCAATTAACCGAGACATGCAATCCTTCCCTTCGTTAAAAATCTGGCTTTTCTAAAATAACAGTTGCAATAACTGCTTCTTTAAGCCATTTTTTATCAGAAATTTCTTTATCCAATCTGGTTTTATTAAAACGAGACGAGGAAGAAGCAGTCTGTATGGATTCAGTTAAATCTTTTCCAGAGATATCTTCCATAAAATAATCAAACTCATGAACGACAGAGTCATATTCGCTTTGTAACTGAGCATCTTCTCTATCCAACCAATCCAAATCAATATATTCTTCATCTGCAGAAGGTTTTTCGACAACCGCTTGTGGCGTTTTTTGAGAACCCATGGGTCTTGATGCAGTCTGTCTTCTTGATGACCCAGAACTAATTTCTGCAAGCGATTTTTGAACGCTCGGCCATACATCAGGTCTTCTGATAAATTTAATCAATTCCACTTCAGCATTGGGAGAATTAAAAATACTTTGAATTTCTTCTTTGTATTCTTCCGGTAAATGGTCTTTTAATAAGCGATACAAATCAGCAGGTTTGTACTTCATTAATTCTCTTAATCGAATGCTCTGTCCATCTGTTTTCGCACTCGTAGATTGCCAAGAAGTACTCCTTTTTCTTTGCTGCGAACGCGCATTTGTCCTAGTTCCTCTTTGTGCATTTCTTCTACTTGGAGATGACACGGATGGCTCTTTTGCTATTTGTCTACTTTGCTGCGTTCTTGTTTGTTGTGTCCATTGATTTTGAGTTCGTTGCTTTCCTTTGCGCATTTCACGTAAAAAATTACGAACAAAGATAATCCAAATCACAACAATAAAAATCAATGCAGCGAAATTAAATAAAGTTGGTAGTAAAAAAGTCCATGGGCTCATTAGGAATCACTTCTGTCTTTATTTCCTGACAGTGAGTTTCTCATGTCCGTATCCGCCGTAATGTTTTTCATTTTATAATAATCCATTACGCCAAGGTTCCCTGAACGAAGAGCTTCTGCCATCGCTAACGGAACTTGCGCTTCTGCTTCAACAACTTTTGCACGTTGTCTTTGAACTTCAGCAATCATTTCTTGCTCTTCTGCAACAGCAAGTGAACGTTTTTCCTCTGCTTTTGCTTGAGCAACGCGTTTGTCCGCTTCAGCTTGCTCTGCTTGTAATTTAGCTCCTACGTTGCGTCCTACATCTACGTCAGCGATATCGATTGATAGAATTTCGAATGCTGTACCGGAATCCAATCCTTTACGTAAAATGGTCTGTGAGATAGAATCTGGATTCTCTAATACTTGCGAATGGGCTTTTGCAGAACCTACAGTAGTTACAATCCCTTCACCAACACGGGCAATGATTGTCTCCTCACCAGCACCACCGACCAAACGTTCAATGTTCGCACGAACAGTTACTTTTGCTTTTGCTTTTACTTCAATACCATTCATAGCTACACCAGCAATAATAGGTGTTTCAATAACTTTCGGGTTAACACTTACTTGAACCGCTTCAAAAACGTTTCTTCCGGCCAGATCAATTGCAGCTGCTTGCTCGAATTCAAGATCAATATTCGCACGCTGAGCAGCAATCAGTGCATCAATAACCTGATTAATATCTCCACCAGCCAAGTAATGCGCCTCTAATTCACCTGTGTCAATAACCAGCCCAGCTTTCGTAGCTTTAATCAAGGGCTGAACGACTAAGCTTGGTGATACCCTTCTTAATCGCATTCCGATTAATTCTGAAATTTTTAACTTTACTCCTGAAAAATATGCAGTAATCCATAATCCCACAGGTACGAAACGGAAAAACAAAGATAAAACCAAGATTACGATTACGGCAATGATAACAATGCCGATAATACCTTCTTGCATATTACGCCAACTCCTTCACTATAATTTTTATTCCTTCTACATGTATAACTTGAACCGATGCTCCTTCGCGAATCACATTTCCATCACTTAAAACATCCAGTACTTTGCCATCAATTTCAGCTTTTCCTGAAGGACGAAGCGTCGTAACCGCTGTTCCCGTTTTTCCTAAATAAATCGTATAATCTCTTCCAGTAGAATATCCACGATTTTTTTGTAACGATGTTCCAAGTACCAAACTACTCTTACCAGGTAAAAAAGTATATCCTTTTTTTAACAAGATATAAGCCGTAATCACTGCAATCACTATCGCAAGCCCTAAATCAAACAGGCTTCCCCATAAATCATTTTGATTGGAGAGATAACCAAGAGCGAGCAATACGAAGCCTGCTATCCCAATTAAACCAAAATCCGGAATAAATATCTCCAGTATGAGCAGGAAGATACCAGATAAAAAGAGTAGGAATGTTACCCAAGAACCGTCTCCCACCATCATAAAGTAAATAAAGAAACTGATAATTGACAAGCCGCCAAATACATAAAATTTATTCGTAAATAACATAACAACCAAACAAATAAAACCAATTACCAAGAAAAGCAATATTATCACCTCCAACATAAAATACATATTCGTAAGAACAAAACTTTACACTATTATTTTATCGTACATTTGCAATTAAATAAAGCGACAACAATATTTTACTAGTATTGTTGCCGCTTTATCTTAATGATCTTTTAGAATAGAAAAATTAATTTTTCCGTCTACTAAATTTATCAGCACATGTTGGTTTTCTTGAATCGAACCTTTAATGATCTCTTTCGCTAATAAGTTTTCAATTCGATTGGTAATAAATCTTCTTAGAGGGCGTGCCCCATATTGAAAATCATAGGCATTTATTGTAATCCACTCTTTTACTTCTTCCGAAATCGATAACTTGATTTGACGGTTAGCCAGCCGCTCTTGTAACTCCAGAATGATTTTATCAACGATTAGATGGATGTCTTCTTTGTTAAGTGGAGAAAACAGAACCGTGTCATCAATTCGATTGAGGAATTCTGGCTTGAAAGTTATCTTTAATAAATCAAGCACATTATTTTTAGTTTCTTCCGTTATTTCACCATTTTCTTCCATACTGTTCAGGAGATATTGAGATCCGAGATTACTTGTCATAATCAAGACTGTATTCTTGAAATCAACCGTTCTACCTTTCGAGTCAGTTAATCGACCGTCGTCCATTACTTGAAGAAGGATATTAAATACATCCGGGTGAGCTTTTTCAATTTCATCCAGGAGCACAATTGTGTAAGGACTTCTGCGAACCGCTTCCGTTAATTGGCCGCCCTCTTCGTATCCAACATAACCTGGGGGTGCACCAACCAAACGACTTACTGCAAATTTTTCCATATATTCACTCATATCAATTCGCACCATATGGTCTTGTGAATCAAATAAGTTTTCAGCAAGTGCTTTTGCTAATTCTGTCTTTCCGACCCCTGTAGGTCCTAAAAATAAAAAGGAGCCGATTGGTCGATTCGGTGATTGCAAGCCTGCACGAGAACGAAGAACTGCATTTGTGACGCTTTCTACCGCCTCATCTTGTCCAATCACTCGTTTGTGTAAAGTTTCTGAGAGAGTTAATAGTTTTTCTTTCTCCCCTTCTACTAACCGCTTAACTGGTATGCCCGTCAAGCGTTCTACGACCGATGCTATTTCATTTTCGGTAACGGCTTCTTGAACAAGCTTTCCTTCGTCGGTTTGGGTCTCAGCATTTTTTCGCTCTAAATCAGCCAGTTCTTTCTCTAATTGTGGAATGGTTCCATGTCTTAGCACCGCTGCTTTTTCTAAATCATATTCTGACTCGGCGTCTTCTAGTTGTCTTCGAGCGATTTCCAATTCTTCTCTTTTGGAACGAACCGTTTCAGCTTCTTCTTTTTCTATTTCCCATTGCATCTTAAGCCTGTTTGCTTCTTCACGAGATTCGGCCAATTCATTTTGTATGCTTATTAACCGCTGCTTGCTTAATTCGTCTTTTTCTTGTTTTAATGCAGCTTCTTCAATTTCAAGCTGCATTAGTTTGCGAGTTACTTGATCAAGTTCTGTCGGCATGGAATTCATCTCTACTTTGATACTGGCACAAGCTTCGTCAACTAAGTCGATGGCCTTATCCGGAAGAAAACGATCCGTGATATAACGATTAGAAAGTGTTGCTGCAGCTACAATCGCATTATCTTGGATGGTTACGCTATGGTGTATTTCAAAGCGTTCTTTCAATCCTCTTAAAATCGTAATGGTATCTTCTACTGTTGGTTCTGCAACTACTACTTTTTGAAAACGACGCTCCAAAGCTTTATCTTTTTCAAAATTTTGTTGGTACTCATCCAATGTAGTTGCACCAATACAATGCAATTCTCCACGAGCTAACATTGGTTTTAGAAGATTTCCTGCATCCATGCTACCTTCTGTTTTTCCGGCACCGATAATGGTATGGATTTCATCAATAAATAAAATGATCCGTCCATCACTTTTTTTCACTTCTTTTAAAACACTTTTCAGACGCTCTTCAAATTCACCACGGTATTTCGCTCCTGCAATTAAAGCACCCATATCGAGAGAAAAAATCGTCTTGTCTTTTAAATTATCCGGCACATCTCTTCTGACGATCCGTTGAGCCAAACCTTCAACAATTGCAGTCTTCCCAACGCCTGGTTCTCCAATGAGGACAGGGTTGTTTTTTGTTTTTCTTGAAAGAATTCGAATGACATCTCGAATCTCTTCATCACGGCCAATAACCGGATCATGCTTGCCGCTTTTCATTGCTTGAATCAAATCAATTCCATATTTTTCCAATGCTTGGTATTGTTCTTCTTGATCTTGTGAAGTCACACGATCACCGCCTCTTATTTCTACTATTTTGTTTTTTATAATTTGCTTGCTTAGTCCATTCTCCTTTAAATAGAGGGTTAGTGGATGATGGGATAGTGAATAAAGAGCTAACAAAACCACTTCGGTTGATAAGTATTCATCTTGGAATTCTTCCATCTCTTTATTGGCTTCAAGGAAAAGCTGGTAAAGATTTTGCCCAAAAGACTGACCGTATTGAATATTCGTTCCGGATACTTGTGAAATTTTATCGAGTTCCTTATCAATCACGTGGTCCAATGCTTGTAAATCCATCCCTAAATCTTGATAGAAATTTCTAGCAAACGAATTTGGCTGCATCAATGTTTTCCATAGATGAGGAATTTCAATAAATTGATGTTTCCTATTAATTGCAATATTCTGTGCTTCTCCTAACGCTTCTTGCATCGCGCGAGTCATCTTTTCTACTTGCATTTCAGTCACCTCTTCTTCAGTCCATAAGGTAATTATACAACCTTGGTCAGTTATGGTCAAAAAATAACACTATCAAAAATAGCTTCTGACTTAATAATTTTTCATTAGTCAGAAGCTATTGCTTTTAATAACGGCCAATAATCTCCGCGAAGAAGGTCAACGCCAAACCTTGTCCCCAGCCTTGAAGCCAGTTTTTCGAAATGTCGCGGTATCCTGCTAAATCCCTCATGACTGCTGTACCTGCAGATACATTTAGAACCCGACCATCATCGCTGACATTATCAAAAATACCGCCAATCGATTTTTGCAGGTACTTTAAGCGCAGCGGGTTATGCTTGACAGCCATGGCTGCTGCAATCCCTGCGGATGCAGAAATTTCTTCATAAGATTCGGAGTCATCCAAAATAGTCCGCCACAAACCATTTTCAGTTTGCAGTAGTTTCAGAGCCGAAAGCTGCTCTTCAAGCGCACCTAATACATCCATATACTTGGGATAAAGATAGGCTTCGGGTAGTCGAGCACAAACTTGAGACATCGTATATGCTGCCCAAGCATTAGCTCTTCCCCAATAAAAGCTAGATAAATTACTTTTGCTTGTATCTTCGTAACCATGATAAAAGAGGGAGGTTTCAGGATTTTGTAAGTATTTAATATGCCAATAATACTGATGGAGTGCATCATCAATTAATTCTTCCTTCTTAGTGATAATGCCCACCCTCAGCATCAAAAAAGCAGCCATAAATAAAGTATCAGCCCATGCTTGCCCAGGAAAATCATCATTGGAAGATACAGTGTGCTGCAAAACACGGTCACCAAAGCGCAGTGCTTCATGTTGTAAATAATCAATTTTACTCAAAACTAAATCCCAATACTTCTGTTCGCCAGTGACTTCGTATAAGGTAATTAATGCATGTCCCATAGCACAACGATTAACTGTCCAGCCGTACCCGTCGTCTAGGTCGATTAATTCATCTATGCGGTTTTGTAAAAGATCGATATATTCCTGTTTACCTAGAACTTCGTAAGCCTGGCAGATTCCATAATAGGCGACCCCGGTTCCCCAGTCCCATGTCAAATCCATCTGCATGGTTCTTTCTACAATGGCATCCATTTTACCGATTATCTTTTCCTTTTCAAAGGTTAATTCATTCAATTGATAAATACCTACTTTCCATTTTTAATGAAAAACCGCCATGTTTTCGGAAAAACTCCTCGACATGGCGGCTTATTAAAACAATCTTACTCTACTTCTAATAAACGCGTTGAATTTCCATCCTTATAAGCCTGTAAGCGTTCCTCTACAATCTCCCTAAATCCAGCATCGTGAAATTGTTGTGCGTACTCTTCGTATAAACTTTCGAACTCACTTGGATCAGCCATTACTAACTTATCACGAAGCTCTTTATATGTTTCTGTTAAACTTCCCGAGTATTCTACTTCTGCTTCAATTGGGACTGAGAATGACGGGAAGTTGACAGCGTAAGCTTCCTTGTATAGTTCAGATTTACGATTTGTAATAGCTAAAATCTCTTCATTAAATTCTTGAGGAAGACCTTTAGGACTAACTGCTGAAATCTGATCCTCTAAGTCTCCGACAACTCGAGAAGCTGTTACGATACACCAGTAGTCAATGTTGTTATTGTAGCCTTGCTTCTTGTCGCCTTCGTAATCAACCACACTTTCTGGTAAAGCTGTTTCTTCGTTAATTGTATAGTTTTCGCCTTCAACTCCCCACTGCATAATCTTTAAATTATCTTCATCCGCAATCCAATCCAAATACTTCCAAGCAGCCTGAATTTCATCATCCGTTGCTAAAGAAGAGAAACCAACGATCATACCAAATGGGTTATCTGCCATGTAGACTGCTGATGTACCAGCTTCTTCATCCACTTCGGCTGCAGGAACAATACCCAACTCAGCTTCAGGATTGTTTTCATAAAATGATATGAGCCAATCCATTGTATTTGAAATGTAAGAGCCAAACACAAAGCTTTCCCCATTGGCGAATTTCGCTTGAGCGGATGCAGTATCCGTTAAATAATACTCCGGATCTGTAAAGCCAAGGTTGTAATGATTGTTCTCTCTTTCTAATAATGCTTTGTTAGCATCAAATCCTAAAGCAGGGATAACGGCAGAAATATAACTTGCCCACTCTTCTTCGTTAATTGGGAAATCCATGAATATCCAAGGAAGGTCTGCCCCTTGGCTCGGAATCATTGTTCCACCTGCTGGATGATCTGCTAAGCCAGCATCTTGTATTTTCGTCATGGCATCCACCCATTCGCTATAAGTTTTTGGATACTCATCGTAGCCAACTTCTTCTAGCCAGTCTTTGCGATAAAACTGTTGGAAGTTAAAGCCATTGGACCAGTTTGGTCGATTTCCTAAAACAAAATGTGTTTCACCATTCATTTCCGTAAAGGCCATTTGTCCTTCTGCATCCATTTGTTCGAAGTATTTTGGTGCAGCTTCTTTAAACTCTTCCATATCAAATGTTGCAAGATATCCTTCGTTTGCCCATTGTGATAATTTAGGATAGTCATACTCCATTAAAATAGTGGGTAAGTCTTGAGATGATGCCAGTAATGCATAATCAGTCATAACATCCGATCGATTAATAGCGACATACTCAACAGTGATATTATTTGGATTACCAAAATTTTCTTGAACGTAATCGGTCCAGTAATTGTCCGTTACATTCGGCACACCTTCTACACCACGATCATAAACAGGGATTTTTAATGTAACTTGCTCGCCTGCCCCAGTTGAATCGCTTGAACCGCCGCCAGCAGTTCCACTATCCATTGAGTCATCGCCACCACTGCTGCTACATCCTGATAACGTTAACAAAGCTGCACTCCCTAAAAGTATCTTTCTCCAATTGCTATTCTTCATCATTTTATTCCTCCTGTTCATTTTTTTGTTAACCTTTTACTGCTCCAATCATGACACCTTTCACAAAATATTTTTGTAAAAATGGATAAATAATAATAATCGGAATGGTTACAAACATAACGGCTGCTGCCTGAAGAACTTCTGGCGTACTTTGAACGGCTGCTGCTTCCGAAAGGGAAGTTGTCTGAGCTTCCGTTGCAGACGAAACCATTTGATACAGTTTATATTGCACCATTTTTAAATTTTCAGTGCGAATAAAATACATATTGTCCGCGTAAGAATTCCAACGTCCAACCGCATAAAATAACGACAGTGTCGCCATAATAGGTTTTGAAAGTGGTAATGCAAGCCTTAATAAGATTTGGAAATTTGTTGCTCCATCCAAGACCGCCGATTCCTCCAAGCTATCTGGTAAATTCGCCTGAAAATAAGTTTTCATAATCAACATATTATAAGCAGAATAAATACCTGGCAGAATCAAAACCCAGACTGTATTCAAAATCCCCAGACTTTGGTAGAGCAAATATTGTGGTATGATCCCTGCACTGAAATACATCGGAAACATGAAAATAAAAGTAAATCCCTTACGTCCTTTTAGGCGTTTTTTTGACAAGGGATAAGCTGTACAAATACATACCAGCATTCCTAAAACAGTAAATGATACTGTCACAATAACGCTGTAAATAATTGAATAAATCATGTTTCCATCTTTAAAAATCGATACATAGGCATCGAAGTTAATCCCTTTTGGTATGAGGTAAATATTACGGGCCAGCACTTCGCTATTAGAAGAGATTGACTTCGCAGCTATATGGATGAATGGCAAAACACACGTTAAACATAAAATAAATAGAAATGTTGCCATTAAAAAATCGCTGATTCCGATTTTTTCCATTGCATTCGTTCCCAGATGGTTTTTGTCTTTCTTTTTACGTATATTCGCATTAAGTTCCATTACAACAAACCATCCTCTCCGATTTTCTTAGCCATACGGTCTGATAATAATACGAGAGCTAAACCAATTAACGACTGAAACAAACCTACTGCTGTCGCTTCACTAAACTTACCGCCTCCAAGACCCTTTTCAAAAATATAAACGGCTAACTGGTATTGATAGTCCCGAACCTGTGAATTACCCAACGCTGTTAGACGCTCCAAATTACTTCCCATAACCCGACCCAGGTTCATAATGAGTAGCGTTACGATTGTCCCTCTAATCCCCGGCAAGGTAATGTGCCAGATCCGTTTCCAACGGTTTGCACCATCAATCATGGCAGCTTCGTAAAGCTCTGAGTTAATACTGGTCATAGCCGCCAAGTAAATGATGGTTCCCCACCCCATCGACTGCCATATACCAATTAAAATATAGGTTACTGCCCAGTGGCTCGCATCATTTAAGAAAGGAATCCCTTTTTCAATCAACCCTAAGTTTTGTAAAACAATATTCACTAAACCAGAACTTGGTTTAAATAAAAGATATGCCACACTCCCCACAACTGCCCAAGATAAAAAATGAGGCAAATATAAGACAGTTTGACTAATTCGTTTGAAACGTTTCAAACGTATCTCGTTAATAATAAGAGCTAAAATAATAGGTACCGAGAATCCCGTTATTAAATCAAGAAAGTTAAACATGATCGAATTTTTAAGTGCTCTAATAAAATCAGCATCATTAAAAATCTTAATAAAGTTCTCAAATCCGACCCATTCACTACGTTCATAACCTAGAATAGGTTTGAAATTCATAAATGCCATTCTCAGACCAGGAAAACTAGCATAATTGAAAGCGATAACAATCACTAGCGGAATAATGAGCAGAATATACAACTCCCAATCCCTCTTAATAGCTATGACCCAGGAAGAACTACGACCAAGGCCTACTGAAGCAGATTTTTTATTTTTTTTCGTCAACACAAACCACTCCCTTACGTTTTTAATAGCGACTCACTCTTAAGTCCTATTAAGTGATTGAATATTCTGTTAAAAATAAAAGCATTCAGGTACAATGTTAGCGCACTTCCAATAAACAAATAAAAATATATCAACAAACCATACGCATTTGGTAGCCACTTATAAACAGCCATAAGAGGACCGAGATTGATAACCAATAAAATCAAAACCCAAGGAAAGTAGCCCATCATCAGTAAAAGAACATTTTTACTCTGTTCCCAAATTGTATTTTTAAATTTGTAAATCATGGGGAAAATAAACAAGCTGTAAACCACAGCTAGAATCAGAAAAATAACAGTTGCGTAGACGACTATTCTCCTTAGACCATCTAGTTCACTAATCACAAATAAATCCAATATCAATACGACAATGATAGATAAAACAATTAGCCAAGCTGTCGTCGCTTGTCTAAAGTTCTCTTTAAAGTGTTTTAGATACATTTTTAACACAGGACTTTCATTTTTATCAATCATTTGTAAAAAGACTGCATATAGAGCTGCCAAATTAGCGCCGATAGTAATGATTGGAATACTCATTAGTAAAAACAAGACATTCAGCATGATTAAATCAAATATTTTTGTCATGAATCTACCAAACTTACTATCATATTTGAACATTCTGTCACCTTCTTTCTTGTAATCATTCAAAACGGAAAGCTTGTTTGCTTTATTTTGTATGCGCTTTCTTTTATTGCGATTAGCTTATCATAGAAATTAAACATTAATAAATGGAACAAATCTACATTTTTTGTACAAACTATGGATTGGATGTTATACTAAATGGAAAAAAAGAGGCTATGAGGGGATTTTTTATGCTCGATTTAATGAACATGGAGTTAAAACATTACTACTTGCGCGATTGTTCGTTTGGTTGGCATTTAGACGAACACGTCTATCAGAGAAATGCCCTAGCACTTATTATTCAAGGCGATATTCTCTATACCATTAACCAAAAGGAATACCATGCTACTCAGGGGAATTTGGTCTACATGCCCTCCGGTAGCATCCGAAAAGCCACCCCCTCTAAAGACTGTGTTTTTGTTGCCATGGATTTTAATTTAAAAAAAGGACAGTTTCGATTACCTACCGTTTCCAAAGTTTCTCTTACCGAACGTGTGAACAGCCTCTTGAAATCAATTGAATATCATTGGCTTCAGATGAATGAGCGCGATCGGATAAAAGCTCACATTCTGTTCCTTGATCTAATTCACGAGTTACTTTTCAATAAAGTTGAAAATCATTCCAATCGTCATGTTGATCGCATCAAGCGTTATGTTACTGAAAATTTTTCTGTATCCATTACCGTAGAGGAATTAGCCAACTATGTGGGACTCAGTCCTGCTTATTGCGGAACTTTATTTAAAAAAGAGGAAGGTCGCACTATTCTTGACTATGTTAATAACATTCGAATTAATCATGCAGCTACACTTTTAACGGAAGGTGGTTATTCGATGAGTCAGATTGCCGACATGTGTGGTTTTAAAGACGTCTATTACTTCAGTAAAACCTTTAAAAAACAAATGGGCTTATCTCCTAAAAAGTACTGGGCGGAAAATAATTATGATTGAAAACAAACACTGCGATTTTGCCACTTTTATAATTATGTATCCAGTACATTCAAAAAAGACGTTCATCATGAACGTCTTTTTATCATACTTCTATCGAATCCCCAACGCAATTCTTGCATAGCGGGACATTCTTTCCGTTGTCCATGCCGGATACCAAACGAGTTT
Organism: Jeotgalibaca ciconiae; assembly: GCF_003955755.1. Lineage (NCBI taxonomy): Bacteria > Bacillati > Bacillota > Bacilli > Lactobacillales > Carnobacteriaceae > Jeotgalibaca > Jeotgalibaca ciconiae. The sequence goes on along the minus strand of NZ_CP034465.1, from coordinate 2,493,922 downwards.
TACTTTTATGTCTGTGACTTCTGGAACTGACTTTAATGCACGATGAATTTCATCGGTGATGACATCTGCTAATGGACATCCCATTGTAGTAAGCGTCATATTCACTTGGCAAAAACCATTTTCTTCTAACAATACTTCATATATTAAGCCCAAATTGACAATATCAATTCCCAATTCCGGGTCAATTACTTGTTCTAAGGCCATTAAAACACGTTCTTTAATTTCTTCTACTTCCTCAGTAGTATAGTTCTCTGACATAGATCATTCTCTCCTTTATGAAGGGTTATAAGCATCATAGCAAGGATTGATAGAATTATCAATACTCTATTGTTTCCCTAAAAATGCAGCCATTTTCTCGAATATTTCATAGGGAACCTTGTGTCCGTGTCCTTCATAGTAGTCATAATGCATATTAGAAGCATAAGGCTCATCTTTTATCTCTGAAACAAACGCCTCCATTTGCTCAAATGGAACACTGTTATCCGCAGTTCCATGCCAAATATAAAATGGTCTGCCCGCAAGTTTTTCTGGTGATTCTTGTAAGCTAAGTTCACGGAACGGTTCCATCAACTGTACTGCCACTTCCTTGTTGACAGGTTCCATCCCTTCCACCCAGTTCGATGTCAAAATCCATTCTGTAAAGCCAATCGGATCTGGGTTTCCCATCAAACAGCCACCCGCAAAAATCCAAGGATATTTCGCTAATGCCATACATGTCGTGATTGCCCCCATTGACAGGCCCGTTACAGAAACTCGATCTGCTAGAGCAAGTTTTTCAGTAACGTAATGATCAACGAGATACGGCAACTCTTCGATGCTATGCCATACGATTGTCCAAAATTCCATTTCTTTTTTACCGTTAAATTCTTCTTCTTTTCTCTCTCCATGTAAAAAAGCATCTGGAACAACTACTCGCATTCCTTGTTTGGCAAGTTCATATCCTGCTTCCAGCCCTCTTTCCTTTCGGCCTGTGATTCCGTGAAAGAAAATAGCCAAAGGAACTTTTTCATTTTCTTTGTCGTTATCAACTATTTCTAAAACTGGTACATGATGAATAACTTTTCGCTGAATTGAAATCATGGTTTCCTCCTTGTTAAGTGAACACTCTGGAAATTTCATCTCATTTAGTGTACCATGAGATGAAGTATTCTAGCTATACGAAAGGAAGCTTTTAACGAAATGAACAAAAAAATCATTGCGATTGATTTAGACGGTACGACTCTTAACAATCAATCCTTACTTTCAAAAAGAACCGTTCGTACATTACAATCACTGCAAAACAATGGCCACCACGTATTAATCGCCACAGGTCGACCATATCGAAACAGTAAACAAATCTATTCTGAAATTGGTTTAAAATCACCTATGGTTAACTTCAACGGTGCCCTTTGCCATATGCCTGAAAACAACAGTTGGTCTGATTACTATCACAGAACTATCGACTTAGATTTGGTTATGGATATCCTAGGAAAACAACACATATTAGGTTATGATTGGCTCTCGATTGAAGGAAAAGAAACCTTGTATGCTTCTACTGAAAGAATCCCTACAAATGAATTTTTCCCGAAAGATACACGTTCGACCTATGTTACAACCAAAACAAAATTTGAAGAACAACCAACCGCCTTGAATCTTTATGTTGACGAAGATAAACAAGAAGCCATTCGTTTGAATATTTTAAATGAATATGGAAGTGATACCCTGTCAGTTCGTACGTGGGGCGGCTCTTATCCATGTTTGGAAATTGTTGCACCTGGCATCCAAAAAGCACTGGGAGTTGAAACTGTTGCTCGTCATTACGGAATTAGCCAAACCGATATCCTTGCATTCGGTGATGAAGATAATGACTTTGAAATGCTTGACTATGCTGGGCACGGTGTCATGATGAAGAACGGAATTGACCGCTTGCGTTCTGTTGCAAATGACATGACCGAGTTCACAAATAACGAGGATGGTCTGGCGCTCTATTTAGAAAAATACTTCCAGTTATCCTAATATGTAAATAAAAACTGGCAACTTTCCATTTAAATGAAAGTTATCAGTTTTTTATTTTGTGTCCAAATTCAACAATTAACCCGGCTTAACTAGAATTATTCTAAATAAAATGTATAATGATAGTTGTGGCAAAACTTTTATTTATCGGAGGTAATTGAGTGAAAATTATAGTTGTAGGTACATCACATGCAGGATACGAAGTCGTTCAAACAGTTTTGAAGGAAGATCCAAGTGCAGAAATTCATTTGTATGAACGTGGAACGACTGCTTCCTTTTTATCATGCGGAATTCAAAGCTACTTGGAAGGAATCTCTCCATCATTAGATAGCTTGCACTATGCGAATGAGCAATCATATATTGACCAAGGCGTTCATGTTCATATGAATAGCGACGTTGTTAGCTTAGATCCAAAAGGAAAGACAATCACTGTTAAAACAAATGATGGCGAAAAAGAAGAAAGCTATGATAAATTATTCTTGAGTCCAGGTGCTGTTCCTGTTGAACTTTCAATCTCTGGATTAGATAATGAACATGTTTATTATGTACGCGGGCGTGAATGGGCTGACGCTATTAAAGAACGTATGAAAACTGCTAAAAAAGCAGTTGTTGTCGGAAGTGGATACATTGGAATTGAAGTTGCTGAGGCTTTTACGAAAGCTGGTATTGATACCACAGTGATTGACATTCTTGATTCTATTCTTCCTTCATACTTAGATAAAGAATTTACAAATATCCTGACAGCTCACTCTGAAGAAAAAGGATTAAAAATAAAAACCGGAGAATGTATTCAAGAAATTGAAGCAACTGACGGAAAAGCGAGCAAAGTAATCACAGACAAAGGATCTTATGACGTAGATACTGTTATCATGGCAGTTGGTGTTCGTCCGAATACTGAATGGTTGCATGGTATTCTAGAATTGGATGCACGCGGATTTGTTAAAGTAGACAGCCATATGAAATCTTCTGAAGAAGATATTTATGTTGCAGGAGACGCTACTAAAGTTCCATTTGCTCCAGCTGTAAATGATGATAAGGCAATCGCATTAGCATCAAACGCACGACGTCAAGGAATTATTGCAGCACAAAACATGGTCGGAAAAAATGCTGAAATGAAAGCTGTATCTGGAACTTCTGGGTTATCTCTGTTTGACTATCATTTTGCTTGTACAGGTGTAAAAGACATCGATGCTAACTTACTTTCAGCAGAAGTTGAAAGTACTTATTATGAAGAAGCAATTCGTCCAAAATTCATGGGAGACGAAGGAAACGTAATGATGAAAATCCATTACGAAAAAGATTCCCACCGTATCGTTGGTGCACAATTAATGTCAAAAGAAGATGTTACCGCATCTATCAATACGATTTCTGTAGCAATCTCAGCTCACTGGACATTAGAAGATCTAGCTGAAGCTGACTTCTTCTTCCAACCTGGATATAACCGCCCTTGGAACTACTTGAATGTATTGGCTCAACAAGCACTTGGCCAAACTTTTGGTAGCGACAAACAATTATTTTAATATTTTTTGAAACAAGTAAAGGCTCAAAGAATTTTCTCTGAGCCTTTACTTGTTTATTTTATTCAACTGGTGGTGCTATTTTCTCGACTTCTTGGATAACCTGTTTAACAACATTTGACCCAACAATCAACATTTCATACAATGGTCGGACATCTTCTGTTGTTTTCGCCATTGTTCTCATTAAAATCTCGCCATCCCCTGCAAGAGAGACTTTATAATAGAAAGCTTTGCCTAGATTTAATTCATTGATTACTTCAAGAAGTTTTGCTTTATCATTATAATTTGTTAAATAGCCAATTTGTTTAAAAGTAATCTGGAAATCAACGACCCCTTCTCCATTTACAATAACAATTCCAAAAGGAACTTTTTTGCCAGGGCGAACTAAAAAAGATCCTTGATACAGAGTTTGGTTATTTACAATTTCTTGTCTTTTTAATGGTAATTTTTTCTCAGCGAATAACTTATCTAATTCTTCTAAAATTTGCACAAACTTATCCCCTCTCTTTATTTCTTTTATTAGTATAACATAATTGCAAACAGTGCCTAGAATAATTTCTCTTTTAATTGTTTATAAAAGTAAGATTGCTTTTAGGCACAGCACTATCAACTCACAGAACCAGTTATTAAGAAAAGCGGACAAGTCCGCCTTGACCTATGAAAAAATAGGAAATTTGACCCTGAATGAGCAGCGAAGCGCGCAATGGGGCAAATTTATCTTTTTTTCACTAGGTCAGGACTTGGGAGCTAGACATTGATGGCTGAACTTATAATCCCCTAGTCTATAAAAAAACTGACAAGTCCGCTTTGCCCTATGAGAAATAGGTTTTTTCCCCTAATAAGCAGCGAAGCGTGCCATTAATAAAATTTGTCTTTATTCACGAATCCAGGACTTATACTACCCTTGTCTAAAATAAAGATGTTCAAACTCCTTTTAAAAGCTGAATATCTTTATTTTTTTAGAATAACGATGTTCAACGTTAAATTTCCTATTGAACATCGTGTTTTTTTAAAAATGAAGATGTTCAACCCTCACATACCATTTGAACATCTGTTTCTATAAAAGTTTCCGTATTCGTAAGCCAACTCTCTCATAGAAAAGCGAGCGAGGATAGGGCCTTTTTTTCACGAGGCCAAGACTTGATAGATAAACATCGATGACAGGACTTGTACTACCCTGACTCTATAAAAAGAGCCAAATCACGATGATTTGGCTCTGAGGTACTGCTATTTGAAATATTAACGGCGACGTTCTGGAATACGAGCTGCTTTTCCGTGTAATGCACGCAAGTAATATAGTTTTGCACGACGTACTCGACCGTGACGAACTACTTCAATTTGTGCAACACGTGGTGTATGGATTGGGAATGTACGCTCAACGCCAACACCATTTGAAATTTTACGAACTGTGTAAGTTTCGCTGATCCCTTGTCCGCGACGCTTAATAACAACGCCTTCGAAAAGTTGGATACGTTCTCTCTCTCCTTCGACAACGCGCGCGTGTACGCGAACCGTGTCTCCAGGACGGAAAGCAGGAATATCATTACGTAATTGTTCTTGTGTAATTGATTCGATTAAGTTCATTTCTTTTTTCTCCTTCCAACAAATATTCATACATAGCTTTATCTATCAGCGGAATATCGTTATCTTAGAGCAGTCTCCTGCTCACTCGTAAGAGTTTATCATAATTTCTAATGTCTGTAAAGGGCTTTTTCTTTATACGATATAAATTACTCATCTAATTCTTCCTTAATTTCTTGCAGCCATTTCTCCTGTTGTTCAGTTAATTCGATTTTTTCCAACAAATCTGGTCGTCTCTCCAACGTCTTGCGTAGAGACGCTTTTTCTTGCCACTCAGCTATCTTGGCATGGTTGCCGCTTAACAGTACTTCTGGCACTTCTTCCCCTCTAAAAGAGCGTGGTCTTGTGTATTGAGGATGCTCCAGTAAACCTGTTGAAAAAGAGTCCGTCTGATTGGATAACACATTTCCTAATGTCTCTGGTAATAAACGAACCACACTATCGATTATTACCATAGCACCTAATTCTCCCCCTGTTAGAATAAAGTCTCCAATTGAAACTTCATCCGTTACATGGGATTTTATCCGCTCATCAAAACCTTCATAATGACCACAAATAAAAATTAAGTGTTCCTCTTGAGAAAGCTCTTCAGCTAACTTTTGATCGTACTTTTTTCCAGCTGGGTCCATTAAAATAATCCGCTTCTTTGTCTCTGGCTGAGACTTTTTAATCGCATCGATGCTATCGACAATAGGTTGAGCTGTCAGAAGCATCCCAGCTCCTCCACCAAAAGGATAATCGTCTACCATGTTATGTTTGTTCTCTGTATAATCACGGAAATTGGTCGTTTTAATTTCTACAAGCTCTTTTTCAATTGCTTTTCCAATAATAGACTCACTCATTGGCCCGTCAAACATATTCGGAAAAAGTGTCAAGACATCAATTCTCATTCCTCTAACATTCCTTCCAACAACGTAACGATAACCATTCCTTCTTCTAAATTTACTTCATTCACAACATCTTTAATATATGGAATCAACAAATCTTTTTTTCCTTTTTCTCCGACTACCCACACATCATTTGCACCAGGTGACAATATTTCTTTAATGGTTCCCAGCTGCGTACCATCCTCTGTAACAACCGATAATCCAATAATCTGATGGTAATAGTATTCTTCACCTTCTAATTCTTGGATATGTTCTTTTGAAACTTTCAAAATGGATCCCTTGTATCCTTCTACATCTTCAATCCGTGAATGCCCTTCAAAGGTTAAGATATCAAAGTTTTTATGCTTTCTATGACTGCTTACAGTTATTTCAACCGGTTCTTTACCATCTTGAAAAATAGTTAGGACAGAACCTTTTTTGTAACGTTCCTCTGCAAAATCAGTAACAGATATCACACGAATTTCACCTTTTAATCCTTGCGTATTGACGATTTTACCTACCTCTAAATAGTTTTCCATCATTTTCACCTCTTTTATGGCTCTTCCCTACAAAAAAAGGGACAAGTTCACCTTTTCAAATGAATGTCCGCTTTATTTTGTATATGCATTTATAATAGTGTCCTAAAAATCTACTCTGCTCCTTCTATAACTAGACGAACACGCTTCGATTTTTTAGTTCGCACACTATATACAATTGTTCGAATTGCACGAGCAACTCGACCTTGTTTTCCAATGACACGCCCTACATCTTCTGGGTGAACAGCAAGATGATATTCATAGAAATCATTTGTTTCTTTAATATCAATCGTGATGTCATCCTGATGTTCAACTAGAGGGGTAACCATTGTTAGAATCAATTCTTTAATATCAGGCATGTAAACCACCATCCTTTTGGTTGAATTCAATGCTTCTGAATACTTATTATCCAAACAAATTATTTAGCTGTTTTAGATTCATGGAATTTCTTCATGATACCTTCTTGAGAAAGTAAGTTTCTAACTGTATCAGATGGTTGTGCACCGTTTGCCAACCATTTTAGGACTAGTTCCTCATCAAATTTTACTTCAGCTGGTTCAACAACTGGGTTATAAGTACCAACTTTTTCGATGAAGCGACCATCACGTGGTGCGCGGGAATCAGCTACAACAACTCTGTAGAATGGATTTCTTTTAGAACCCATACGTTTTAGACGGATTTTTACTGCCATTTTATAAATACACCTCCATTTGTCTCAATCTCACAAGTGATATCATACCAGTTTAATTATAGCTTGTAAAGTATTTTTTCTTTACAGTCTTATCTTTTTTTTCTTTTCTTTTTCTTGCCCATTTTTCGGGACATTTGTTTCATTGCCAGCTGGCCTAATTTCCCTTTCGGTCCATTTCCAAGCAAGCCTTCCATGCCATCAAAGTTTCCTTTAGACATTTTATTCATCATTTTACGAGATTCATTAAACTGTTTAATCATACGGTTTACTTCTTGTAAGGAACGTGCGGAACCTTTTGCAATTCTTCTTCGTCTGCTTTGAGACAGAATTTCAGGATTTTCTCGTTCTTCCGGAGTCATGGAAAGGACAATTGCCTTCATATGTGCCATATCTTTTGGATCAACTTTCACTTGGTCAATACCCGGCCAGTTACTCATCCCTGGTATCATCTTTAAGATATCTTCAATCGGCCCCATATTTGAAACTTGGTCCATTTGATCAATAAAATCATTAAAATCAAAAGTATTCTCACGGATTTTATCCGCCATTTCTTGCGCTTTTACTTCATCATAATCCTGCTGTGCTCTTTCAATCAGCGTCAGCATATCTCCCATACCAAGGATACGAGAGGCCATACGATCCGGATAGAACGGTTCAATATCGTCTAATTTTTCTCCTTGACCGGTAAATTTAATTGGTTTACCCGTTACGGAACGGATTGACAAAGCAGAACCACCACGAGTATCTCCGTCTAACTTCGTTAAAATAACCCCAGTAATACCTAATTGCTCATTAAATGCTTTCGCTACATTTACCGCGTCTTGCCCGGTCATTGCATCTACTGTAAACAGAATTTCGTCTGGTTGCACAGCAGCTTTAATATTTTTCAATTCGGTCATTAAAAGTTCGTCTACGTGAAGACGACCTGCCGTATCAATAATAACAAGGTCGCGTCCCGTCATTCGTGCTTCCTCAACCGCCTCTTCTGCAATTGCTACGGGATTCGCTTCCACGCCTTTTTGATAAACCGGGAAATCCAATTGTTTCCCAATGGTTTGCAGCTGGTCAATCGCTGCTGGACGATATACGTCTGCTGCAGCTAATAAAGGACGTTTATTTTCACGTTTTTTCATATAATTCGCTAACTTGCCAGCTGTGGTCGTTTTACCGGCCCCTTGCAAACCAACCATCATTACAACAGTAGGTGGTTTTTTAGAGAAAAGAAATGGTTCTTGTTCTCCACCCATCAATTCGGTCAGTTCTTCGTTAACGATTTTTACTACTTGTTGAGCAGGTGACAAAGATTCTAATACATCGGACCCTAATGCCCGTTCATTCACTTTTTTTACAAAATCTTTTACTACACGAAAGTTTACGTCGGCTTCAAGTAACGCGAGACGAACTTCACGCATCATTTCTTTTAAGTCAGCTTCGGTAATTCTTCCTTTTTTACCAATTTTTGTCATTGCGCCTTGTAAGCGTTCCGACAGGCCTTCAAATGCCATATTTCTTCACATCCTATATTCTATTCGTCAAATGATTCAATTAATTGAATCATTCTTTGTATTTCGTTATCACTTGGATATTTCTCTGTTGCATATTCTTTTAATTGATCCAATACTTCTTTTCGCAGAAGAAAATTTTCAACTAAATGAAGTTTTTTTTCATAATTAATAAGGATTTTTTCTGTTCGTTTGATATTATCATAAATTGCTTGTCTGCTTACTTCAAACTCATCAGCAATTTCACCTAATGAATAATCATCGCCATAATAGAGGGAGAGATAACCTTTTTGCTTATTCGTAAGCAAAATACTATAGAATTCGAATAAAGTGTTCATATAATTAGTCTTTTCAATTTCCAAGATAGATCCTCCATTTCACTCTTCTATGCCGTCAAGTATTAAATCTTTACGTCATTCATAAGGTTACCTATTACATCAAGATTAGTCAACTTATTTTTTTCTTTAACACTGGCAAAAGAAATGAGATGATTGACTTTTTTCAAATCATACACCTCATTTCTTTTATTAGTCTAAGCTTTTACTTCAACTAAATCTTTAACTAATCCATAAATGTACTGTTCAGGATCGAAAACTTGTAAATCATCCATACCTTCACCTAATCCTACAAATTTTACGGGAATAGCTAATTCTTGGCGAATTGCTAAAATAACACCGCCCTTTGCGGTTCCATCTAATTTCGTTAAAATCAAGCCGGTAACATTGGTTGTTTCTTTGAATTGTTTTGCTTGAATCAAAGCATTTTGCCCTGTCGTAGCATCCAAAACAAGTAATGTTTCTGAAGCCCCTTCTGGAATCTCACGACTAATAATCCGGTTGATTTTTTCTAATTCTTTCATTAGGTTCACTTTATTTTGGAGGCGACCCGCTGTATCGATCAGCAGGTAATCATATTCTTCTTTTTGACCTTTTTTCAAAGCATCAAAAACAACCGATGCAGGATCTGAATGCGCGTCGCTTGTAACGACATCCACCTGAACTCTCTCAGCCCAAACTTCTAATTGTTCAATTGCTCCAGCACGGAATGTGTCTCCAGCCGCAAGCAATACTTTTTTGCCTTCATTTCTTAATTTGTGAGCATATTTTCCGATGGTCGTTGTTTTACCTACTCCATTAACTCCTACAAATAAAATTACCGTTAATCCATTTTTATTTTCGTTAATCGTTGGAAGTCCCACTTCACCCTTTTCATAAATCTCAACCATTTTTTCAACAATGACATTTTTAACTTGCTCTCCCGTACGAACATTTCGTAATCTTACTTCTTCACGGAGAACATCCGAAATGGCAAGTGTCATATCAAAACCAACATCAGCAGAAATCAGTACTTCTTCTAAGTCATCGAAAAAGTCCTCATCAACTTCTCTAAATCCAGCGAAAAGTTCATTTATTTTCTCAGAAAAACTTTTCCGGGTTTTTTCCATTCCCTTGTCAAATTTTTCAATAACAATTCGTTTCTCTTCGTTTACTGGTTCTGTTGTAACATCTTCTCCAGTAAATGCTCGTTTAATGCGATCAAACAATCCCATATCATCACACCCTTATTTCTGAATTTTATAAAACAAATTGTTGGATTGCATGTGCAACTCCGTCTTCATCGTTTGTTTTCGTTACAAAAGATGCATACTCTTTCACTTCATCTCTGGCGTTTTCCATTACGACAGCTGTACCAGCATATTCAAGCATTGCCAGATCATTTTCTTCATCGCCACAAGCCATCACTTCATCTTTTGTATAGCCTAGTATGTTACACAACGAATCAATGCCTTTTCCTTTATTCACTTCAGGATGCATAATTTCAAAAAGTAATGGACGGGATTTCATCATTGAGTACTTCTCAAAGTAAGCAGATGGTATTTTGGCAATGGCATCATCCAACACATCTGGTGGTGTACAATAAACAACTTTATTAAATTGATGAGCCTCTTTAAAAGAATTAATGTCTTTTTTTACAAACGGTAAGCTTGCACTCATTAAGCTCGGATAAAGCGACTCCCGATTTTTTGGATATGCGGGTTCATATACATACTCTAAGTCTAACATATTCATAGGTATATTTAATTGCTGGCTCAGTTCATATAATTCTTGAATTTGGTGATAAGACAAAGTTTTTTGTGATACGATTTCTGATGTCTTATTTTTTTGAACGAGTCCGCCATTATAAGTAATAGAAAAATCACCCTCATCCAATAAGTTTAACTCTTCTAAATAACGTTTGATTCCTTTTAGCGGCCTGCCGGAACAGAGAACGACTTTCACGCCTTTTTCTTTTGCTAATTGAATAGCGTTTTTGTTTCCTTCACTAATCTTCTTTTCTGAATTCAATAATGTTCCATCCAAATCCAGAGCAATCAACTTTATCATGCATCGTTCTCCTCTACTTTATTGTATTAAATCTTCCTCTTCATTAAACTTAACAGAAGCTAAGCGGGATACACCTGAATCTTGCATGGTTACCCCATAAAGTACGTCTGCTTCTTCCATTGTACCTTTTCTATGTGTAATAACAATGAATTGCGTTTGGCTCTCAAATGACGTTAAATACTTCCCAAAGCGAACCACATTCGCTTCATCCAACGCAGCTTCTACCTCATCCAATATACAAAAGGGAACAGGTGAAACTTCAATAATAGAAAAAAGCAAGGCAATAGCCGTAAAGGCTTTTTCTCCACCCGACAGCAAGCTGAGCTGTTGTAACTTTTTCCCAGGTGGCTGCGCAATAATTTCAATTCCTGTTTCCAATAAATTTGCCGGATCTGTCAGCTCAATAGTCGCCTTTCCACCACCAAATAATCGTGGAAAAGTTTGTTCGAATTGTTTTTTTATTAATTGGAATGTTTTTTCAAATCGCTGAGAAACTTCCTCATCAATCTCTTCCATTGCTTGAAGAAGTGTCAATTTTGCTTCCAATAAATCTGCCTCTTGTCCAGATAAAAACTCATATCTTTCAAAAATACGCTCGTATTCTTCGATTGCTGTTAGATTAATTGGTCCGAGTTGATTAATCTCATTTTTTAATTTTTTTACTAAAGATGAGGACTCTTCAATTGAAATCGTCAAAGAATATTCTTCTTTAGCTGCTTCATAAGTTAATTCATATTCTTCATTTAAACGGTTCAAATGATGATCAATCGCAACTTCAAAACGACCTGAACTACTTTCTAATTTAGCCAGTTCTTCCCATGACATCTTTAATGTCCGGTTCATTTCTTGCAGTTTCTCATTTTTTATTTCTATTTTTTGATCTCTTTGCTTTTTGTTTTTGCGTTTTTCATTTAATAATTCATTAAAAGTAATCTTCTCTTTTTTACCAATTTTTAACTGCTCGTTGATTTCATCAATTGATTGAAATTCCGTGTTTTCTAACTTCAAGGCTTCATCAATGCTAGCTTGGATAGCATCCACTGTATTGGTTTCCGTCTCAACAATTTCTTTAGAACTTTGGATATCACGTCGCAACTGTTTCTCTTGCTCTTGCAATACTGCTAAATTCTGTTGATGCTGCTGTAATTCATTTTGGATGGTTTGTAACAGTTTTTGTCGTTCTTCTTCATTTAAAGTGGAGTCGGTCATATGTTGTTTCAAACGAACAATCTCTGAATTCAGAGTATCTCTTAATTTTCTCGCTTTTTGCAACTCTGCTTCCATCTCACGTGTACTGGTTGAAAGATCTTTTTGTTCATATTTACCGGATAATAATTCTTCTTGTAATTCCTGCAGTTTTGCTTCTTCACGCGCCTTTGTGTTTGCTAAGCCTTCTAACTCAAATCCCAATTTACTCAATTCTTGTTGTAAAAATTCTTTTCGTGAGCGTAATTGGATTACTTGTTTTTGCTTTTCTTGACACTCTTTCTCTAGCTTTTGATAGGCAAGTGTCTGTTCTTCAATATAAACCGTTAATTTCTGTATATTGTTTTTACGACTAAAAACGGAACTGCCTTGTTGTTTTTTTGTCGCTCCACCAGTCATAGAACCTCCAGCATGAATTACATCGCCTTCAAGGGAGACAATACGATATCGATTGTCTATTTTTTTAGCAATCTCTAGACCAGCATACAAAGTTTCCGCAATGATGGTTGTGCCGAGAAGATTTTCCGCAATTGATGTATACTCGTCTGAATAATTGATGAGGTCAGATCCAATTCCAATGAATCCTTGAACAGTTTGCAATTCATGGGTAAGGTAGCTAGGAATATTTCTTGATTTTATAACCGTTAATGGCAAGAAAGTCGCTCTACCTAATCGATTTCTTTTTAAAATCGAAATGCATTTAGAAGCTGCCTCTGTATCATCCACGACGATATTTTGAATGCTGCTTCCCAGCGCTGTATCAATTGCCAATGTAAATTGATCAGGTACTTGAAATAACTCGCCCACTGGACCGCGTATGCCTGTGATATGCGATTTTCTCTTTAAAATTTCTTTAACACCTTGATAGTAGCTGGCGTAACTGTCTTCTAGTTCTTGCTGGCTTTCTTTTCTAGCCTCAGCTTGTTGCAATGCTCTAGAAAGAGTCAACAATTCTTCATTATTTTTTTTCAAACTTGCTTCATTTGATTCAAGAGCAACCGATTGAATGCTTTGTTCTTCCTGATAGTCAGCAATTTGTGTTTTTATTTGCTGCAGTTGTTGATTCGTCACGTCCACGCTTTCTTTTGTACTGGATACCACTCGCTCGTACTCATCAATTTTACTTTTTAATCCCGTGCTTTTTTCAGTTGTTTGAGCAAAATCTTTTTCTAGTTGTAAAATTGTATTTTTATTTGCGGATTGATCTTGTAATTTTTCAATATATCGATCTCTCAATTGCTGGATTTGTTCATTTTTATCGATTGAAAGTTGTTTGACTTTCTCTTTTAATTCGTTTATTTTATTTTCTAATTCTTTTCTTTCTACTTGTTTCTGTTTGTTGTCAGAACGTAAAGTAATTAATTTCTTTGTTTCTTTTTCAATCAACTGTTTCTTTTCAGATAAGATTCTTTCTTGCTCTTCTTTATTTTTAGCAGAGAAATCAGCTCTTTGATCTAATATGTTTTTCTGACCTTCTAACTGCTCCAGTTTTCGTACAATGCTAACATATTGTTCCTGGAGAGTGTCCAGTTCTTCATTCTCAACCACTGCCAGTTTCTTTAATTCTGAAAGTTCATTTTGGAGAATGCTTTGTTGTTTTTCTAAAGATTCAATTTGCTCTTCATAATGCTGGATATCTTTTTTACCTAATTGCCATTGTTCATTCAGGGTTTCGATTTCTACTGCTATTAAAGCTATTTCAATATTACTTAATTCCATTTTCTTTTCCCTGTATAATAATGCAGTGTCTCTTTGTTTTTTTAACGGCTCTAATTGATTCGTAATTTCATGTAAAATATCTTCTACACGGTTTAAATGCTCTTGGGTATCCCCTAATTTTTTTTCCGCATTTCCTTTTCGGTTTTTATACTTTGCGATTCCAGCAGCATCTTCAAAAATCGATCTGCGTTCTTCGGGTTTATTTTGAAAAATCTGTTCCACTTTCCCTTGAGATATCATTGAGAAAGAATCTTTTCCAATACCCGAATCCATTAATAAGTCCGTGATATCTTTTAAGCGACATGGTTTTTTATTGATAAAGCAATCACTATCACCATTACGATTAATTCTACGAGTCAGACTCACTTCCGTAAAATCAATTGGAAGAGAATGATCCTCATTGTTTAGAACAAGTGTTACTTCAGCAATATTGATTGGTTTTCTAGATTGAGAACCTGAAAACACAATATCATTCATTTTTTTCCCGCGCAAATTACGCGCAGACTGTTCTCCTAGTACCCAGCGGACTGCTTCAGAAAGATTGCTCTTACCACTTCCATTAGGTCCAACAATGGCTGTCACGCCTTTATCAAATTCAATAACCGTCTTATCAGCAAAAGACTTAAACCCTGTCATTTCAATTCTTTCGAGATGCAAACAAAACATCCTTTCTCGAAACTTATTTTTTTACTATTTTCTTCAAAGCCATTTGTGCTGCATTTTGTTCAGCACTCTTTTTGCTTGTACCTTTCCCTGTACCAAGTAATTTATCATTCGCATAAACTTCTATTTCAAAACTTTTTGCATGAGAAGGTCCTTCTTCAAGTACTGTTCGGTACTGAATCTGAATATCTCCATCTTTTTGAAGTTCCTCTTGAAGCAATGTCTTGTAATCCATCGCATGTGAAAAAGCATCCTCTTTGATTTTTGGCAACACAACTTGATAAATGAATTTTTTCGCTGCTTCCATTCCTTTATCTAGAAAAAGTGCTCCGATAAATGCCTCGAATAAATCACAAAGCAATGCGGGGCGGTGTCGACCATTCATTCGTTCTTCACCTTTCCCTAAACGAATATACTGATCAAAACTGCACTCTTTAGCAAATGCAGCTAAACTAGGTTCGCAAACAATTTGTGCACGAAGTCTCGTTAATTTTCCTTCGTTCCATTCCGGATATTGGTGGAACAAGAATTCTGACACAACAACTTCTAGCACAGCATCTCCTAAAAATTCGATTCTTTCGTTATGTTTTAAATTTAATTGACGATGCTCATTCACATATGATGAATGAGTGAATGCTTCCAATAACAAATCCTCATTATCAAAAACAATCTGATAGTGCTTTTTAATAATATCTTTTATTTCTTCCATTATGATCCTCCTTCCAAAAGAATATCCATACCCTCACATTATACGCTAAAAACAAGCTTCCTGCATCTTCAATCTTACTTTTAAAAACGAAAAGAAAGAGCTGAGAAAACTCAGCTCTTTCAAGTAATTAAACAATTCGATTAGTATGCTGTTTCTGAAGTTAATTCTACAGCTTCCCAACCATCAGTTGTTCCATAAGTAATGTCATAGCCTTTCACACGGTTGTTAACTGCGAAGACTTCTGAACGCCATAGTGTAGGAATAATTGGAACATTATCAAACATATGTTGTTGCCATTCACGGAATGCTTCAAACTTGTACTCTGGATCAAATGATGCTTCAGAGTTAATCTTAGCCAAGATTGCTTCGTTTTCGTCATTTACGTAACGAGCGTAGTTAAATGATGCATCTTTACCATATAGTCCTGTTGGGTTTGGATCATGTCCAGTTCCCCAAGCGCCTTGGTAAATATCAATTTGCTCATCGTCAGCTTCTAACATATCGTAGAATGCTTGGAATTCAATGAGACGTCCAGTTGCAAGTTGAACTTTCAGTCCAATGTTTTCCCACTCTTGGATGTAGTATTGTGCAATCGGCTCTGCAGTTGCTCCACCAGACATAGAAGCAAAGTTAATAACTAACTCTTCTCCTTCTGGCGTTTCACGGAAACCATCTTCATTAGTATCAACATAGCCAGCTTCATCCAAAATAGATGCTGCTAGTTCAGGATCATAGTAGAATCCTTCGATGTCTTCGTTAACAAAGTCTGCAAACACTGGTGGAATCATAGCTTTTGCATTCTCACGTAGTCCTTGATAGAAAGTTGTTGCAATAGCGTTATTGTCGATTGCGTAAGCCATTGCTTTACGTAATTCTGGATCAGCCATTTTTGCATCGGGATTTGATACGTTTTTAGCCGGTTCAGTTACCTTACCATCTTCATCTGTTACAGCTGGTTCCCAGTGTCCTAATTTAAATCCTAGGTAAGTATAAGCAAGTTCTTGACGACCTAATAATGTTAGGTTTTCAGAATCTTTATATGTATCATATTGGTCTGTAGGCATTTTAGCTACGTCATAGTTACCATTTTGCATTTCTGAAACGATTGTTTCTGGTGCAACAACTTCAGCGATAACGCCGTCTAAACTAGGAGCACCTTTCCAGTAGTACTCATTTGCTTCAAATTCTACTGATTCCCCAGCAGTAATTGATTTTACGCGGAATGGACCAGCACCAACTGGGTTGTTACGGATTTCTGGAGCAGCTGCCATATCAGCAATTGCAACACTTTCAAGTTGGTGTTTTGGCATTGGGTAACCCCAGATACCACCACCTGATTGTAAGATAGAAGGGTTTACTTCGATATATTCAATCGTAATGTTTTGATCATCAATGATTTTAATACCTGAAATTGAATCAGCTGCACCTGTATGGTAATCTTCAACACCAACGATATTAGAGAAGTCTGCACCATAACGAACACCAGTGTATTCTGGACTAGCAATTACTTCATATGAGAAAAGAACATCTTCTGTAGTCAATGGCTCGCCATCAGACCATTTTAAATCGTCTTTTAATGTGATATGAATTGTTTTTGCTTCTTGATCAAATTCAAAAGTTGCCATACCATCTTGTGACAACATAAAGTTCTCATCAACTGAGAATAATGATTCATGTGTGAAGCCCATTAATTCTGAGTCATAAGCATCTTCATAAAACTCTGGACTGAAGATTCCTTGGAAAGGTGAACTAGCAACAAGTGCATATCTTAACGTACCACCTTCAATTGAGTCCTCATCGTTTGTTTTCAGAGTGTCGAATTCAATAACACCTGCTGTTTCTTCGCCACTTTCTTCTACTGCTGATTCGTTAGTAGTTCCGTTATCACTGCCAACAGTGTCAGAACCGCCGCTTTGGCAAGCTGCCAAAGTTAATACAAATGCACTTAAAGAAACTAAACCTAATTTTTTCTTCACCATACATAATTCCTCCCTTTTCTTATCCTAATCTTTGTTTTGAGTCTGCCACGCGCTGCAACGCTTGGCCGACATAGTTTATACTCAACATCAATACTAAAATTAATAAAGATGCTGGCAACCAAACCCACGTTTTATTTTCGATGACATCTGGGGATGTCGCAAACCCAATAAGCGTACCTAAACTTGGAACTGACTGCGGTAAACCGAATCCAAGGAAACTTAGCCCTGTCTCGATACCAATATTTCCTGCAAAGTTCAATGTTGAGTTAACAATAATCAAAGAACTTAAGTTTGGCATTACTTCACGGAACATTATCTTTATGTCACTTGTACCAAGAGTCTTCGATGCATTAACATAATCACGGTTAGCTTCTGATAGTGTGCGACTTCGGAAAATCCGAGCCTTTCCTACCCAACTAAACGCACTCATAATCGCAACAAATGTAAAAATGTTATAGTCTTTAACCATGGATACAAAAACAATAATAATCATATTAATAGGTAAAACCATAATAAAGTCAACGATACGCATGATAATGTTATCAATAATACCACCGTAATAACCAGAAATGATACCTAAACCAATTCCGATTATACCAGTTACGATAGTCACACTAAATCCAATAATAATGGAGTTACGTGCACCAATAAATAGTTGACCGAGAACATCACGTCCACCCTCATCTGCTCCTAAAAAGTATTGTTCACCAGGAGCTGTATAACGATTTAGGATATGAACTTTCATTACTTCACTTTGATCAAAAAAGAAATATGATCCTATGAAGATAATGATTAGTAAGGTGATGAGTAAGCCTAAAGAAAACATGGCTAATTTATCTTTTTTAAATTCACGGGCAATTACTTGAAAACCAATAACTGCGCCTTGATCATCTGTTGTGTCTGGTAAAGTGGTTAAATTGGAATCTGTATGATCCAAATCTTTAATATCAGAAGCAACTTCTTCCATTTTCCCAGTTTTTTTGTCTTCTTCCGAATACATTTTATTACCTCCTTCTCTTTATTAAGTGCTACTCAATTCGAATACGTGGATCAACGATACTCATGATAATATCAGATAATAGAGTACCAAACAAAGCCGTCAATCCAAATAATAGAATTAATGCGGTGATGACACTGTAATCACGGGCTAGCAGTGAATCAATAAACAACCGTCCCATTCCAGGGAATGAGAAAATCCGTTCTATAAAAATTGATCCTCCAATAAGTCCAGTAATGTCATACCCAATAAAGGAAGCGATTGGTAAAATAGAATTACGGAAAATATGTTTGTTATAAACTTTGTTCTCAGGAACGCCTTTTGAACGTGCAGTCTTCACATAGTCTTCTTGTTTTGCATCAATAACCCCTGTTCGCAAATACTGAATGGTACTGGTCGTTGCCAATAAGGCGTACGATAAGGCAGGTAAAATCAAATGGTAGATTCTACTCCAAACATATGCGAAAGTCCCGGGCGCGACTCCTGTTTGTACAGTTCCTCTTGTTGGGAACCAACCTAAATTAAAACCAAAAATCCAAATTAACAATAACGCAAAAACAAATGTTGGAATGGCAAAACTAAAATAGTTATAAAAACTAATCGCTTTGTCTCCCCATGATCCGTTATATCTACCTGCGAACATTCCAAGAGGAATTGCCAGCAAATAAGTAAAAACTAAGGATACAATTGATAACCAGATTGTGTTACCAACACGTTGGCCAATAACTTCAGATACTGGTATCTTATAAGTAAAACTCTTACCAAAATCACCTTGAATCGCATTAACTATCCAATCCCAATAACGAATATACCACGGATTATTTAAACCAGCCGCTTCTCGAAGTCTTTCAATCGTAGCTGGATCCATATCCGGAGTAATTAATCCTGTAAAAGGATCACCTGGCATTGCGGAAGCCATCAGAAAAACGAAAAGACTAAGAATAATGATTTGTGGAATCATTAGTAATACGCGTCTTAATATAGTTTTCCACATAATCATTCACCCTCCTTTACTGCATTTGCATGTACTTTGATTGCTGCCTTATGCGTATCTGTCAGAGGGGATAAATCATAAACCCGTCCATCTTCATTGTAAAATTTCTCTTGATTCATATTGTATTCTTTTTCAACCGCGATACGATCTGCTTTATGCTTTTCACGATTAATTGGGTCAATGGTCGGAATCGCTGATAACAAGCGTTTTGTATAAATGTGTTGCGGATTATTATAAATGTCTTTTTTATTTCCATATTCAACAAAGCGCCCACGATACATAATCGCTAAGTCGTCACACATATGTTTTACAACACCTAAATCGTGAGAAATAAATAAATAAGAAACATTATATTCTTCTTGAATTCGTTTCATGAAGTTTAAAACTTGTGCTTGTACAGATAAGTCCAAAGCAGAAACTGGTTCATCTGCAATGATTAACTTAGGATTCGTTGCAACAGCTCTCGCCACGCCAATCCGTTGTCTTTGCCCACCAGAAAATTCATGAGCATACTTATAAAGAGCATCTTCCGGCATATTTACGATATCCAATAATTCCATTACACGTTTTTTCGTTTCATTAGGCGATAAACGTTCAAAATTATCCAATGGTTCAGAAATTATGTCAATAACTCTTTTTCTTGGGTTTAGACTGGACATAGAATCTTGAAAAATCATTTGGACATTACGATTATAATCAGAAGTACGTTTACGAGCTTTATTCGTTACATCTTCTCCTTCATAGAAAACTTTACCAGATGTAATTCTTTCTAATCCGATAATCGATTTTCCAATCGTAGACTTTCCTGATCCAGATTCACCTACTAATCCGTAAGTTTTTCCTTCTTCGATTTCTAAATTAATTCCATCAACAGCGTATACATGGTCTGTTACTCTGTTCCAAAAACCACTTCGAATCGGATAATGTACTTTTAAATCTTTAATTTGCATAAAACTCAAATTACTCAGCCTCCCCTTCAAAATGGAAATGTTCATGGCATGTACATCTCACAAAATGATTTGGAAGTATCTCATGCAAAGTTGGATTTGCTTCGTGCGCTTCTTTTGGAACCCAAGGAATTCGTGGAGCAAAACGGCAACCTGTTCTAGGAAGATTCTTTAATGAAGGAACTGTACCTTGAATGACATGCAGTTCTTCTGACTCTCCTTCCAAATCTTCAGATTGTGGAATGGAATTCAATAACGAACGTGTATAAGGATGTCTTGGATTCGTAAATAGTTCTTCTGCAGTTGCCATTTCAACAATCTCGCCCGCATACATTACTGCTACACGGTCAGCGGTTTCAGCAACAACGCCCAAGTCATGTGTAATTAAAATAATTCCTGCTTCTGTTTCATCTTGTAAATCATTTAGTAAGTCCAATATTTGTGCTTGGATAGTAACATCCAAAGCCGTTGTAGGCTCATCCGCAATGATAATAGGCGGTTTGCAAGATAAGGCAATCGCAATGACAACCCGCTGTCTCATCCCACCTGATAATTCATGTGGGTATTGCTTCGAAATTCTTGCTGGGTTTGGAATCCCAACTTGATTTAGCAATTCTAAGACGCGGTCTTTTCTTTCTTGAGCAGACATTTTTGTGTGGTATATCAAAGCTTCTTCAATTTGGTCAGAAATTGTCATTAACGGATTTAAAGCAGACAATGGATCTTGAAAAATCATGCCGATATCATTTCCACGAATTCGGTTGTATAAGGTCTCATTTAAATCGATTAAATTTAAATCTTGGTATAAAACTTCGCCGCTAATTTTAGTATTTGCTTTATTATGAAGGCCAATGATTGTGGTAGCTAACGTACTTTTTCCAGAACCTGACTCACCTACAATTGCTAAAATTTCATTTTTTTCTAATGTCAGTGAAACATCGTCCACTGCATCATAATAATTGTCTTTAATTCTAAAACCGGTATGGAGATGATTAATCTCTAGTAGTGGTTTCCCTGTTGACATGGGATACCCTCCTTCTAATGTCTATACAGTGCATTGTTCGTATATAGCTTGTATCATTCAAAAAAATAAACTTTTATTTTAAAATAAACAATAATTCCTTACTATTATTAGTTTGTGAATTATATTAACATTTCTAATTATATACAGTATAGATTAGAAAGGCAACCTCTTTTTCATTGTTTTTTAATTATACAATCTGCTATGATACGTTTTTTCTAAACCTTTGTTTAAGAAAAAGCAACATTGACTTTTTTGAAAAATGACAATGTTGCTAAAAATTTTAAATTATTTCAAAAAACTATTGATTCGCATCGATATAATCGACAGCATCGCCGATTGTATTGATTCTTTCAGCATCTTCGTCGGAAATCTGAATTCCAAAAACATCTTCCATTTCCATAATTAACTCGACAACATCTAAAGAATCTGCGCCTAAGTCCTCTTGAAAAGTTAATTCACGACTAACTTTTTCTTCATCAACGCCAAAGCGCTCGATAATCATTTGGGAAATCTTTGTTAAAGTTGTATTCTCAGTCAAAAAAACACCTCCTGATTGCGATTTTTTCAAAGTTTAAAAATCTCGATTTGAAAATTACATTATCAATTCTACCGTTCAAACTACACTTTGTCCATTATTTTTTTATTCCATTTTAATATTTCTAAAAATTAGTTTTTTTCTGTTTGGTTTTGTTCTTCAAAAAAATTAACTAAGTCTTCAATTACGTTAGAAGACAAAATCTTTCTAATTTGTTTGATTGTATGGAAAACAGCTGTTTTATCTGCAGAACCATGCGTTTTAATAACAGGGGCCCTCAAACCAAATAATACTGCTCCGCCATGTTTTGAGTAATCCATCGTATCCTTCACATCGCTAAGAGCATCTTTTACCAACAAGCCACCTAGTTTTGTTTTCATACCACCATTTACAATACTATTCTTCATTAACTTCATTAATCCCAGTGCAGTTCCTTCGATTGTCTTTAAAACGGCATTTCCTGTGAATCCGTCCGTCACAATTACGTCTGCATCTCCAGAAAATAACTCTCTCGCTTCAATATTTCCAATATAATTAAGCGAGTCATCTTCAGAAAGTAACTCATAGGCTTTTTTAGAAAGCTCGCTGCCTTTTCCTTCTTCAGAACCGTTATTTAATAATGCAACTTTAGGTGAATTGATTCCTAGTACAAATTTTGCATAATAAGAACCCAATATTCCGAATTGATGAATATTTTCTGCTTTTGAATCTGCATTTGCCCCTACGTCCATTAGCACAAATTGTTGATTTTCTTTTCCAATAACGGGTAATACCGGCATCAGCCCTGGCCGATCAATTCCTTTAATTCGACCAATTACCAGTAAGCCAGATGCAAGTAAAGCTCCTGTGTTTCCTGCAGAGAAAAGAGCATCTGCTTCGCCGTTTTTTACCGCTCTAGCTGCTAGGACCATGGAAGCATTTCGCTTAGATCGAACCGCTCTTACAGGTTCATCATCACTCGTGATTTTTTCGTCTGTATGGATTACTTTAATTTTATCTTGATTATATTGCTCTCCTAATAATGGTTTTATTTGAGCGCCATCTCCATAAAGCAGGAACTCTACATCTGAAAATTCTTTTTCAGCCATTAAAATCCCTTCAACTATTGCTTGAGGAGCATGATCTCCTCCCATTGCATCTACTGCAATTCTCATTTAATACCCTCTTTTCTTTTTTTAGCTATTCTCTATTTTAAATAAACACAGCTTAAATGTCATCTATCTGACTAAAATCACTGTAATTTTTTCGTATGAGTTTGTCCATTAAGAATATATTCCCTTAAAGGCATATATTCGGCAGAGTCAAAAAAATCTTCTTTACTTAATAGATAGATGGTATCACTGTGTGCAGCGTCTAGCACATTAGCGTTTTTAACAATATCGCCATATTTAAAATCAGGCATCCCTGATTGTTTTACGCCAAACAAATCTCCTGAACCTCTTAATTCTAAATCTTTTTGACTTAAATAGAAGCCATCAGTAGAGGAAGTCATAATCTTCATTCGCTCTTTCCCGTTCTCGGTTTTTGGGTTAGCTAGCAGGATACAAAAAGACTCCACGCTTCCCCTGCCTACACGCCCGCGAAGCTGGTGCAATTGGGATAAACCAAAACGTTCCGCATCTTGGATGACCATGACTGTCGCGTTTGGAACATTTAAACCAACTTCAATAACCGTTGTAGAAACCAAAACTTGGTATTCATTGTTTTTGAAAGCTTGCATGATTTGTTCTTTCTCATCTGCTTTTTGTCTGCCATGCAACAAGCCGACTTTCCATCTTCCTTGATAGTAGGAGCTGACTCTCTCATGAACCTCTTTTGCGTTTTTCAAGTCCATTAATTCAGACTCTTCGATCAAAGGTGTAATAATGTAGGCTTGTCTTTTTTGAAGTAATTGTTTTTCAATAAATTCCAATGAACTTTCCATCTGCTCTGATTTACTCCAAATCGTACGGATTGGTATGCGTCCAGCTGGTAATTGTTTTAATGTAGAAACATCCATTTCCCCCATCAATGTAATAGCAAGCGTCCGTGGTATTGGGGTAGCAGTCATATAGAGGACGTTAGGGTTTTGTCCTTTTTCATTTAGTTTCTGTCTTTGATTCACTCCAAAACGATGCTGTTCATCTGTAACAACTAATCCTAAATTATTAAAAATCACATCATCTTGGATAAGGGCATGCGTTCCAATCAGTAAATCTAGATTTCCCAATGATAAATCTTCCAAGATTTGTTTTCGTTCTTTGACTTTTGTACTACCTGTCAAAAGAGCAACGGAAAAATTGGTATCCTCAAATAACTGAGAAATCGTTTGATAATGTTGTTCTGCCAAGATTTCAGTAGGTGCCATCAGAGCTCCTTGATACCCCTCTAATGCTGCAGCAACTAATGAAATAACTGCCACAATCGTTTTCCCGCTCCCCACATCTCCTTGTAACAATCGATTCATCTCAAATGGTTCGCGCAAGTCTCGACAAATTTCATTGACTACTTGTTTTTGTCCTTCTGTCAATTCAAAAGGCAATGTCTGAATGAACTCTTTCAATTTGCTCACATCGTATAGAACCGCCGTTCCTTTGCTCCCTTTTTTTCGCTTGTAGCGGAGTAATTGAAGCTTCATTTGATATAAGAAAAACTCTTGATAGGTAATCTGACGTCCGGCTTGTTGAAACTCTTCTTCATTTTGTGGAAAATGAATGGCCCGAATAGCATCTTTATGAAGCATTAACTTATAATGCTGGTTAAACTCCTCTGGGATAACTTCTGGAATGAGATCGTAATAAGATTCCAAAGCAGCTTTGAGCAAGTTAATAATAGTTTGTTGTTTGATGCTTTTATTTACATGATAGACTGATTCAAAGTCTTTTTGTTCGTCACTTGAAGGATCAGAGCCAAGTATTTTGAACCCCGCCAAATTCTGACGTAAAGAATCCCATTTACCAAATACAGCTATATCTTCTTCCAAATGAATGCGGCTTTTTAAATATGGCTGGTTAAAAAACGAAACACTTACAACAGCGTCTTCCATTGCTAATTTAAAAGACAGCCGGCTTTTTCGATTGCCATAGTAATTAACAACTGCTTGTGTCACGACTTTTCCCTTTAAAGTAACTTTCTCTTGGTCTTCAATTTCATCTAAACTTTTCACTTGTATGTCTTCATATCGAAATGGAAAGTGTGTCAGTAAATCATAAATGGTAAAGATCCCTAATGAATGTAACGCCTCTAGTCGTTTTGGCCCCACACCTGGAAGAACCTCAACTTTATTATCGATTTGTTTTTTATTTGATTCTTCCATGCACGATCCCTCCTTTGAATATCTTCAAAAAAAGACTAAGGCAATCGCCTCAGCCTTTTGATTAATTATTCTACAGAAATTAAGTAGCTGTATACCGGTTGATTTCCAGCTTGGATTTCAAAATCAATATCCTCAAATTCGTTTGATACTGTTTCAACGATTGTTTCACATTCCTCGCTGTTTGCGTCCACACCATATATTAACGTGACAATTTCGCTCTCTTCATCAATCATGGCACGAAGTGTGTCAAGTACAGCAGATGATCGATCTGGATTTGAAACGATAATTTTACCATCTACAATCCCCATGAAATCATCTTTCTTAATACTAACACCTTCGATAGCTGTATCCCGTACAGCATTCGTGATTTGTCCGCTCTTTACATTATCCAACTCTTGCATCATGTTGGCTTGGTTTACTTCTAGCTCCGCTTGGTCGTTAAATGCCAGCATGGCAGTCAAACCTTGTGGAACGGTCTTCGAAGGAATCACAATGACATCTTTCTCAGACACGCTTGCAGCTTGATCGGCTGCCATAAAAATATTCTTGTTGTTTGGAAGAATAATTGTTTTTTCAGCATTTGCTTCATCAATTGCTTTCATGATATCTTCCGTACTTGGGTTCATTGTCTGTCCACCATTAATAATAGTAGACACGCCTAGACTCTTGAATAGATTGTGGATACCCTCTCCGGCCGCAACTGCAATTACTGCGTAAGGCTTTTCTTCTTCGGTCTTTGGAGCAACAGTTCCTTTAACCGTTACTTCATCATGCTGCATACGCATATTATCGACTTTAATTTTAACTAACGATCCGAATCTTTGTCCATAATTCATTACTTCGCCAGGATATTCAGTGTGAACATGTACTTTAACAATTTCATCATCCGCAACAACCAACAATGAATCCCCCACTTCGTTTAAGTGGTTTCGGAATGTGTCGTAGTCAAATGTATCAGTAACAGTCTCACCTTCACCTAGTTTCACCATGATTTCTGTACAGTAGCCAAATTTAATTTCTTCATTTGTC
Organism: Jeotgalibaca ciconiae; assembly: GCF_003955755.1. Classification (NCBI taxonomy): domain Bacteria; kingdom Bacillati; phylum Bacillota; class Bacilli; order Lactobacillales; family Carnobacteriaceae; genus Jeotgalibaca; species Jeotgalibaca ciconiae. The sequence continues at coordinate 2,467,756 of NZ_CP034465.1, read as the reverse complement.
ACTGCATGCGCGATATTACTAAAATTCTCTTGATGTGCAATTTCAGTTACATCAGCTTTTTTTATTGTTGTAGCTGGCAACGAAACTTTTTCACCGGTTAAAGATTCTAAAAATCCTTGATAAATAAACAACAGGCCTTGGCCGCCGCTATCAACCACACCAACTTCTTTCAACACAGCCAGTAAGTTAGGAGTATTGTCTAAGCTCTTCTTTGCAGAATTGACCACAGTTTCCATTATAACGATGATATCATCAGTTTCTTTAGCTATTTCTACTCCTTCAACAGCTGATTCTCTCGCTACAGTAAGAATTGTGCCCTCCACTGGTTTCATAACCGCTTTATAAGCTGTCTCGACACCTTGGGAAAAAGCATCAGCAAATTCTTTAGCATTTAGGGTTTCTTTATCTTCCATTGCTTTTGAAAAGCCACGGAAAAGTTGAGATAAGATTACTCCTGAGTTTCCTCTAGCACCCATCAACAGTCCTTTAGCTAAATCTCTTCCTAATTGGTCAACACGATTCGCATCTGAATATGAAACACGTTCTGCTCCAGATGTAAAAGATAAATTCATATTTGTTCCGGTATCTCCATCTGGAACCGGAAAAACATTTAACGAGTTTACATATTCTGCATTTTCACTTAAACGCTCTTGTGCGACCTCCACCATCGCTTTTAAATCATTTGCAGTCAGTTCTGTTTTCTTCACCTTGCATATCCTCCTTCACCATGTGGAATGGTGATCTCTCCATTAATCATTTAATACGCGAACGCTTTGTACAAAGACATTCACTTGTTCAGCAGCAAATCCAAGCATTTTTTCAAGGTTGTATTTGACTTGAATTTGAACGTTTCGAGATATTTCCGAAATTTTTGTGCCATATAAAACAACGATATATGCATCAACCGCTACTCCATCGCCTTCTTGTCGAACAATGACACCCTTTGTATAATTTTCTTTTTTTAATATTTCGCTGATATTATCTCTGATTTGGTTTTTGCTAGCCATACCAACTACACCGTAGTTATCGGTAGCAGCCCCTCCCACAACAGTTGCAATAACTTCGTTTGTTAATTCTATTTCTCCATATTCTGTTTGGATTTTTACTGCCATGTTACATAGCCTCCTTAGTATAATGGGAACAAACACTAATCAACATCCATAATAGCATATATTACACCAAAAAATAACTTTTATCTTTAATTTATTATAACAAACATTCATTTTTTATTGGAAGCAGAAGCTTTTCTTATTTTAACAGACCATAATTCCTTCTCTTCTGTTAAAAAGAGTGTCAAGTATTTCTTCTTGAAAAGAGTTGCAATCAAAGCTGAATTATGATAAATTATTCAAGTGTATGAAATTGGAAAAATAAGCTTCTGAATCAGTGCTTCTGAAAGAATATTAAAGGAGGTAAAGACATGTCAAAAGAATGTTACGTAACTGGACGTAAAAGTCGCTCCGGAAATAATCGTTCACATGCTATGAACTACTCAAAACGCACTTTCAAACCTAACTTACAAAAAGTTCGTATTTTAGTTGATGGTAAACCTAAAAGAGTTTGGGTTTCTACTCGTGCTTTGAAATCTGGTAAAGTTGAACGTGTTTAATAATTAAAAAAATCTCTCAGGTAACGTACGTACCTGAGGGATTTTTTTGTATAATGAACGGTATTCATTTTTTTTTATATTCTTTAGTCTTTGCTCTGGATAACTGCCATAATTCCTTCATCAAACGAGAATTCGATGGTATTTTCTAGAAATTCATTGCTGACCAAGGCAATTGGATAAGTAAAATCGTCTCCTTGCAACGGATACTTGGCATGAACTAATTTTAGATTTTTTATCGGTGTCATACCAATAAAAGAAATATATTTTTTATTCTCTTCTTTTGAAATTTCATATTTTCCTGGTTCAAAATAGGATAAAGTATTATTCCGGTCTAAAATCTGGATTCGGGTCAACAAGGGTCTGTATTTCGGCTGGTAAGCCAACCAAATATTACTCATCATATGATCCACTCTGCCTCCAAGTAATCCCAGCATTTTAATAACATCCACCTGGTAGTGTTCTGACACGAATTCCAGAGCAGCCTCTGTATCTGTTAGATCTTTTTCAGCAGGCAGCTCGATCACTTTAGGGATTCTCATTTTAAGGTTTTCAAGTTGTTCTTTACTGATTGAGTCAAAGTCACCGATGGCAACATCAACCGATATTCCGGCTTCAAGTAAACGAATGGCTCCCCCATCTACCCCAACAATTTTTTGATTCTCACGTTGAACTCCTATTAGCTTGATTAGATTGTCAGTTTCACCGCCAGATACAATGATTGCCTCAGATGTCATTACTGATTGCCCCTTTTAGTTTTTGGAAAGCACGCTCCATATCTTTTGCTCCATAAATATAGGAACCAGCTACAAAAATATCTGCGCCTGCTTGATAGCACCTCTTAATTGTTTTATCCGTAATCCCACCGTCCACTTCAATCAGGAAATCATATCCTTTCTCTTCTCTTAAACGATTCAATTCGGAAATTTTAGAAACAGTGCTCTCAATAAAGGACTGTCCTCCAAACCCTGGATTGACTGTCATTACTAGTACCAAGTCAACATCTCCCAAAACAGCTTTGATAGCTTCTACTGGTGTACCGGGATTAATGACAACTCCAGCTGCCACATCTTCATTTCTTATCATTTGTAACGCACCATGAATATGTTTTGTTGCTTCTACATGAATCGAAATAATATCAGCGCCGGCTTTGGCAAAACTCGGTATCAGTTTCTCCGGATCTTCGACCATTAAATGACAATCCAACGGGAGTTTTGTATGAGGACGTATCGCTTGAACAACGTTTGGTCCCAAGGTTAAATTATTTACAAAATTACCATCCATTGCATCAATATGGATATATTTTGCACCCGCTTCTTCCGCCCTCTTTACATCACGTTCTAAATTTGCAAAATCAGCGCTTAATATAGATGGAGCTATAAGCATACTTTTACACACACCTTACTTTTTATTTTTTTGATATTTTGGCTTCCTATTCTGAATCTCTTCTAGGAATTGCAAATAATGTTCATAACGATATTCTTTAATTTTTCCTGACGAAACGAGTTCTTTAATGCGACAATTCGGCTCGTTCAGATGCATACAGCCTGAAAACCGGCAATCATCACGATTCGCTAAAAACTCAGTAAATAAATCTGGGAGATCCTGTTCTTCAATTTCTTCTAGTTCAACACTACTAAATCCTGGCGTATCAGCAATTAGTGCCTCTCCAACAACAATCAATTCAACATGCCGTGTAGTATGTTTTCCACGACCTAAGGAAGAAGAGATTTCTCCCGTCTGGAGAGCTAATTCCGGCATTATCTGATTCAATAAGGTTGATTTGCCTACACCTGATTGGCCCATGAAAACCGCTGTTTTTCCCCCTATTACTTCTAGTAATAAATCAAGTGATTTCTTTTCAGTTTTGTAATCTGACAAAAGAACTGTGTATCCAAGAGACTGATATTCTCCTTGATGTAAAATCAGTTCTTTTTCTTGTTCTTTATTTAATAAATCGATTTTTGTTACATAAATAATGGCATCCATTCCTTGTCCTTCTAAATAAACAAGGAAACGATCCAATAGATAAGTTGAAAAATCTGGTTCAGTTGCAGACATCACAATCACGCCTACATCAATATTCGCGATTGGAGGACGCACGAGCTCATTTTTTCTTGGAGCAATTGACTTTAAAATTCCCTCTGTCATATTATCACTTTCAAATTCAACAAAATCTCCCACAAGCGGCGTTGTGTCTTTCACTCTGAAGTTTCCTCTTCCACGGGTTTGGTAAGTTTTACCATCTGAATAGACATAGTAGAATCCACTCAATGCTTTTCTTATCTGTCCTTGTTGCAAAAAAACGCCCCCTTTATCCGATTTCTTTTTATTATACCAAAAATGGAGTAGGAAAGGATATGTTCACCTTTTTTAATAAGAAAATAAGTGGCCCTTTACCTAAAGCTTTCTGCGTGCATTTACTAACAATCGAGTTGTATAATAAAAGGAAGGAAAAGATAGAGAAAGTAGGGATACATGTGAGACGAATTATTTTTGTGCGGCATGGTCAAAGTGAATGGAATGCACTGAATCAATTTACAGGTTGGGTTGACGTGGACTTAACTGATATAGGAATGAAGGAAGCTCATGAAGCAGGCAGAAAATTAAAAGAAGCAGGAATTGAGTTAGACTTAGCTTTTACATCTGTCTTGAAAAGAGCCATTAAAACGTGCCATATTGTCTTAGAGGACTCTGAACAGTTATGGGTACCGGAAGTTAAGACTTGGCGCTTGAATGAACGGCATTATGGAGCTTTGCAAGGCCTCAATAAAAAAGAGACTGCGGATAAATACGGCATCCAGCAAGTGCAAGAGTGGCGCCGCTCTTATGATATTTTACCACCTTTATTGACACCTGATGATCCACATTCAGCTCTAAATGATCGACGCTATGCTCAGTTGCAAAAAAGGGTCGTTCCCATGGGAGAAGATTTAAAAAGAACATTGGCACGCGTGATTCCTTTATGGGAAGACCAAATTGCACCTGCAGTTTTAGATGGAAAAACTGTTTTAGTGGCAGCCCATGGAAATTCACTGAGAGCTTTGGCAAAATATATGGAAGAAATTTCTGATGATGAGATCATGAAATTAGAAATACCAACTGGGCAGCCTTTGGTATATGAATTAACAGAAGAATTAGATGTTATTAAAAAATATTATCTATAAAAATGGGCTAATCATGGAATCAGGAATATTTGTTCTACTGTACTCCAGTAGAATGTAAGAATAATCGCATCTGATTTGTAATTCGATTAAGGTCGAGCTAGTTTCAGGCCTTTTTTACGAGCCGAAGCTTGCAGTTTTGAGAAATCGTATGAATATAAAAAATAAGAAATTTGACCCTGAATTGTCAGGAGACTTCACGCTTCAGCGGGTTAGTCGAATGATATGCGTTAGCGAGCAGCGAAGCGCGCAATGGGGCAAATTTATCTTTTTTTCACTAGGTCAGGACTTGGGAGCTAGACATTGATGGCTGAACTTATAATCCCCTAGTCTATCAAAAAAGCTATTGAAGGATGGATTCACTCACCTCTCAACAGCTTTTTTTCATTTCCTTAACTAGTTATTGTCTTGAAAAAGTACACAGCCTCTTTCCACCATGAAATGTTCTACTCAGTTAGATTATCTTCTTCCATAATCACTTTACCATCGCGTTCGACGATGTAAGCCCCATTTTCTCCTTCAAGGATTCGGAAGTTTAGGGTAACTTTTTGTTCTTCTTTAATATCAAATTCACGGAAGACATCTTCGATTTTGTGGTCTGCATCTTTCATGTAAATAATAACATGATTTCGAGCAGGCTGACTTGCGCTCTCGGAAGAATTTGATTCTGAATTGCTTTCTTCACTTGAGCTTTCCTCTTGAGGAGCTTCGAACGGAATCGTAATTTCTTTTGAAAAAGTAACAATCTCTGGTTCAGCAGGTCCTGAAGAAATAGTAACAGTAATATTGTCTCCACGATTGAAATTACTTAATGGAGAAATCGATTGTGAAAGAACGAGTCCTTCTGCAATCTCATCAGAAGCTTCTTCATTAAAATCTACATTCAATCCATATTCATCTGCATAACTTTCTACAGCTTCTCGGTTTAATCCCGAAAGATTTTCCATTGTATAGGTTTGTTCTCCCATACTAACAGTTAATACTACTTTTGTTCCTTTTGCGACCACTTCAGTATTGGGATCGATGCTTTGCCCCAGAACAGTTCCTGATTCTGATTCATCATATACATTTTCTCTTTCAACCATGAAACCAAGTTCTCTTAACTCTGAACGGGCATCGGAATAGTTTTCTCCCAAGTAGTCATCAAAAATAACTGGTTCGTTTCCGAGACTTATGTATAAATCCACTTCGGAGCTAGGCGGAAGGAACTCACCCGATTCGGGATTCGTCCTAATAACAAAGCCCTCTGCAACTTCTTCATTGTATTCTTCAATTACTTCCCCAACGGTTAAATTTGCTTCTTGCAACAATGACCGCGCTGTATTCTCATTCACATTTGAAATAGCAGGTACTTCAACAGGATCCGGTTCTCGGTTCATAAATATAGCAAAGGCTGCAATTGCAATAGCTGCAATAAGAAAGAGAATTGCAAAAATCCATTTCTTTTTTTTCGATTTCTTTTCTTTTTTAGAATTTCGTTCTTTTTCTTTCTGTGCTGTTGAATCTTCCACAGTTGTTGCCGTCACTGTCTGCTCTTTTTGCGTCTTATCAGGTACTTTTATCGGTTCAAGTACTTTCGTCTCATCTAGCATGGCCGCAGGAGTGAAAACTTCCTCATGGGCTCTACTAGGACTTAAAGAGCTTTCCAAATCATGCAGCATATCTTCACATGATTCATAGCGGTCAATCGGTTCTTTCGCCGTTGCTTTTAGAATTACATTTTCTAAACTTTGTGGAATTTCTGGATTCTGTTCTCGTATTGAAGGCATCGGTTCTTGGAAATGTTTTAACGCAATGGAAACAGCAGATTCTCCATCAAAAGGCACTTTCCCATTCAACAATTCATACAGAACAATTCCTAGCGCATAGATATCCGATTTAATCGTAGTCATACTCCCCCGAGCCTGTTCAGGTGAAATATAATGAACGGAACCAAGAAGTGTATTTGTTTGAGTAATAGATGTGTCAGAAAGTGCTACGGCAATTCCAAAATCCGTTACTTTAATCGTATTATCTTTATCGATTAATAAGTTTTGAGGCTTAATATCCCGATGAATAATTCGATTTCGGTGAGCAAGTGCCATTGCAGAAAGAACTTGGCTCATAATATGAATGGCTTCTTCCGGACTAGCTTTTCCGTTTTTTTCGATATACTTCTTTAAATCCGTTCCTTCAACGTATTCCATAATAATGTATTGCAGTCCGTTATCTTCATCAACATCGTATACACCAACGATATTCGGATGAATGAGCTGCGTTGCAGAAAGAGCTTCTCTTTGAAATCGTCTAAGCGCTTCTTTATTATTTTGGAAATCGTAACGAAGTACTTTCACTGCAACATCTCGATCAAGTATCAGGTCATGCCCTAAATATACATTCGCCATTCCGCCTGTACCAATGTGACGAATTATTTTATATCGTTCACCGATTTTTTTACCGATTTCTAACAACATCATTCCTCCCTTCTTTCAGAAAAGTCTGCAAGTACCACAGAAATATTATCCAAGCCGCCTGCTTCATTTGCTGACTCTATTAATTTATTCGTTTTTTCTTCTACACTAAGCCAATCTTTCAGAACACCTTTTATACCTACTTCATCCACCATATTACTCAATCCGTCGGTACACAGTAGTAAAATATCATTCTCAAGTACCGGAATGGATGTTAGGTCGACTTGAATTGACTCTCTTGTACCTACGGAACGGGTAACAATATTTTTTTGTGGATGATTCTTGGCTTCTTCAGATGAAATCTCACCTGATTTCACTAATTCATGGACCAAAGAATGATCCTCCGTTAGTTGCTTCAATTGATAATTTCGGTATAGATAAGCTCGGCTATCCCCAACATGAGCGATGACTAGTTCTTTACCAATATAAGTAGCAGCTACTAAAGTCGTTCCCATTCCATCTAAATCAGTAAAATCCAAGGATTTTTGAAAAATTAAACGATTTACCTTTTGAATGGTATTCAATAACCAGACAGAAACTTGTTCGCAATCGGTAAAAGAAGTTGGTTTCCAAGCTTCTCCCATATGAGAAACAGCCATTTCACTTGCTACGTCACCAGCTTGATGACCGCCCATTCCATCACAAAGCAACAATAAAGGCTGTCCATTTTCATTAGAAAACCAACTGACAAAGTCTTCGTTTATCTTTCTATTCTTACCTCTATCACTTCCATAAGCAATTTGCATTCTCTTCCGTCTCCTCTATCACTCTACTCTTTCCATCACACAGATAAAAAAGCCATCAGTGCCAAAATCATCCGGGAAAATTTGAATATATCCTTCTGAAGTAACGATTTCGGATGGAAATTTCTCGTCTCCGTTTTCATTGACTGCGGAGTTAGCAGGCAGCACACGATGATTAGGATGCTCTGTTAGAAATTTTTCAACAATTTCCTGATTTTCTTCCCTCGCCAGTGTACACGTACTATATACTAATCTGCCGCCTTTTCTCACTAACTGTTCAACAGCCGTTAAAATATTGTATTGTTCCTCTTGTAAGGAAGTAATCCCCTGCTTTGTTACTACATATTTAATCTCTGGTTTTCGTCTCATTAGCCCTAAACCAGAACAAGGTGCATCTACAAAAACAACATCGAATTGCTCTTTGGAAAATTGAGTATCCGCTTGTTTTGCGTCCAGCAAATGGGTATTTATTCGATTAGAAACATTCATACGTCGAGCATTTTCTTCAATCAGCTGGATTTTATGTTCATGAATATCAAGTGCATGGACAGTTCCTCCTGATCCTTCATCTAAAAAACTAGCCATATGAATGGTCTTGCCGCCAGGCGCTGCACAAGCATCAAGCACCGCATCAGCTTTCTCTAGTTTACCAAATAAAGCTACTAGTTGACTAGACTCATCTTGAATTGTAATCGCACCTTTTTTAAAGAAGGAACTATGCGTCACTTTTCCTGATTTCACGCGTAATCCTACGGGTGAAATTGGACTGCGCTCCGTTTCAATACCTTCTTTTTCCAAGGCTTCTCTTATTTCATCCAATTTTTCTGGGTTTTGGACTCGCAAAGAAAGATAAGGAGCATGTTGGAGAGATAATAGCAATTTTTCAGCTTTTGCATGCCCAAAGTCCTTGATAAATTTCTTTACTAACCATTCTGGAACACTTGCCCCAATTGACAATTTTTTCGTTTGATCTGGAATTTCTTCCCAATCTTGCCACCCTGTTCGTTGGAAATTACGTAAAACACCATTTACTAGTTTAGCAATCCCAGTATGACCTTTTTGTTTGGCAATTTCAACTGCATCATAAAAAATTGCATGATCAGGTATTTTATCCAGATAAACAATTTGATAAACAGACAGACGCAGTAGATTTATTACCCAGCTTTGCATTTTTTGAGGTTTCCGAATAAAGGGTTGCAAGAAATAATCAAGTGTTAATTTTCTTTGTGTGACTCCATAAACCAACTCTGTCAATAAACCAATATCTGCGCTGTTTAATTGCTCTTTTTCGATTATCGCATTCAAAAGAATATTGGAATAGGCACCTTCTGTATCAATTGCATCCAGCATCTCAGTTGCTAGGTATCTTACAGAATGGACAATTTTATTTGTTTTCTTTTTACTCATATTAGTCAAATCCTATTCTTTTAATCGCCTCAATGTCATTCCCATTTAGAAAATTATTTATAGACATTTTCTTTTTTCCCGCTTGCTGTAATTCGGTGATTTTTAATACTGTGCCATTTCCGCAAGCAACAAACAAGGATTTTTTATCCCATTCTACAATAGAACCTGGGGATAATGTTGTCTCCTTATCTGTTTTCTTTGCTTGCCAAATTTTACATCTTTCCCCATCTAAAAGTGCATGCGCAACAGGCCAAGGACGCATTCCTCTTACTTTATTAGCAATCTGCTCCGCAGTTTGGTCCCAATCAATCCGTTCTTCTTCTCGAGATATATTGGGAGAAAAGGTTACTTTGCTTTCATCTTGCTCTACTGGAGTGATTTCTTCTGCAAATAACTTAGGCAGTACCTCCATTAATAAATCTCTTCCTAAGAGACTCAATTTATCAAACATGGATTGCACGTCATCATCTTCCTCAATGGGAATGCTCCTTTGAGCTAAGACAGCACCTGCATCCATTTTCTTTTCCATATACATAATGGATACGCCTGTTTCTTTTTCTCCTTCAATAATCGCATAATGAACGGGTGCTCCGCCACGATATTTTGGTAATAAAGAAGCATGGACATTAATTGCCCGATGTTTTGGCGCATTTAATAATTTAGTTGGTAAAAACTGTCCATATGCAGCTGTTATGAGCAAATCTGCTTCTAAAGCAATCAACTCTTCTAATTCTTTTGACCCTGAAATTTTTTCAGGCTGATAGATTGGAACTTGATGCTTTAAAGCAGCTTCTTTTATCGGTGGAGGTGTTAACACTCTTTTTCTCCCCACAGGTCGGTCCGGCTGCGTAACAACGGCAACTACTTCGTACTCACTTTCAAATAAAGCTTCTAGAATTGGAACCGAAAATTCTGGTGTTCCCATAAAAATAATTCGTTTCATTTTTGCGGTGTGCTTCTGATACAATCTCTGTCATTCCCACACCTTCTCCCCTTTCTAGCTAGAAAACAAAATCAGAAGAAATTCACTGGTTCTGTATCGATTGATATATATAATCCTTTTGCATTGTCTTTTTGTGATTGATCTAAAATCATTGTTAATACATCATGTAAACGTGGCTCGTTTTTATATTTAACTAATAATTGAAAATAATAACGATTATTCATTTTGGCAATTGAACTTTTTGAAGGTCCTAAGACAATAGTTCCTTCACCCATTTGTTTTCGGATCATGGCATTAATTTCGTATATTTTCACTTGTGCTTTTTTCTCATCTGCATCACTAACGGTAATTTGCGTAGTGAAATAGTAAGGCGGATAACCTCCATGATGACGCAAGACCATTTCTTGGCGGTAAAACCCATCATAGTTATGATGCTTGGCGTATTCAATGGCGTAATGTTCAGGATTGAATGTCTGGACGATCACTTCTCCCACCAAATCAGCTCGTCCCGCCCTCCCACTTACTTGGGTGAGTAACTGGAATGTTTTTTCGGAAGAGCGAAAATCTGGCAAGTTCAAAGATGTATCCGCGTTGATTACCCCTACAAGCGTAATATTGGGAAAATCCAATCCTTTTGCAATCATTTGCGTGCCTAATAATATATCTGCTTTCCCTTTCCCAAATGCATCCAATAGTTTTTCATGCGCACCTTTTTTTCTTGTTGTATCAACATCCATTCGAATGATTCTTGCTTCTGGAAAGAGCTCATTCAGCTCTTTTTCAATCTTTTGAGTGCCGGTTCCATAGTAGCGGAATTGGTGACCTGCACATTTCGGGCAGGTCTTTGGAACTGGCTTCTCATGGCCACAATAATGGCATTTCATCCCCTTTGTGTCCATATGAAAGGTCATGCTGATATCACAATTTGGACACTCTAAAACATATCCGCAATCACGGCACATAATAAATGAAGAGTAACCTCGTCTATTTAATAGTAAAACACTTTGCTCTTTCTTTTGTAGGCGATCTTGGATTTTTTCTTGTAAAACACGTGAAAAATTACCACGGTTATTTTCCTGAAACTCTTCTCTCATATCGACAATTTGAACTTCTGGCATTGCTTTTGCGTTGATTCGATCTGGTAGTTCCAATAATTTATAAACATTTTTCTGAGCTCTAGCACGGCTTTCAAGCGAAGGCGTGGCACTTCCAAGAATCACTGGACACTGATTGTACTTTCCTCTGTATATTGCAACATTTCGAGCATGGTATCGAGGGTTGTCTTCTTGTTTATAGGTCGTTTCGTGTTCTTCATCGATAATAACAATACCTAGATTTTCTACAGGAGAAAATATGGATGAGCGAGCTCCAACAACGACGTGAGCTTCGCCTCGTTTTATTTTCCGCCATTCATCATACTTTTCTCCAGCCGATAACCCACTGTGCATTACCGCCACATCATTGCCGAAACGTTCTTTAAAATGACGGACCATCTGTGGAGTAAGGGCTATTTCAGGTACCAGCATCAGAGCCGTCTTCCCTTTCTTCAAAACATCTCCGATTAACTGCAGATATACTTCTGTCTTCCCGCTGCCTGTCACACCCTTTAAAAGAAAAACATGATGTTCGTTGTTTTCAATGGCTTCTTTAACTTGATTAAAAGCTTCTGTTTGAGCATCATTTAACTGTTTATTTTCTGTTTGAGAAAAATGATGATTTTTTAGCGGATCACGATATACTTCTTTTTCTTCTTCTTTCAACCAACGCTTATTCACTCCAGTTTGAACAGTTTGCGCTGAAAGATCGAATTGTTCTTGAAATTCTTTTTTTGTCATCCACTGATCTTCTATTTTTTGTAGAGCATGCAGCAGTTCTTTTTGCTTACTAGCATTTTTCGGCAGTGTTTCTAATTCTTCTTCAATTTGCAACCAGGACATTGCTGAACAATATACTTTGATTTTTTTTGATTTTACTTGATTTTTGACGAGATAACGAAGATCAACCTTTTCTCTTTTCTTTAAATCTAATAACTGTGGAAGCACCCCTTTTTCCAGTGCTCTTTCCCACGATAATGTATCTTGTCCTTCGAACAAATCAAACCACAGAGCTTCTTCTATTTCATCTGTTAAAAAAAATTCTTTTGAATATTTTGCTTTCAGCATGGTAGGGAGCATGGTTTGATAACAATAAATTTGATAAGAATATATGCGGTCTGCCATATCTTTTCCCAACTGAAGTAATTCTTCTGTCAGTACTGGTTCGATATCAAGAGGACGAACAATTTCCTTTAACTCACCATCATAATTTGAGTCATCTACAATCTCAGTTATGAAGCCTTGAATCGAGCGAGATCCAAAAGGCACTTCCACTCGCATACCTATTTCAAGTTTTTGAACAAGATTAAGAGGAATTACATAATCATATGGTCGATTTGTTTGCATAGCAGGTACATCTACAATCACCTTTGCAATTTGTTTCAATGATTTTCCTCCTTTAACGATTGTTTTCACTACTCATTTTACTAGATTCGCATTATAAAGTCTTGTCAATTTTTATTGTCAGACTCCAAAAGAAAAAGTTGCTGGATTCGACAAGCAAATTCAGCAACTTTTATGTAATTTTTTAGTTCAGTAATCTTCTTTAACCGTTAACTCTCCAGCAACAATTTCTTCTAGAGCTCGTCCAACATTTTTATGAGATTCATACTCTTCTAAAAGAGGTTCTGCTTTTTCGTGTAATTCATGCGCACGTTTTGCGGAAACAATCACCATGGAATACTTTGAATTAACTTGACCTAACAACTTGTCAATCGATGGGTAAAGCATCATCGTATCATCACTCCTTTTCTGTTCTCAATTTTGTATCTAATATGCGTGATACTTTTAAATGTTCACTTTTAATAATTGCCAATACTTTGTTGACCGCATTATCAACGGTATCATTTTCAACTGCATAGTCATAATAGCGTATTAAGTTTAGTTCTTCAACGGCCTTTTCCATTCTCTCTCGAATAACCGGCGAAGCATCCGTCCCGCGATTAATAATTCGAGCTTCTAATTCCATCATGTCAGGAGGTGTTAGAAAGATAAAAATACCTTCTGGCATACGTTCTTTAACTTGCATTGCACCTTGAACTTCGATTTCCAGAAAAATATCATTTCCAGCTTCAAGCGTCTTTTTCACATAGTCGATTGGCGTGCCATAGTAATTGCCTACATATTCTGTATACTCAAGTAACTCATTTTTCTCAATCATTCTTTCAAACTCTTCTCGTGATTTGAAAAAATAATCAATGCCATCTACTTCCCCTTCTCTTTGTTTCCGGGTCGTAGCTGAAATTGAATACATAAACTCTTGTTCACCCTGTGAAAAAATCGCTTGCCTAACTGTTCCTTTTCCCACTCCTGAAGGACCAGATAGTACAATTAGTAATCCCTTTTCGGTCATTAGTAAATCCACCATCCATCTAATTTGCTTGCTTTTGTAACTTTCCATTAAAATGACGTAAGTTATTTCCCACTAGTGTACCACAATCCGAGAAAAGTGAAAACATACAAGTATCTTTTCACATCAAATTTTCAATTTCATGATGAATTTATTTATTGAATGCAGAAAAAAACTTATAATATCCCCATTTATAAAAAAGAAAGAGACAACATTCATTGCCTCTTTCAAAACGTATTTCATCATTCTCTAGTTGTTCGTACCCATATCTTTTACTTTCATCATGCGAACAATGGATGAGCGTTCATTTTCTTCTAGTTTCATTTGAATATAACGAATCGTCTCTTGTAATTGAGGAATCATACGGTATTCCAATGCATTTACACGTCTTCTTGTTTTTTCAATTTCATCAGCCATGAGTTGACAGGTCTTTTCGATTTCACTTAACTTTAAAAGCTTGGGCAATATCGATTCAATCCGCTCGATAGCTTCATCCAACTCGCTGCTTGAATTCAAGTAACCATACTGAATATCAGAAGTTACATCTGCTTCCTTGATGTTAAAATCCATTTGCGGAACAATCACACTCATGATGTTTTTTTCATGAATGTCCAGCTCTACATTTGTCTCAGAGCCAACGAATAATTCTTCAATAAACAATTCGTTAATTAAAGATTTCGCAATAACAAATTCCTTCATGGAATCCGTCAATTCTCTTTCAACTTCTTCACGTAAGGCATTGTTTTCCTTAATTAGGATAATGAATTGTCTCATCAATTCATCTTGTTTATCTTTTAATAACTTATGTCCGCGAGTAGATAGCTTAAGACGATCCTTAAGATTTGCCAATTCCATTCGGGTAGGTTTGACATTTAAACGAGCCATCGGATCACTCTCCTTCCGGCATGAACTCTTCGATCATATCATTCTTAATACGCTTCAACTCTGTCTTCGGCAGGATTGATAATAGTTCCCATCCTAAGTCAAGTGATTCTTGAATCGTACGATTTGTATAGAAGCCTTGATTGACATATTCTGCTTCAAAACGATTTGTAAATTCTACATAAAGTTTGTCTGTATTGGATAAAGCAGATTCCCCCAAGATAACAGCTAGCTCTTTTGCTTGTTTTCCTTCTGCATAAGCGGCAAATAACTGGTTCATGGTTGCTGAATGATCTTTACGAGTTTTTCCTTCTCCAGTCCCTTTGTCTTTCAATCGTGATAAAGAAGGTAATACATCGATTGGCGGTTGTACGTTTGCATGATCTAATTCACGTGACAAAATAATTTGTCCTTCCGTGATGTACCCTGTCAAGTCAGGAATTGGATGGGTAATATCATCTTCCGGCATGGAAAGTATCGGAATTTGGGTAACGGAACCTTTTTTTCCTACCAATCTTCCAGCACGCTCATACAACGTTGATAAGTTTGTATATAAATAACCAGGATATCCACGTCTGCCTGGAACTTCTCTTCGAGCAGCAGAAATTTCTCGTAAAGCTTCACAATAATTGGTCATGTCAGTCATAATTACCAGTACATGCATGTCTTTTTCAAATGCAAGATACTCCGCAACTGTCAAAGCCATTTTAGGCGTCGCAATTCTTTCAATCGCAGGATCATCCGCTAAGTTTACGAACATTACGGAACGGTCAATCGCACCTGTTTTCCGGAAGTCTTCCATAAAAAACTCAGCTTCTTCAAAAGTAATTCCCATTGCTGCGAAGACAACAGCAAATTTTTCATCACTATTCAATACGGAAGCTTGACGAGCAATTTGAGCCGCTAATTCTTTATGAGGTAATCCAGAGCCAGAGAAAACAGGAAGTTTCTGGCCACGAACAAGGGTGTTCAAATGATCGATTGCTGAAATACCTGTTTGGATAAATTCATCTGGATAGTCACGTGAAACAGGATTAATTGCCTGTCCGTTTATATCCAATGAAGCTTCCGGAATAATCTCTGGGCCATTATCTATCGGTCTTCCCATCCCGTCAAACACTCTACCAACCATGTCTTCAGAAACATCAATTGATAAAGGTTTTCCACGAAAACGTACTTTTGTATCTTTTATATTGATACCAGCTGGACCTTCGAAAATTTGTACCATTGCTTTATCTTCTGTAATTTCCAGAACTTGTCCTGTACGAATCTCGCCATTTTGCATTTGAATTTCCACTAACTCGTCGTATTTAACGCCTTCTACTTGCTCGACTGCCATCAGAGGGCCGACTACTTCTGTTACTGTTTTGTATTCTTTAAGCATGGTTCGTCATTCCTCCCTCTGCTAAAATTTTACGTAATGTTTCTTTCATATCTTCTTTGATTTGCTTAATATCATCGATATTTTCTTCAGCAATGAATTTACTTCTTGCAATCCGGTCACGAATTTCTTCTGTACCATCGATAATCTCGTTGAAGTAAGCTCCTAAACGCATCGCTTCGCTAGCTTCTTCTTCAAAACTTAAAATTAAATCCAACATCATTAATTGTTTTGTTTGGGAAGTATAGGTATCCACGTCATCAAATGCATTCTGTTGCAAGTAATCTTCTCGAATTGATTCAGATATTGCCATCGTTAATCGATCCGCTTCAGATAAAGATTCAATCCCAACTAGACGCACAATCTCTTCTAATTCCGATTCTTTCTGCAGTAATCTCATTGCATGTTGAACCATTTTCGACCAATTCGGATCTAGTTGCTCATCTAGATATTCACCTACTTCTTTATTGTAAAGAGAGTAAGAGTCCAACCAGTTCATCGATGGAAAATGGCGTTTTTGTGCTAATAATGCATCTAATGCCCAATAAACTTTTACAACACGAAGCGTATTTTGCGTAACAGGTTCTGAAGTATCCCCACCTGGTGGCGATACAGCTCCAATCGCAGAAATACTGCCTTCTCTTCCGTCGCTTCCAAGAGCAACTACACGACCAGCTCGCTCATAGTATTCAGCAATCCTACTTCCTAGATATGCTGGATAACCTTCGTCTCCTGGCATCTCTTCCAGACGTCCAGACATTTCACGAAGAGCTTCTGCCCAACGAGAAGTCGAATCTGCCATGACAGCCACGCTGTAGCCCATGTCACGGAAGTATTCAGCAATTGTGATCCCTGTATAAATAGATGCTTCACGGGCTGCTACCGGCATATTAGACGTATTAGCGATCAAGATGGTTCGTTCCATCAAGGATTCTCCCGTATTAGGATCAATCAATTCTGGAAACTCATTCAACACATCCGTCATTTCATTTCCACGTTCTCCACAGCCAACATAAACTACTAAATCTACATCTGCATATTTTGCGATTTGATGTTGAACAACCGTTTTACCAGCACCAAAAGGTCCGGGAACCGCAGCTCCTCCCCCTTTAGTGATTGGGAAGAAAGTATCAATAACACGTTGACCTGTTCTTAATGGAACATGTGGATTTAATTTTCTTTCGATTGGACGGCCTCTTCTTACCGGCCATTTTTGCATCATCGTGAATTCTTTCAATTCATTTTCAGTTTGTACAGTATAAATGACATCCTCTAGAGTGAAAGTACCTTCTGCTTGAATGGATTCAATCGTTCCTTCAACTCCGTAGGGTACCATGATACGATGTTCAATAACTTTTGTTTCTTGTACAATCCCCACGATATCACCGGCAATTACCTTATCACCAGCTTGTTTTGTTGCTTTAAATTCCCATGTCTTGCTACGGTCCAATGGATCTACATGAGCACCACGTACTAAATAATCACTCTTTGTAACAGCTTTAAATGTGTTAAGAGGACGTTGGATCCCGTCAAACATTTGGGATACAATTCCAGGTCCTAATTCTACTGATAGTGCTTCTCCCGTTGTTGTAACAGGTTCGCCTGGTCCTATACCTGAAGTCTCTTCATATACTTGAATAGAGGCAACATCTTTACGCATTTCAATGATTTCACCAATTAAACCTAATTCGCCTACTTGACAAATATCTTGAATATTTGCATTTTCCATGTTTTCTGCCATGACTAAAGGACCGGAAACTTTGATTATTCTACCTTTTTTCAAATAAGTTCCCTCCTAATTATAAAATATTTTGTCCAACTGCTTTTTCTACGTTATCTTGAATTCTTTGTTTTCCAATTCCTAAAGAACCACTGTGGTTTGGAATTAAAATAATCGCAGGAGTTAACTTGGCATCATATCTTTTTATTGTTTCTGGAATTTGTTCTGCTAGAGCTTCCGTTAAATAAATGATTCCATAGTTCTCCTCTGCTAGGCGGTCAATGGTTTCTCTTGCCTCATTTGCTGTACTGCAAGCAAAGACAGAGAAACCAATAATTTTAAATGGGAGGATGGAATCTTTATCGCCTACAACACCTATATTATGAGCCATAAACTTTTCGCACCCTCTCTCTTAATTTTTCTTCTTCAATTTCATTATCCTTACCAACTAAAATCAAACGAAGATTGGTAACTTCTGTTTCTTTTGCGTAAATATATCCAAGCAAAGGCAACGGTCCAAATGCTTGATAAATTCCCTCAGAAACGATTTGATGAATTAAATCATCCATCAGCTTGTCTAGCTTCAACGTATCAATTCGATTATTATCCTCGATGACGGTTTCCAATTGTGAGCCATAAGACATACCAGAGTATAACTTTCTTAGCACACTAACTGCTCCATTCATTGACTCGTCAATGATATCTTGCTTCGAAATTGAACCTGAAGAAGACAATAATGCATATAAATGGCTACGTGGCTTTCCTTGATTCAAACTTCTTACTACAGAAGTTAAATTATACAAATCAATCAATGTATCCGTAATATTTGTAATCGGAGAATAGTCAATTTCATTGGTTATTGCTCGTAAATGACGGAAATAATACGTATCCATATAGACAGTCACAGCTTCAATTAAGCCTCGTTCCTCATAATCACTTTTCGCTGATTGAACAGCTTCTACCATAATAGGATGAGCAACATCGCTTTCTCCTGTTTCAACAAGATTCTTCAGGGAGTCAATCGACAAATGTCCAATTGGAATCAATAAAGATTCATAATTTTCCTTTAAAATATATTGTTTTAGCAATACTTTTAAATTGTGATAGGTATACCTTAGGGTAAACAAGTCGATCAGTTCAGGTGTAGGAGCTAACTCATATAATTCACGGTAGACATTTGCTAAATGATTCATGGCAAATTGATTGAAGTCCTTTGTTCGAAGCACTTCCGCTTGATCAAATTCATAATCTGTTCCTTTTAGTACGTCTAAAGCAGAAGCTAAATCATCTGCTTTAATCATTCGTTCAAAATCTTCTGTTTTTAATAACCGAAGTTCATAAGTACGAATTAACGTATTGATACCTTTATAATCAGTATCTCTCATTAGCTCTTCCCCCTATTCATTTTTCTCAAATGCAAGGGAAGCCAATTTTGGTGAAAAGTCTTTTTTTATTTCGGCTACGATTTGATCAAAGAAAAAGTTATAATCAATGCCACCCTGCTCGACAATAAAGCCAGCTTTGTTGCTTGCTGTTCTATTTTCGATTATTAAATGAGGGTATTTTTTCTTTAAAGTCTCTTTAAAAGAATCTGTAAAATAGGAAGCAGATTTCTCTCCTATTATTAAATGTAGCGAATTAGTATTGAATTGGTTCAAAACTTTTTCAACAAAAGATTGAAATGTTACTGAATCCCAAGCAGTCATTTTTGCAATTGAATTTTGAAAAACTTCATTCATAATGGTTTGTTTTTCAACTAAAATTCGATTTCTTCTTTCATTAGCCAACGATTGAACTTGACGCTCATAATCGTTTTCGCTTTTTGTTTTAATTGTTGCTTTGCGCGCTTTTTGTTGTTCTACAAAGCGCACGCGGTTTTCTTCAATTTTTTGAGCTAATTCTTGTTCTTTATTTGCTAATTTTTTCTGACCAGCTTCTTTTGTACGTTTTAATATTTGTTCCGAAAGTACATTCAATTCTTTCATGTCTATCATCCCTTCGTTCAGTATTAGTTATTTAGAACTAGTAGGAAGGAAATAACAAATCCTAAAATAGCATAAGTTTCAACCATTGCTGAATAAATAATCCCTTTAGTATTATGCTCTTCTCTTTTAGCCAGGATTTGGATTGCTGCAGTTGCTACACGTCCTTGAGCGATTCCTGAAGTCAATCCAGTGAAAGCAATAGGCAAAGCAGCCATCAACATGTAAATTCCATCTTGGAAAGCCATGTCAGAAGACATATTTAAGTAGATCAAGAAACCAATAACGAATCCGTATAAACCTTGTGTACCAGGCAGCAATTGTAGGATCAAAGATTTACCAAATTTATCCGGTTGTTCCTTAATCAATGCAGAAGCAGCTTCACCTGTCATCCCAACTCCACGCGAAGATCCCATACCTGAGAAGATTACCGCGATTGCCACCCCTAAAGCAGCAAAGATGATTCCTCCGTTATTTTCAATAAAAAATTGTAGCCATGTTTGGTTTTCCATATTTCTATTCCTCCATTTTGTAAGTAAGTGTATTTTTTAAATCAATGTATTCTTCTGACGTTTTTAGCGGTTTTAGCGCTTTTCCGCCACCTTCGTAGAATTTACCGAAAAACTCCACAAAAATTAGTCTTGCCCCATGAACATAGGCACTTAAAGCAGAAAGCCCAATATTCACTAAATGTAAAACAATAAAAAGAAGGATTCCGACTGTGAACTTCGCGCCTGTTGGCAAGAAGTCAATAATCATATTAAAGGCTAAACCAATACTTCCTCCTGATACTCCCAGAGCCATTAATCGTGTGTAACTAACGATATCTCCGACATATCCGGTAATACCGTATAAATTATAAAGCCCAATACCCACTCCCAACGCTTTGTTCGCCGAAGCTAAAGCTGAGGCAACAATCACGATCACTACTCCTGCTAGGGCAATAATTGTTCCGATTGTTGATAAAGTTGCATTTGGGAAAACTAGATTTGCTAAAACTAACAGAATAATCCCTGCAAAAATTGTCAGCCAACCGATTCCATCGGAAAGTGCACCATATTTGTCATCTTCTTTTAACAGTAAATAAGTTTTTATTCCTAATCCTAATAAAATTTGGATTACACCAAAAACTACTGATATCACTAAAATCGTATTAACATCATCCATGATCGAAAGTGGAACGATTGGTAGTTCCAATCCAAAGAATGAACCATAAATGATCCCCCATACGATTGTTGCACAGCCTAACATTTGGAAAAAGCGCATGTTTTTTTGCATGCTTTTAGTAAGTGTGAAAAATTTCAATGCTAGAGTCGTTGCAAGGAACATCATTAACCCATATCCAGCATCTGCCATCATCATTCCAAAAAAGACTAGATAAAATGGCATAAGAAACGGCGTTGGATCAATCTCATTATACTTCGGTAAACTATACATCTCAGTAATAGTTTCAAAAGGTGCTATGTATTTATTATTTTCCAATACAATTGGAACTTTATCAATTTCTTCTTCCTTGACCTCTTCTACAAGAAAAGCATAATCATCAATGGAAAGCGTTTCTTGCATAGTTTGTTGGACCTCATGGACTTTCTTCTTTTCCATCCATCCTTCTAAAATAAATAGGTTAGGTTCGTCAACCAGAAGCAATTCTCCCCGAACTCTTTGAAGATGAGCATAAACCGTTTCAATCATTAATTTTAATTTCCACTCAATGTCTTTTCGATCAGTAAGTGTCTTTTGTAGGTCTTGTCTTTGTTGGATAAGAGTTTTCATCTCGTTCTCGATTTTCTTTAATTCTTCTGTTGGAGTATCTTGATATAGATAGTTAAGTTTAAAGAAATGATTCGTTTCTAATAATGAAAGGACAGCTTCTTTATCCTTATAGTCAAAGACTACTGTAACACCGTACTCATCCCTCGTCTGGTAAATTTCTTCCACATGAAGTAAGTCAGATTCGCGAATAGACCGCATAAATTCATCCGAAACTGTCTGCGGAATGGTTCCTGCTAGAACTCGGATGAATTTGTTATTCTCCATTTGATGTGGAACGTAGCTCATGTTCTTCCATTTCAACAAGAACTCCTCTGATTCTTTCATTTGCTCTAAAGATTCTTTTATTTCTTTTAAAGTATCCATGGAGCTTTGAATCGTATGGATTACTTCATGTTGATCAATATCTTTCGTTTCACGTTCTAACTCTTGAATAGTAAGGCCTTGTCTTTTTTCACGCATTTTCCCTAAAAGTGATTGTTTCGGAAAATAGTCTTGCATAAAATTCATATAATTTCTATATTCTTCATATCTATTTTCCAATAATTTAATTGATTCATCAATTTTATCTCTTTTGCGTGGGCTCATTGCACTCAATCGTTTGTATTCAGCAGACATGTCAATTAATTCAATGCTTTCCATGCCTTGAATCGTTTGTAAAATCATTTCTTTTTGTTCTTGTAACGAAATGATTTTTATTTTATTCATTTTAGCTATTGCCATATTGTTTCATCACCTCTTCAATAACAATATCAACAAGCTGATCTTTTTTAGTATGATAATTGCTCTTAAGAGCATCCATCTCTTCAGAAGTTTCTTTCTGTAGTTGCTGCTTCAATTGATCGAGCTTTTTTTCTGTCGCAAGATTTTGCTCGTTTTGATATTCTTGTAGATCCGATTCGATTGTTTCTTTCATTTCCGAAATTTTTTGTTCCGTTTGATCAACCATTTCTTTCATCTTATCATCAAAGGAAGCTTCTAATTCTTTTGCAGCTTGTTCAATCCTTTTTACTTCATCAATCGTATTCAAGTATACCACCCCCAACTCTAAAAAAATTGTCTAAAATTTCCCAACAGTACAATTATAACGTCATTTACTGATGACTTCAAATCTTTTTCGTAATATTTAAAGAGATTTAACTCTTCAGAAATTTAAAAACAAAAAAACACTTGCTTTTTAGAACAAACGTTCTATAATAAGAATATACAAACAAACGTTCGGAGGCCCTGAAATGGAAAATTATTATGATAATCACTTCTTGTCTGCAGAAGGTTCGCGCTCTACTCTTCAATCAGCCTTACCTGTCTCAATTCATTCTGAACTCACAAACTCTGTTATGCCATTATACCAAATTATTCGCTTCGCTAATCAAGCGGCTATTAATAAAAAGAAAGTTTCGATTACAATTGAAAAAAAACTTGGCCATAACCAGTACACTCGTCAATTATTAACTGGCACATTCCACTCAAAACTCAATAAAAACAAACAAATTGCTTTTAAAACTGCTGAAAATGACATGGTTCATCTATTGAAAATCGACCAAATTCTAGCCATTCAACAAATATAACTTTTTAAACCACTCCTAAAAAAGGAGTGGTTTTTAAATTTATCTGTAAGATATTGTGTTTCATTTTCTACATAAAGATCTATAGATGTCAACTGAATCGCAAAGAATCAGAACATCTTTTTTGATAGAAATCTTATGGGAATTGCGGAATAAATTCTTTATAAAATAGGAGAAAGCAAACGAGAAAAATATTGTTTGAATTTTCGCCAACGAGATTGATTTTGAAAATACTCAGCGTCAACCTGCAGACTTTTACTTAAATCTTGATTGAAATTCGCTAATAACTCCTCTGCAATGGTGGAATCATAAATAAATGCATTAATCTCAAAATTTAATTTAAAACTGCGCACATCCATGTTTGCTGATCCGATTGATGCAACTTCATTATCCACAATCAGAACTTTTGAGTGAAAAAATCCGTCCTCATAAATATAGACATGGGCACCGTACTCAATAATATCTTTCGCAAAATATTCAGTAGCACGGTAAACGAATGGATGATCGGGCTTGCAAGGAATCATAATATGAACTTCAATACCCGATAAAGCAGCAATCTTCAGCACTTCATGAACACTGTTATCAGGAATAAAATAAGGTGTTTGTATATAAATAGAATGTTTTGCTTGGCTGATCATCTTAATAAATCCCATTTTTATTGCTTGAATATCATCTTCCGGACCGCTCGATACAATCTGCATAGCAGTGTTACCCATTTTAGGTGAAATTGGGAAATAATATTCCTCATATCCTCTTTTTTCTTCTTTCGGTGCAACCGCATTCCAATCCATAAAAAAGCGACTTTGCAAGGTCAACACAGCATTTCCTTGAATTCGAATATGGGTATCACGCCAATTTCCTAAAGGTCCTTTTCCAATATATTCCTTCCCTATATTAAATCCACCCATATAAGCAATCTTACTATCAACAACAATAATTTTACGGTGATTTCGATAATTCATACGTAAATTAACGAAAGGGATACGAGAACCAAAGAATACAAGCGTCTTTCCACCGAGCTCCTCTAATCGTTTAAAAAATTTAGGATTATTCCCTCTACATCCTAAGGCATCAAAAACAACCAACACCTCGACACCTGCAGCAGCACGATTTTCCAAAGCAGCTAACACACGCTTTCCTAATTCATCTGAACGAAAAGTATAATAAAGAAGGTGCACATGATGTTTTGCTTCCATGATATCTTTAATCATCTGATCAAATTTTTCTTTACCATCAATAATGACTTCGACGTCGTTCCCTCTTGTTAAAATAGACTCATTACTTTCAAGAAAAAGAATAGCCGTGTGAACCTGCACATCATTGTCTTCCTCGGAAGCAATTTGTTCATTTTCCTCCAGCATTTCCTTTTGATAATCAGCAAGTTCGGACATTCCAAGACTCTTTTGCGACTTCATATCATAAATCCGTCCAGCTGGTATTTTTTTGCCGACAAATACATAGAGTATAAATCCGAAAACCGGTACTAAAGCTAAAGTCAGAAGCCATGCCCAAGTAGTAGGTACGTCTCGTTTCTCATGAAAAACAGTATAAATCGCACCGACTAGGTTGATAATAAAAATTGCCGTAATAATTCCTTGCCAAATACTCATCTCACATACTCCCTAAGTCATTTTATAAAAAAGTACAGAAAAGAGGTGAAAACATTTTTCCACCTCTCCTATATCGGTCATTTAGAATAATTATTAATCGTTTAATAATTTTGATTTTTCTTTTCTACTTAAAAATGGCGTATCTTTTGGAATAAAAAACTTTGGTAAAAACTTTGCTAAAAGTAGTAATACAATTGCATTAGCCGCCAAGGTAACAGCAAAAGACAGTCCATCAATCTTCAGATAGTGAGAGATAGCGCTGCTTCCCTCCGCTACTTGCTCCGCGTTAAATGATAGAGAAGCAACAAATTTCCATAGATAGAAAACCAAAGTTCCTAAAATTGATGCTGTAATAATGTTCACTGCTGCATTCGGATAGCGTTTGTTGTTTAATGTTCGCTGTGTAAATTTCGCAAAAAAACCAACTATTCCAATAAAAGCAAGTGGTCCAAATTGAGAAACGATGTTTACCAATAAATCATTGCTATTACTCATTAACAATAATGCGAGAATACCTGCAACAATTCCAGCAAAGAATCCTTGCAATAATCCTCTGCGGAGACCGATAAACAGTATCGGTAAAACTGAAAAAGTGAGGAAACTATCCCCAACCGCAATTGGTACATACAAGAGTAAGTATGAAACTACCCCAATGAGGATTGCTTCTATCCAACCCCTCAAACTATTTGAACCCATATAAAAAACCGCTCCTTTAATCATTAAAAATTTGGCGAAAAACCTTACTATTTTTTCAAGTAACTAGATGCTTCCATGATGATTGGTAAAATAACCGGACGACGTTTCGTCTGATCAAAAAGATACCTGCTTAATGAATCTCTTATCTCTTGTTTTAATGTCGACCATTCAAAATCCTTATTCTCAAGGTTATCTTCTACCACTTTTTTCGTTATTTCTGTACTCTCTTTGATAAGATCCTCACTGGCTTTCATATAAACGAACCCACGAGAAATAATTTCTGGACCCGAGACAATTCTTCCTTGACGACGCGAAATAGTAACAACTACGATAAACACTCCATCATCTGCCAATAACTTTCTATCACGCAGAACAATATTACCAATATCTCCAACGCCAATTCCATCAATTAAAACATTCC
This sequence comes from Jeotgalibaca ciconiae, assembly GCF_003955755.1. Taxonomy (NCBI): domain Bacteria; kingdom Bacillati; phylum Bacillota; class Bacilli; order Lactobacillales; family Carnobacteriaceae; genus Jeotgalibaca; species Jeotgalibaca ciconiae. The sequence goes on along the minus strand of NZ_CP034465.1, from coordinate 2,441,972 downwards.
CAGCAGGAACTTGACCCGACATTCTCATGCGCCCATCTTTGTATTCAATTACATCCCCTTTTCCAGGAATAAAAATATTTTTGAATGGTATTCCAACTTCATGAGCCAATTCAGCATGCGCAGCTTGCAAGCGATAATCTCCTTGTACAGGGATAAAGAATGTTGGATTTAATAAATTCATTAACAATTTTAAATCATTGGGCGTTGCATGTCCTGATACTTTAAATGTATCCGAAATTTCTTTCACACTTCCACCAGCACTATAAATCATGTTTTTGGTGCGCGCAACGACTTTCTCCATTGCGGTAGAAGGAGTAGTTGTAATATAAACTAAGTCTCCATCTTGAATGTTCACTTGTTTATGTTTATTTTTAGACATCCGTTGAAGTGCTTCGAATGGCTCGCCACTTTGTCCGGTCTCCAATATTACCAGTTCATCATCCTGATATTGATCTAAACTCTTTTGCGTAACAATCACATTTTTAGATGGCAATATAAGCTTACCTAAATTAATGGCGGTATCTACTACTTGAACTAATTTCGTTCCGGTCATAAATATTTTTCGTTTTGTCTGATAAGCTGCATCAAATACTTGCTGGATTCGCATAACATTACTTGCCACGCAAGATACAATTACTCGTCCCTCCGCATTGTTAAACGTATCGATAATTTCTTCCGTAACTTTCATGTCGCTCACATTTTCAACGTATGATTCAGCATCGCTAGAATCACTTAACAATGCTAAAACATTTTTTTGACCGATTTGAGAAATGGCAGCGAAATCAGTTTTATACATTTCTGATGCGCTTTGATCAAATTTAAAATCACCCGTATAGACGATGGTTCCATCGGTTGTATCCAGACAAATAGCAACTGAGTCAGGAATTGAATGGGTTGTTCGGAAGAATTTTACAGTAACATTGTCAAATTCAATTTCTGTTTTTTCATTAATGACATGATAATTATCGAATTTTGGATTTAAACCAGTGCTTTTCACTGATATTTTAGCCAGTTCAATTGTTAATTCAGTCCCAAAAACAGGTGCATCGATATTTTCAAGAAAATATGGCAATGCCCCTACTGCATCTTCATGACCATGTGACAAGAAAATGCCGGCGATTCTATTTTTATTTTGTTCCAAATAGGTAAAGTCTGGTATAACGATATCTATACCAAGAAGTTCGTTATCCGGATATATTAATCCACAATCCAACACAAAAATAAGTTCGTCTACTTCTACGACGTACATATTTTTCCCGTTTTCTCGCACTCCACCTAAAGGAATGATTTTTATTTCACTCATTATTACACCTCTTCTAATTAATCATTCTACATATTTTGTTAGGAGTTAAGGAAAATTGAGCTATTGCTCCTTTAAAAAACCACTATCCCTCTCTTTTTCAGAAAGACCTAAAAAATAACCAATTGCGATCCGAAAAAATTCTTTTAAGAATCAAAAGAATAACTTCAGCTTGCATTAGCATTCAAAAGGCAGCTATTTCTTTTTATTTTTTCTGCATTATAAAAGATGATAAAAACTTTTTTATTCTTTGTATATCAAAAACGATACACGTAACCGAAGTTCTCCTAAAAATATTATACCTTATCTAGGCTGGTTTTGTAATCATTAGCAATTATTTATTACAAAAAAGCAGGACAAGCCACGCGGTTTCAAGAGATTTATAGGGATTTTTTTATAAGAAAAGCGGACAAGTCCGCCTTGGCCTATGAAAAAATAGGAAATTTGACCCTGAATTGTCAGGAGACTTCACGTTTCAGCGGGTTAGTCGAATGATATGCGTTAGCGAGCAGCGAAGCGCGCAATGGGGCAAATTTATCTTTTTTTCACTAGGTCAGGACTTGGGAGCTAGACATTGATGGCTGAACTTATAATCCCCTAGTCTATAAAAAAAGCTCTCCTTCAATCAATAGATTTTACAAATCCATTCATTGAGTGGAGAGCACCTTCTTCTTGTCAGTGTTAAATCAAATTCATATCGATCATTGTTTCCGCAATTTGAATTGAATTCCAAGCTGCTCCTTTAATTAAATTATCGGAAACAATCCATAAGTGGAAGCCTTTTTTATCATCCGGGTCTTTACGAATGCGTCCCACAAACGTATCTTTTTTATCTTCTGATTCTGTCGCTAATGGATAGAGCTGCGTTGAAGGATCATCTTGTACAATAATCCCAGGAGCGTCAGCCAACACCGCGCGAAGATCAGCTACTGATACGTCATCTTTATCGATTTCAATATAAACAGATTCAGAATGTCCATACTTTACTGGTACCCGAACGCAGGTAGCAGAAACTTTCAAATTAGGCATACCCATTATTTTTTTCGTTTCATTAATCATTTTCCATTCTTCAAAAGTGTAGCCTTCGTCAGAAAACAAGTCAATTTGAGGAATAACGTTAAAGGCCATTTGATAATGTTTCTTGTCACCTGCAGAAGGTAAAATACTAGCTTCTACTTCTTCGCCTTTTAACACGCTTGCTGTTTGTGTATCTAATTCTTCAAGGGCTTCTACTCCTGCGCCGCTTACAGCTTGATAAGTAGATACAATTACCCGGCTTAGTCCGAATGCTTCTTTGATTGGTTTTAATGCCACTACCATTTGTGTAGTGGAACAGTTTGGATTTGCGATTAGTTGATTATGGTTATGCAAGGCTTCTGCATTTACTTCCGGCACTACTAATGGTGTGTTTTCATCCATACGGAATGCACTTGTATTATCAATTACGACAGCTCCGCTTTCGCGAGCAGCTTTTTCAAATGCTTTCGTAATCGATCCGCCTGCGCTAAACAAAGCAATATCAACATTTTTAAAAGATTCATTTGTTGTTTCTTCAATTTTATATTCTTTCCCTTTAAAAGTAGCTGTCTTTCCAGCAGAACGCGCTGAAGCCAATAGCTTTAATTCTTTCAATGGTATTTCTGATTTTTCTAATAATTGAATCATTTTTTGACCTACAGCTCCTGTGGCTCCAACAACTGCAATTGTATATTCTTTCATATTTCCCATTCACTCCATCTTCTTATACTTTAAAGTTATTTAGTACCTTAAAGAGGTTTTTACCATTTTAGCATATAAATGAGTTTTTTTTAATCTATTTTCTATTTTTTTATCATTTCCATGCAAAAGCCCTGTTTTTTTCATAATTAGTGATTGTTTATTCGTCTTTACTTCAGCTGCACACCAAAAAAAGACACCTCACTTTTGAAGTATCTACAGGTCAAGAGTTTCGAAAAGAATCCTTGTACGTAATTTTTAGCTAGTTAAATTTAATTATTGGATCAAATGAAAGCTATCCACAATTCTATCAAACAGCTCACTATCACAGATTGAATCATCTAATACTGTGGTGTACCAATATTTCTTGTTCATATGATAACCTCCATAGTAGTTACAGTCATCAACCAATGACGCAACATTTTCAGCAGTTCCTTTCAAGTCAATGATTTCAACTTCTTTATCAAGAGATGATTTCAGTTTTTTTCCATCTATAGTCATGATGATTGCAAACCACTTGCTATTGTCGTGATTTCTAAACACTGCATAATTCGGGTATTTTTCCCATAGATATTCCTCGTCAACGTTATACTTGTTTTTGATAAATTGAACAACTCGTTTTGTTTGTTCTGATTGGAAAACATCGTAATCAAAACATTTATCAGAAACCTCTCGTAAAAAGTCTTCACACTTTGTCTGGATTTCTCCGACGAATGAACCTTGAGCGTTTGCAGTTTTTACTAATGCATATTCTTCATTTATAGAGGAATCTATAACAGAATAATCTACTTGATCCGTTTTGGTGACCTTTAAAGATATGTAGAACTGATTATCCAAAATTGTTTTTTTGATCTCATAATATTTGACACAGTCTACAAAACCAAATGACTTCAATTTCTCAACATTCATTTTCTTAAAATCGAAAATACTCTTTACATCAATCATAATGACACCTCACAAATGTTAATTATATTACTTTCTTTCTATTTAAAATTGGAACTCCTGATTCTCTCTTAGTCTTCATCATACTTCCAAGTACGTTGATCCCTATTTCTAATAAAACACAGGATGCCCAAAGCAACTCCGCTAGACCAAGATTTGAGTTCTGGACATAGATGGCAGAACTTATAATAAATCTGGGAGGTTCAAGGCTTTTTTACTGGTCCAAGCTTGCACTTTTAAAAACAAAGCCAAGAATATTCTTTTTTTTTATTCCATCGTCCTCCCTAACTTGAAAAATACGTAGATAATAAACAGCAACTTGTTCTTTATCATTGGGTGAGAACTTGCTAGCTCGACATAAGAAAAGCGGACAAGTCCGCCTTGACCTATGAAAAAATAGGAAATTTGACCCTGAATGAGCAGCGAAGCGCGCAATGGGGCAAATTTATCTTTTTTTCACTAGGTCAGGACTTGGGAGCTAGACATTGATGGCTGAACTTATAATCCCCTAGTCTACAAAAAACTGGAAATCAGTAAGATTTCCAGCCATAAATCCTTATTTTATTCGCTATCTTTCTTTAGCAATGCTTTACGAGATAAGTTGATTCTACCTTGTCTATCAATTTCAAGAACTTTTACTTCAATTTTATCTCCGATAGAAACTACATCTTCAACAGCACGAACTCGTTCATTTGCCAGTTCAGAAATATGGACTAAACCATCTTTTCCTTTAGTGATTTCAACGAAAGCACCGAATTTTTCAATACGTTTCACCGTACCTTCATAAATTTCTCCTGCTTTAACTTCGTGTGTTAATTCTTTAATAATATCTTTTGCACGTTGAATCATTGCAGCATCTGCAGAAGCAATGCTCACATTTCCATCTTGATCGATATCAATCTTAACGCCGGTTTCATCAATAATTCCATTGATTGTGTCGCCGCCTTTACCGATAACCACTTTGATCTTATCTGGATTAATTTGCATCATTTCAATCTTAGGCGCATATTGAGAAAGTTCTGCGCGTGGTTCTGGCAAAACAGACTCTAAATGGTTTAGTATTTCTACGCGTGCTTTTTGAGCTTGCACAAGTGCTTCTTCTAAAATCTCTTTAGTAATCCCTTGAATTTTAATGTCCATTTGTAAAGCTGTAAGACCATCTCTCGTACCAGCAACTTTAAAGTCCATATCACCTAAGTGGTCTTCCATTCCTTGAATATCCGTCAAGATTGTGTAATCTTCGCCGTCCTTCACAAGTCCCATTGCGATTCCTGCAACTGGAGCTTTAATCGGCACACCAGCATCCATTAATGCCAGCGTTCCAGCACAAATACTTGCTTGTGAAGAAGAACCATTTGATTCTAAAACTTCAGATACTAAACGGATTGTATATGGGAAAGCATCTACATCAGGAATGATTTGTTTTAATGCACGTTCGCCAAGAGCCCCATGTCCGATTTCACGGCGTCCTGGAGATCCGGCACGACCTGTGCTACCTACTGAAAATTGTGGGAAGTTATAGTGGTGAATAAATCGTTTGCTCTCTTCAACACCTAAACCGTCCAATATTTGATGCTCGCCAAGGGGAGCTAAGGTACAAGCTGTAGCAGCTTGTGTTTGTCCTCTAGTAAACATACCCGATCCATGAACACGCGGCAATAAGCCTACTTCAGAATCGAGGGAACGAATTTCGTCTAACTTACGGAAATCAGGACGGATTTTATCAACTGTAATTAAACGTCGAACTTCTTCTTTTTCAATATCTTCAATAATTTGTTGTACATCTTTAATAATCGATACAAAGTTTTCAGATTCCATATATTGTTCTGTGAAATAATCCATGATTTCTTCTTTCACAGCTTCAATCTTATCATTACGTTCTTGCTTATCTTTTGTTAGAATTGCATCTTTCATTTTTTCACTAAAGTTTTCTTTTGCTTCAGCATGCAAATCTGCATCCGTTGCTAATAAAGTAACATCCATTTTTTCTTTGCCAATTTCAGCAATGATTTTTTCTTGGAATTCGCACATTTGTTTCACTGCATCATGTCCAAATAATAATGCTTCCAACATATCTGCTTCTGATACTACTTTCGCACTACTTTCAACCATGTTAATGGCCTCTTTCGTACCTGCAACGGTTAATTCGATATCAGACTCTTCCGTTTGTTCTGGAGTCGGATTAAGAATTAATTCACCGTTCACACGACCTACGTTCACTCCCGCAATTGGTCCTGAAAATGGAATATCTGAAATTCCTAACGATAATGAAGAACCAAGCATTGCAGCCATTTCCGGTGTACACTCTTGATCCACAGACATCACAACGTTTGTTACTTGGACTTCATTTCTGAAACCTTCCGGGAACATAGGACGAATAGGACGATCGATTAGACGTGCTGTCAATGTCGCATGTTCGCTTGGTCTACCTTCACGTTTAATAAACCCACCTGGGATTTTCCCTACTGCATACATTTTTTCTTCATAATTCACAGTAAGTGGAAAGAAGTTTGTATCTTTTGCTTCCTTACTTCCTACTGCTGCAGTTAGTACAACTGTATCGCCGTATCTTATTAAAACTGCACCATTTGCTTGTTTGGCAACTTGTCCAATTTCAACTTGCAGAAGACGCCCTGCCCATTCCATTTGGAAAACTTTCTTTTCTGTCATTCCTTCATTCTCCTTTTAACTTACTTCCCTTTTGCTGACTACTAAACAAAGGTCAGATTTTTTATAATACCTTTATTTCTAAAAAAGCTCACATTTGTATAGTAGTGCCATGCTCAGGGAGCTATCTATCATTATAAACGAAACATCTCGTCTTTTGCACATAATTAGTAAAAAACTTCTAAAAATAAAACGGATTCTCCGAGAAGAATCCGTTCAATGATCTATTATTTAGATAGATTAACGACGTAGACCTAATCTTTGAATAAGATCACGGTAACGTGCAACGTCTTTTTTACGCAAATATGCTAATAAATTACGACGATGACCTACTTTTTTCATTAAGCCACGGTATGAGTGGTGGTCTTTTTTATGAACACGTGCATGCTCATTAAGTAGATTGATTTCATATGTTAGTACAGCAATTTGCACTTCTGGAGAACCAGTATCTCCTTCGTGAACAGCGTACTCTGAAATAATTTCATTTTTCTTTTCTTTTGAAATTGCCATTCTTTTCACCTCTTCTTTTTCTTATTCCTCATTCTGAGTAACACGTTGGTGACTCGCGAAACCAAGAATAAGGTATTGTGTAGAACACAAAAATAAGATTACCTTATTTTTTGTTGGATTGCAAGTAAAAATTACTTTTTATAAGTAGTTTGTAACTCCAATACAACATCTCGAAGTTCTGCTGCTTTTTCGAAATTAAGTTCTTTCGCCGCTTGACGCATTTCTAGCTCTAACTCGTCAATTAAAACCGCACGTTGTTCCCGATTCATTTGTTTATAAATTTCCATTGTATTAGATTCTGCCGGAATATCTTCTGGAATGTGTGTAATCCGAATGAGATCACGCACTTCTTTTATAATTGTTTTCGGTACGATTCCATGTTTTTCATTATATTCCTCTTGAATCCTGCGTCTTCTCTGTGTTTCATCAATTGCTTTTTGCATGGAATCAGTGATACGATCTGCGTACATAATCACTTTCCCATTCTCATTCCTCGCTGAACGGCCAATAGTTTGAATCAACGCTCGTTCGCTACGTAAAAACCCTTCTTTATCTGCATCCAAAATTGCAACCAAGGAAACTTCTGGAACATCTAAGCCTTCACGCAGTAAGTTAATTCCGATCAACACATCAAATTCTCCCAGACGAAGATCACGGATAATTTCCGTTCTTTCTAACGTCTTGATATCACTATGCAGGTATTTTACTTTTATCCCGACTTCTTTTAGATAATCAGATAAATCTTCTGACATCTTCTTCGTTAAAGTTGTAATAAACACTCTTTCGTTCTTCTCACTCCGAATGTTTATTTCACTAATCAAATCATCAATTTGATCTTTGATTGGACGAACTTCAATAACTGGATCTAACAATCCGGTTGGACGGATAATTTGCTGAGCAATATAAGGACTCTGTTCATACTCATATGGTCCAGGCGTTGCCGATATATAGATAATTTGGTTTACATGGTCTTCAAATTCTTCTAAACGCAACGGACGATTATCTAGCGCTGACGGCAAACGGAACCCATAATCAATTAGTTGCTGTTTACGAGCGCGGTCCCCATTATACATTCCACGTATTTGCGGCATTGTCATATGTGACTCATCCACAACAATTAAATAATCATCAGGAAAGAAGTCTAATAGCGTATAGGGAGCTTGACCGGGCTTTCGTCCATCCATGTGACGAGAATAATTTTCGATTCCGTTACAGTAGCCCATTTCTAAAAGCATTTCAAGATCATAATTGGTACGCTGTTCTAATCGTTGTGCTTCAAGTAGTTTATTGTCTGCTCGTAAAACCGCTAATTGTTCTTTTAATTCTGCGCGTATGGTATCAATAGCGTGTAGTGTTTGTTCTTCATTCGCAACGAAATGTGTTGCTGGAAAAATAGGAAAATGATCCACATCATTTTTTATTTCCCCTGTCAGAACATCTACTTCTCGGATACGATCAATTTCATCTCCAAAAAACTCTACTCGAATTGCTTCGCTATCGCGAGACGCTAGAAATATTTCGACAACATCTCCGCGAACACGAAATCTTCCCCGTTGAAAATCAATGTCATTTCGTTCGAATTGCATATCAACTAACCGTTGCAATAATTCATTTCGAGAAATCTCCATTCCCTTTCGAATAGAAACAACATGTTCCTTGTAGTTCCGGGGATCTACAAGACCATAAATGCAAGATACAGAAGCTACTACAATGACATCCCTTCGCTCTAGCAAAGAACTCGTTGCAGAATGCCGCAGTTTGTCAATCTCGTCATTCACACTTGCTTCCTTTTCTATATAGGAATCACTAGAAGGTACATAAGCTTCTGGTTGATAATAATCATAGTAACTGACAAAATACTCCACCGCATTATTGGGGAAAAATTCTTTTAGTTCTCCATACAATTGACCTGCGAGTGTTTTGTTGTGTGCTAAAACCAATGTCGGTTTATTTACTTCTTGAATAACATTGGCAACAGTAAAGGTTTTTCCAGTTCCTGTTGCACCTAATAAAGTTTGGGCTTTTCGATTTTCTTTTAATCCTTTTATCAATTCGCGAATTGCTTCAGGTTGGTCACCACTTGGTTGATAATTTGATTGTAGTTTAAATTGATCTTTCATTTCTGTGCTCCTTACATAAAAATAGCATCTAAGTTCTCATTACATTTAGTCCTCTACTAGTTTACCACCATAATGATTTTTCGCCAAACAACAGGATTCCAATGGGAACTTATGAAAATTAACAGAGGCAATTCCAATTTTTATTGCAATCGGAATGAAATTTAGGTATAATATTTCGTGTTGGTAACAAACGTCTGACGTTTAACAGAAATACTGAAAGAGGGGTGAACCCATTGCCAAATATCGATTCAGCAATCAAACGTGTTCGTACAAGCGAAAAAGCGAACGAATTGAATAACGCTAAGAAAAGTGCTATGCGTACTACAATCAAAAAATTTGAAGAAGCAGTAGCTGCAGGTGCAGATAACACTGAAGCTTTATTGCAAGATGCTTTCAAAGCTATTGACTCAGCAGCATCTAAAGGATTAATCCACAATAATAAAGCATCTCGTGATAAATCACGTCTTGCTAAAAAATTGAACAAATAATGCACAAAAAAAACAGACCTAAACGGCCTGTTTTTTTATCTTTATAATTTTAAAAATCCCTTAAGCACTAGCATATTTCAACATGAACAATTCAAACTGAACTTCTTTGAGTCCATCCCCTGTCTTCATCTTCGTTTCTGCTTCTACTAGTCCTAAATAGGCATCCGTTAATTTTTTTTCGTTTAAATTACGGATTTGTTGATTTGCCAGCTTGATTCGATAAGGATGAATTTTTAAAACTTTTGTCATATCCGGTTGTTGGTAGCCTTTTTTTGCTAGTAATTTTACTTGTATGAGCAAACGAAATTGCCCTAACAAGATCGCATTTATTTTAATGGGCTCTTCCTTTTGAAGAAGTAAATCACGATAAGTCTGAATTGCTTTTTCGACATCCTTTTTTAACACATAAGTTACAATATCAAAAATATTTTGTTCCAAATTCCGTGGAACCAAATCTTCTACCATACGTTTGGTAATCTTTTTATCGTCCATAGCGGCTAAAAATAATTTTTGTAATTCATCCATTCCTTTTGATAGGTTATCTTCTATTCGTTCAAAAAAGAATTGCACAGTCTGGCGATCCATCTGATACCCTTCATTTTGAATAACCTTGCTTAAATATTGACGCGTTTCTGTGTCTTTTAAGGGAGATACATTGACAACATTCGCCTTTTTTTGTATGAGTTTGCTGATTTTTTTCCGGTTATCCAACTTCTCGTAAGGCGCAAAAAAGACCAAAATCGTTGTATCGGATGGATGATTCAAATAGCGCTCTAGCCATTCGATATCATGTTCCACACTCCCTTTTGGTTTTTCTCCCGTTAGAAAAATAGGATTATCAACTATTATCACCCTTCGGTCTCCAAAAAAAGGTATGGATTCTGCATCTTCCAAAGCATTGCCTAATGGTGCTTCATCCATATTATACATACCGACATTTAAATCTTGATCTTCTGCCGGCATTGAATACTCTAATAGAGTTTTTCTTGCCTCTTGAATAAAATACATTTCTGTTCCCAAAAAAAGATAAACAGGACTAAAAACACCTTTTTTAATTTTTGCTATTTCAGTTGCATAACTCATTTTCTCACATCACATTCCACAAAATTATCTTCCATCATTGTACCATAATCTTCGTCTGATTCTTATTTCTTCGATAGATAAAATGAATAGCTCCTTGTTTATCTGTACGATATATGGTTATTCCTTCATTTTCTAGCCTTTCGATAACTTCGCTATTTGGATGCCCATATGAATTATTATCTCCCACCGAAATCCACGCAACTCGTGGGGAGACTTGTTTGACAAAAGTCTCTGTTGTGGAAGTCTTGCTGCCATGGTGTCCAACTTTTAATACATCTACTTGTAGATTCGGATAGCGCTTAATTAATAACTCCTCTCCTTTTTCTTCCATATCCCCTGTAAATAACCAAATCAAGTCACTGATTTTTGTTAACAAAACCAATGAATCATCATTCGTCCCTCCTCCTTCTTTTAAGGGGCTTAATATTTCAAAAACAATCTCTCCAACTCTCACACGTTCAGGTGCTTGCAGTGGCGTAAAAACAACTTTAGATTGATTCATGTCACTCACAGCCTCTTGAAATTTTGCTGTTTTCTCCATTCCTTTCGAGAAAAAAATGGTTGATACAGGTATTTCCTTTGCTAAATACTTTAAATTCCCCAAATGATCTACATCGCTATGCGTCAAAAAAATGGCATCCAACTCCCGTACTCCTTGGGCCTTGATACTTGAAACAAGATTTTTTGCATGCGCGTCTTGATTGATTCGCCTTTGCCATTCTGCCTCATTTCCAAATGACATTCTTCCACCGGTATCAATTAAAAAGGTGTTTCTATGAAAGGGGGAAATAAACAGAAATGAATCTCCCTGCCCCACGTCCAGCATAATAATTTTGCCGTTCGGATTTAAATACGGCGTCAAATAAAAAATGAAAAAAGTAATACTCAACAGAACAAATGATTTAATCAACTTTTTATTTTGTTCTATTGATATAAAAAAACAAATAATGCTTACTGCTAATAAAAGATAACTAAATCCTTTCTGCCTGCCGGTAACCATCAATAGCCAATTTTTTCCTGCTAAAAAGTTCGTGAATTTTTCCAAATAAAGGAGGATAGAGTCCAGACCGGTAATGATAAAGCTATAAAAAAATGAAGGCAGGTTCAGGAAAGCACAGATTGAAATGACCCATAAGACCGGAAAAAAACAAATTGAAAAGAAAAACGAAAAAAGAATATTCACAAACATCCCTAACCAGGTCACTTCAAAGTAATGGTAACTTAAAAATAAAAAAGAAAAAGTAGTCATGATGAAGGAAAGAAATAGGTCTTTAGTGATGACATTTTTATTTATTTCCTCTATATGTTTCGATAGAAAATACAAAATTCCGGATAATCCGTAGCTCAGTTGAAAAGCAAGACTAAAGACTATGTATGGATTCAACCATAAAGCAAATAAAATCGTCAGAGCAAAGGCATCTTTTGCATACAGATCTTTTTTAAATATTTTGGCTAAAAGTAGTAAACTGTTAGTACTGATTGCTCGAAAGATACCTACACCATTTCCAATAAGAAAGCCATAAGCTACTATCCCAATCAATACTAAAGGACTTGTTCGTTCCCTGGTGATTCCAATACGTAGCAGCAGGTACTTTAGAACAACTATTAAAAAGTGAATATGCATTCCTGAGATTGAAAACAAGTGAATCACACCAATTTTCCGGTAGGACTCCATTACGGAATAATCCATGTCTTTCGTTTGGTTGAATAATATAGCTAACAAATATTCTAATGTTTTCCCGTCAGGAATTTTCTTTCTAAGAAAGCGAATCCATTTCAATCGCAGACGGCTCAAAAATAATTGTGGCCGTACATCTTGTTTATAATTTTCTATTTTTTCGATTGTAGCAGTCCAATGAATTCGATTTCGATACAGATAGTTTCGGTAATCAAATTGGTGTTCATTCCATGCTACATTCGGCTTTGATAATTTCATGTGTGCATCAAAGTAAATCAGTTCGTCTAGACTTTCCCAGATTGCTTTTTCTTCTTCGCTTTGAATTTTGTATAAAAAAGAGACTTTTTCAAATCCATCCTCTGTTGCTATTTGCGCAGTTCCTGTCAATAAATTACCGTCTACTTTGTATTGCTCTGGATTCAAATGAAAGCTTGCATAATCAAGAGTTTCATCCAATACCGTTTGATTCTGCTGCTCTTGAAAAAATACAATAACGAATGTTAGTAGTAATAAAAAAATGGTTACCAAGCCGAGAGCTTTCTTCTTAAAAATAAATAATCGCAGCAACAACAAACAAAAAAATCCCCACGCATACCAATTCTGTGGAGATAGAATTAGCACAATGAGGTTAATTGCAAGGAAACTACTTAACAAATAGTATCCTTTTACTTGTTGAAATAATTTTTCTAACTTGCTAGCAACAATCTTTACTCCCATGATGTTCCTCCATCGCTTCTTCTTTTGAATGGATGGGTGATACTAAGCTAGTAAAATATTCGGGATCTAACGAGACTTTTTCATATGGAATCTCCATTTGTTCAAGAAGATGGATGGCATAGGGGTCATTACGATAGTCTTCTAAGTAATAGACTTTTTTTATCCCCGCTTGCAGCAACATCTTCATGCATTGTAAACACGGAAAATGGGTAACATAAATCTCAGCGCCATTTGTCTGGATCCCAAATTTTGCACATTGGAGAATCGCATTCATTTCTGCATGAATGGTACGTAAACAATGTCCACCAACCACATAACAACCTTCGTCAATGCAGTGAACATCACCAGAAACAGAACCATTATATCCGCCAGCAATAATTCTTTTATCTCGAACAATAGTAGCTCCAACTTCGAGTCTTTTACAAGTGCTTCTTAAAGACAACAATACTGCTTGAGCCATAAAATACTGATTCCATGGAATTCTTTCTTGCACGGTTTACCACTCCTTTTCTTTTTTATCATACACTATTACAGGAGCTTTGCCATCCCATTTTTTACTAATCGACCCCGTCCATTTTCAGTATCAATACTATCCATTATTTTGAAATTGTTATTTTATCTTGTAATCCTTCAAATGTTTTTAACCCAATCCCACTTACATTCATTAAATCTTCAACTGCAGTAAATAATCCATTTTCATCGCGGTATTGAATAATAAGTTCAGCTTTTTTATGTCCAATGCCTGTTAATTGGGTTAATTCAGCAACTTCAGCGGTATTAATATCGATTAAACCATTCGCTGATTCAGACGCTTCTTCAGGACTTTGTACAACGATTTGTCGATGATCTCCTTCTTCTGTAGTCGGAATATAGATCATCATTTGGTCTTCTAAATGCTGAGAAAAATTCAATGAAGAAGTCTCAGCATTATCTGTCACACCTCCTGCTAGTTGAATGACGTCATAAATACGCATCGTCTCATCCACTTGATAGATTCCAGGCTCTAACACTGCACCTTTTATATCCACTATCCAAGGTTGGTCTTCCCATTCTTCTCCCAACTCTTCCACCTCGGAAGTTTCTTCTGCGTTTGTTATCAAGAGAGAACTGACATCAGAATCAATTGTCGCAGGAGCAGAATCCATACGCAGCCAAAACTGAAAAAATAGAATCAATAGCTGGATACATCCAATTCCAATAAAAATTACTAGTCTATTTTTTTTAAACCAACTTTTCCAATCCACGGCTTTCTTCCCCCTTACATAAAGAAGATTCGCAAAACATTCATATTCCATTTTTTTAATAAGCATTCAAATGAAATAGATTTAAGAAAACGGAGAAGAGTGTCTTGGCCTGTGAAAAAAATAATGTCGGAAAAAAACAGGAAATTTACCAAGGAAAGCAAGGCATTTAAACATAGGCTTTCCTTGATATCTATTACTTATCAGGGAAAGGTAGCGGTAAAAATCGAGACTTCCCTTGATAAACTGCTTTTATCAAGGAAAACACACAAATTATTGGATTCCTTTATCTGATAAAAACCTAAAATAGTCATTCAAAAAACAAGAAAAACGGGATAGCCCTCTCTAGATCGCAAAAGACGTAGATAATAAACAACAAATTTATTCATAAAGATTAGAAAAGCGGACAAGTCCGCCTTGGCCTATGAAAAAATAGGAAATTTGACCCTGAATGAGCAGCGAAGCGCGCAATGGGGCAAATTTATCTTTTTTTCACTAGGTCAGGACTTGGGAGCTAGACATTGATGGCTGAACTTATAATCCCCTAGTCTATTAGAAAAGCGGACAAGTCCGCCTTGACCTATGAAAAAATAGGAAATTTGACCCTGAATTGTCAGGAGACTTCACGCTTCAGCGGGTTAGTCGAATGATATGCGTTAGCGAGCAGCGAAGCGCGCAATGGGACAAATTTATCTTTTTTTCACTAGGTCAGGACTTGGAAGCTAGACATTGATGGCTGAACTTATAATTCCCTAGTCAATAAAAAAGTCTTCACAACAACTATATCAGTTATTGTAAAGACTTTTATGGACTTCCCTTATTCATTTGCTAGTTCTTGATATTTGGCAATTACGGCTTCGTTCACAAGTGGTGGTACCAGCGATGAGATGTCTCCATCAAACATAGCCACCTCTTTAATGAGACTGGAACTTAAGAAACGATATTTTTCTGAAGCCATCAGAATGACCGTCTCTAGTTCTGGATGTTGAGTACGATTCATCATTGCAATGCTTTCTTCATATTCAAAATCCTTCACATTACGGATTCCTCTTAATAAAGCTGTACAATGATAATCTTTAGCCATCTCAACCGTTAAACCGCCCGTATGTTGCACAACCCGCACTCTTGGCATATCAGCCAATACATTTTTTACTAAAGCAACTCGTTCTTCACCATTGAATAACGATTTTTTAGAAATATTTGTAGAAACAGCTACAATCACTTCATCAAAAACTCGTGTTCCTCTTTCAATCGTATCAATATGTCCATTTGTCAATGGATCAAAACTTCCAGGAAATAATGCTATTTTCCCCATAATCCCACCCTTTTCTCTTAAGCTTCAAATATCTCAATAGCAATCGTACCATATTCGACACGTCGAATCTTCTGGTAGAGCTCAATACGATTAGGCAGCTGATTATGTTTGTCCATTTCACAAATAAAAGTTGTCTGCTCATCAACTAATTCTTCTTTGACTAACAATTGAATATCTTCAACTGTTTTTTCAGCTTGGTAAGGTGGATCAATAAAAACCAATCGAAAGCGTGTATCAGGATTTTCAGCTGCTATTTTAGCAACGTTTCGACGTGAATCTCCAGCGATTAAAGTAAATTTATCTTCTTCTTTTGTAATCTGGATATTATTTCGAATCACTTCTTGTGCTTTTCTATTTTTTTCAGATAGAAACGCATGATCAATCCCTCTTGAGACAGCTTCGATTCCAAGTCCTCCACTGCCAGCGAACATATCAAAACAAACGCCGCCATTAAAATAAGGTCCAATGATATTAAAGAGCGATTCTTTCACTTTATCTGTTGTTGGACGAGTATTATCGCCTGGCACAGCCTTTAAATTTCTACCTTTATATTCACCTGCTATTACTCGCATAAACTTCCCCCGTATTTATAGAGAATTAATTATTTTCTATTTCTATTAAATTTTCTTCTTTATCGCTTTCTAAAGCATGTTCAAAAGTCATGTCGATTTCTGGACGATGAGAAATCTCAACTTTGCGAACATAATGAAGGCTATTTAACCGTTCCATTTTATCCTTCACTTCGCCTTGATCTACATACATAACAACATATTTCAAGCGATTTGAAACATAATGAATATAGCCGAATCGTTTTAAGTTTTTTATTTGGCGTAATGTATAAACCCATACGATAATCCCTTGTCTTTTTGTTAGTTCAAAGTTCAATATCTTTCCTCTTTCCTAAATGAATCTCACATGCTGACGGCAATCCAATAAATGATAATGAAAATGCATCTCCCGCAGAAACCAGTATGTTTTTAGAGATGGCAGTCGCAAGTTTATCCGCAATCAAATCTAATTGAACCTGTAAATTTCGTTCTGCAATCCTGAATTGATAAACTGTTTCATCCAAATCCATTACTCGTTTTGCTTGAAATAGTTGTTTACGAAACTCATGGAAATCAGGAGCATATTCTCCGTATTCCTCAATTTGAGCGAATTGTTCCTGCTTTTTTTTAAATAAAGTGATTTTCTCTTGTGCTTCTTTTGATGAATGGAGCTGCGATTTAGCTTCTAAATACTCTTGCATTGCATCGCTTTCCTGAATTCGGCTCACTAAACGCTGACATTGAGTTTCTAGGGCTAATAATTCTTCATTAATAATCATCTGGTTCACCCTTCCTTCGAAACCTGTGCGTTACTATTCTTTGATAACAATAAATAAATCGTCATCTTTTACTTTTATTATAAACTCTTTATACTCTTCATTCAGCAACATCTCTCTGTTTTCCTGAATCGCATAAAACAAGCCCAGCTTCATGGCTGAATCATAGATCTGATTACCAGAAATATACTTTAATAGATACGTTGAATCATCTATTTCGCTTTTTTCATAAGGTGAAAGCTCCTTGTATGATAACTGATCACTGCCTAAATCATTAGCTAAAGAATCAGCAATATTTTCAAGTTCTTCTGAAGATAAATAAGGCTCTAGATTGTTTTTTACACGTATAATTGAAAAGTATTCCTGCAAATGAAGCTGATTTATTTGATCATTTCGATGAATATCTTTTCTTATAATGTCTACCTCATCCATTTGACTGTTCATATCTTCAATAAAATAATAGTTCAGCTGCATTATCTTATCATAAGTTAAAAAACGGATTGCATAAATGATATCTGTCTCTGGATAAAAATATAATACAGCAAAAGAATTATTTTCAAATTCAACAAGCGGAAATAATTCCATGTTTTTCGTTGATAGTGTTAGATGGTAAGAACGATTCTCATGATCGAAATAAAAATGTTTCGCTAGTTGCGTCTCGTCAAATACATTTTCCCTGCTCATACCAATCCGTAAAGAACCAGTATTTACTTGATCACCTAATACAAAAATAGATTGAATAAGTGAATCACTCACTTCTAATTGAAGATACTCTTCAACCGTTTCAGAATAGGACCACCATTGAGTACCATCTTCATTTGAAACAACTGAATCTGGCTCACCATAGCGGCTTTGATAATCTTCTATTGGTTTTCCAATATAATGTTCATAACCACTTACAGGCAACGGATACACTTTATCCATATCCGACATTAAGGTCGGTTCTTCCGTTAATCCTTTGTTCTGATTTGTATCAGGGGTTTCATGCAAGATAGGAAAATAATATAAAACAAACAAAAACAGAATTAATAGGGGAAAGAAATATCTTTTCATTTTTTCCACCCTTTTCTATCGAACAATTTCATTACCCCTTATCTATTATCAAAAAGGAAGCTCTTATTAGCTTCCTTTGCAAATTATCGATCATTCATTCGATCGTAAATGTAAATATTGTTGAGGATTCCAATTGCCATAGAGGACACAAGTATGCTAGAACCGCCATAACTTATAAATGGAAAGGTTACCCCCGTCAAAGGCATAATTCCAACTGCTCCTCCTACATTTATGGTTCCTTGTATCAAAAACATAGAGGCAATCCCAATACAAACTAATTGACCAAAAGAATCACGAATACGAAGACTCATACGAAAAATGTAATAAACAAGATAAAAGAAAATTGCAAGAATTATCAAAACTCCTATTAAACCAATCTCTTCTCCCATGATGGGGATGATGAAATCTGTATATGATTCTGGCAGATAACCAGATTTCTGAATGCTTTCTCCAATTCCTACTCCAAAAAGTCCGCCTCGTGCAAGTGCATAAAACGAATTAACCAATTGGAACGAAGAGTTTTGCATATCTCCAAAAGGATCTAGATAAGCGGTAAAACGTTCAAGCATGTAGGTAGGTACAAATGGTATCGATCCCACTAATTTAATAAACGCAATAAAAACTGCATACACAGCTCCCGCCAAACCAAAAGTTGCCAAACTAATCTTAAAAGGAACACCACTAAGTAAGACCATAATTACACAAATACTGAGCAGAATAATAACCCCACCCAAATCTGGCTGTATTAAAATAAGCGTAATAAAAACACCTAAACAGATTAATGGTTTTCTTACAATTTGATAAATCTGAGAAACTGTATTTCTTTTTTTACCATTTTCTTTAGCAGGACCATCATAAGATTCGCCAATGTTTGCTAATTTATTTTGATTGTTGGACAAGAAAACAGCCAAATATAAAATCATAGCAATCTTGAAAAACTCAGATGGCTGAATATTTATAGGTCCAGCGTCAATCCAAGCACTTGATCCGTTGATTGGATCCACTCCCAATGTTACCAAATAAATCAACATGAATAACAAAACAAACATGACGCCACTTATTATTCCAACAGACTTTAATAAGCGAAAATTTATAGTGGAAAAAAAAGAAACAACAAGAACACTAATAACGGCATACATTAGTTGTCTTTTAAAAAAATACTCAGAATTATTTAAGTTAGACATTGCAAAATAACTACTGGAACTATAAACCATGAAAACCCCTATTCCTAATAAAATTAAATAGGGAATCAATAAATTCCAATCAAAGAACTGCACTTTTTTCTTAATTGATTGAACAATTGATTTTTCTTTTTGATCCACTTTCATATGCCTCCTTCTCTTTGAGGCTTAGTTGTATGTTTTTTAAAATAATCAGAATACATGCGGTTTAATGAGGTTTCAAGGTCTGCTATAATTTGATGACCTTCTTCTTCGCCCAAGACTCCTAATTGAATTGCAAAATCAATTTGTTTAGACAAACCGAATAATTGTGTATCAACAACTTCCTCAAAAGCAGGACATGCCGCGTAACACAAATGTTCTTTTTGACTATTGATCAAGGAATAAATTTTTTCAGCATCTTGCTTCAATATTTGGAGCGCTTGTCCTTTACTCTGTACATTCATGGGATCCCTCCTTGATTCATAATTAAAAGTCTTATTTATTATAACATAGAAATATCGACCATTGACGTTTGATTCACACAAAAAAGCCAAAAAAACATGTCTGGATCTTATGAGACATTGTTTTTTTGGCTTTACTATTCATTCAGTTAGAACTCGAATTAATCGGCTTGTTCGATTGCTTTTTTCTTACGTTTTGCTGCTTTTTCACGTTCATTCTTATCTAGAATTTGTTTACGTAAACGAATACTCTGTGGTGTAATCTCACAATATTCGTCTTCGCCCATAAACTCAATCGTTTCTTCTAACGTTAAATGACGTGGACGCTTGATAACGTTCGTTTGATCTTTGTTAGCAGAACGTACGTTAGTCTGTTGTTTTGCTTTTGTGATGTTAACAGCAATGTCATTTTCACGAGCATTTTCACCAACTACCATACCTTCATAAATATCTACACCAGGTTCAATGAAAATTGTACCACGGTCTTCAACGCCCATAATACCGTATGTCGTAGTTTTACCTGTTTCTGTAGAAACCAATGCGCCATTACGACGACCACCAATTTTTCCAGATAATTCTGGCAAGTACGATTCGAATGTATGTGACATAATTCCATATCCACGTGTTAATGATAGGAATTCTGTAGAATATCCAATTAATCCGCGAGAAGGAACAAGGAAAATCAAACGAATCTGGCCATTTCCACTATTTTGCATATCTTGCATTTCGCCTTTACGTTGGCTAAGTGATTCTATTACAGATCCCATATATTCTTCTGGAGTATCAATTTGTACTCGTTCAAACGGTTCACATCTTACACCGTCAAAGTTTTTGATGATTACTTCAGGACGAGAAACTTGTAATTCATATCCCTCACGACGCATGTTTTCAATTAAAATCGATAAATGCAATTCTCCACGTCCAGATACAATCCATGCATCGGGAGAATCAGTATTTTCAACTTTCAAGGATACGTCTGTATGAAGTTCTTTCATAATACGTTCTTCAAGTTTACGAGAAGTGACAAATTTTCCTTCACGACCTGCAAAAGGTGAATTGTTCGTCAAGAATGTCATTTGAAGTGTTGGCTCATCGATATGTAATATAGGCAGTGCATCTTGATGATCAACAGGAGTGATTGTTTCACCAACAAAGATGTCTTCCATACCAGAGACAGCGATTAAATCGCCTGCAACTGCTTCATCAATTTCTACGCGGTCTAAACCGAAGAAACCAAACAACTTCGTTACACGGAAGTTTTTCGTTGTTCCGTCCAATTTCAACAAGGATACTTGATCTCCAACTTTAATCGTTCCTCTAAATACGCGACCAATACCAATTCTTCCGACAAAATCATTGTAATCAAGTAATGCTACTTGGAATTGCAATGGTTCATCTGAATTATCAATCGGGCCAGGAATGTGTTCGATAATCGTATCAAATATAAAATCCATTGTGTCTACTTGGTCTTCTGGCTTGTCAGAAAGACTGGATGTCCCATTAATTCCAGAAGCATATACGACTGGAAATTCTAATTGTTCATCATCTGCACCTAGTTCGATAAATAATTCTAATACTTCATCTACCACTTCAACTGGGCGCGCGGTTGGTTTGTCGATTTTATTGACCACTACGATAGGCGTCAGTTTTTGTTCTAGCGCTTTCTTTAGTACGAAACGTGTTTGAGGCATCGTACCTTCATATGCATCTACAATCAAAACTACCCCGTCTACCATTTTCATGATTCTTTCTACTTCTCCACCGAAGTCCGCGTGACCTGGTGTATCCATGATATTAATGCGTGTTCCTTTATAAGAAACTGCTGTGTTTTTAGCAAGAATCGTAATTCCACGCTCTTTCTCAATATCATTTGAATCCATTGCTCGTTCATTCAGTTGCGCACGTTCGTCTAAAGTTTCTGATTGTTTTAATAATTCATCAACCATCGTAGTTTTACCATGGTCAACGTGAGCAATAATCGCTACATTTCTTATATCTTCTCTTACTTTCATGTTTTTCCTCCAAACATTTACATCCCAAAAAGAAAGACCCAAACTGAAACAAGTTTAAGGGTCGGTCCAACGGTCTCTTGAAAATACTTTACATCAATTTATTTGTTTATTGACAGTCTTTTTCAACTGCTCCATTGTATCATGGCTCTTTTCATTTGGAAAGAAAAAAGAACGATAGGAAAAGAAAATAATTATTCTTTTACAAATTTGGATACAATTTCCTTATGTGCTTGAGAATTTGCTACTAAAATAGGATTTTTTTCCATTAAATTAATCGGTGTGCCGTCTCGTCTTGTAAAAGTTAAGCCCAATTCAGTAGCCAGCATATATCCTTGAGCAATGTCCCATGCACTCAAATCATTCGTAATATAGGCGGATACACGATTTGTAAGGACCTGAATCATTTCCAGACCAGCCGAACCAATCAAACGAACCCCTAATGCTTCTTGAACCACTTCTTTAGTTTTTTCCGATTCATTTGTTACCATTTTTGTACTTATTGCGATAAGACCTTCATTCAAAGAGTGAGGGGGTACAGTTTCCAATCGTCTATCGTTGCAAAAAACACCCTTGCCTTTTATTCCAAAATAAACATCCTCATGTATCACATCATTAATGAATGAAAGCACTCCTTCTCCATCTTTAAATAACGCAATCATCGAACAAAAATTACTTTTTTGCTTCACGTAATTCAATGTTCCGTCAATCGGATCAATGATCCATATAAAACCACTTAAATCATTTATTTCATCATAAGTTCCTTCTTCTCCAAAGATTTTATGATCTGGAAAATGCTTTTGTATTTTTTCTACAAAAAAAGCTTCTATTGCACGATCCATTTCGGTGACTAAGTCACTAGGATTTGTTTTCTCTTCTATTTTTAGTGACGTATTTTTTAGTGATTCCCGCAGCATCTCTCCTGCTTCATCTACCCATTCTCTCGTCAGTTCTGCTATTAATTCGTACTCCATTCAGCAATTCCTACTTTCTTTTCATTTTTATTGTCCTATTATCTGTATTGCTTGCTAACTTTACTACTTGATAAAGAGAATAACCTGTTTCTTTTTCGAACATACTTCCATACCGCTTCTCTTCTCCTTTAGATGGCACCACTTCTTTAAAGGAACGGTATCGTTTTAGGAATTCTTCTCGGTTCACTTCATTCTCATATGCAGATTCAACTGCATTCCACAACATGATAACTTTATTCATTTCATCATGAGTCCAATCTATCTCAATTGGATATTGATAATTCTGCATGCTTATCTCTCCCTGCATTTTCTCTTCTATAACTATCATATGAAAAAGAGACCTTGAAAACAAGTTTTCAAGGTCTCTTTTTATAGAAATACGGAAATTAAATATGAATCGGCAGCCCTAGAGCTAATTCAGAAGCATCCATTACAGTTTCAGATAGTGATGGATGTGAATGAATTGTTAATGCAATATCTTCAGCATTCATACCAGATTCAATTGCTAAACCTAATTCAGCAATTATATCACTAGCACTTACACCGGCAACTTGTGCACCGACAATAACATTATCTTCTTTTGTAGTAACTAAACGTACAAAACCTTCTGTAGCATTTAATGATAGAGCACGTCCGTTACCAGACAATGGGAATTTAGATGCTTTCACATCCAATCCTTGCTCTTTTGCTTCTTTTTCAGTTAAACCAACTGTCGCCAATTCTGGATCAGTAAAGGCAACTGCAGGCATTGCAGTGTAGTCAATTGCAACTGCTTTACCAGCGATTGCTTCAGCAGCAATCTTAGCTTCATAACTTGCTTTATGAGCAAGTGCAGCGCCTGGCGTGATATCTCCAATTGCAAAAATATGTTGAACGTTTGTACGTCCTTGGTTATCCACTTTAACTAAACCACGGTCAGTCATTTCAACGCCAACTACATCCAGACCTAAATCATCTGTGTTCGGACGACGACCAACAGTAACCATAACATAATCAGCATCGATTGCTTCTTCTTTACCGTCTGCTTCATATTTAACTGTTACACTGTCACCATTGTCTACCGCTTCTTTAGCCATTGCATTTGTAACGTACTTAATGCCTTTGTCTTTGAAAGATTTTTCAACAAGTTTTACCATATCTTTTTCAAATGAAGGTAATAATTGTGGTGATCCTTCAAGAATGGTTACTTCAGCACCAAGGTTTGCGTAAGCTGTACCTAATTCAGTACCCACAACTCCTCCGCCAACGATAACAAGTTTCTTAGGAACTTCTTTCAAGTTCAATCCACCTGTAGAATCGATAATACGTCCACCAAATTTAAATCCTTTAATTTCGATTGGACGACTTCCTGTCGCCACAATAGCATTTTTGAAAGTATAAGTTTGAGCGGCGTCATCAGTAAACACACGCAAAGTATCTTCATCATTGAAAAATGCAGTTCCCATGATAATTTCAACTTTGTTTTTCTTCAATAAGTATTCAACACCGCTTGTCAATGTTTTAACAACCTTGTTGTCTTTCCACTCTTGAGTCTTTGTAAAGTCCAACGTCACATTTTCAGCAGTTACACCAAAAATAGCAGAATCAAGTGATTCTTGATAACGATGGCCAGCAGCAATCAAAGCTTTTGAAGGAATACATCCAACGTTTAAACAAACGCCTCCGATGAATTCTTTCTCAACGATTGCTACCTTTTGTCCTAATTGAGCAGCACGGATGGCAGCTACATAACCACCAGGTCCTGATCCAATTACAACTGTATCTAATTCAACTGCGAAATCGCCTACTACCATTCTTTAATCATCCTTCCATCAATAATAATTCTGGATCAGCTAATAAACGTTTGATGTTGTTCATAGCTTTTTGAGCAGTTGCTCCATCGACGATACGGTGGTCGAAGCTTAATGAAAGTTTCATTACACGGCCAACAGCAATCTCGCCCTCTGCGTTCACGATTGGTTGTTGAGCAATTGTACCTACACCAAGAATTGCAACTTCTGGGAAGTTGATAACTGGTGTAAACCAACCACCACCAACAGAACCAATGTTACTAATTGTAACTGAGCCATTTCTCATTTCAGCTGCTGTTAATTTGCCATCATGTGCTTTTGCAGCTAATTCATTGATTTCGTCAGCAATTTGGAACATACCTTTAGAGTTTGTATCTTTTACGTTTGGAACGAATAGACCTGCATCAGTGTCTGTTGCAATACCAATGTTAAAGTAATTCTTGTATACAATTTCTTGAGCTGCATCGTCAATTGATGCATTCAATATAGGGAAGTCACGAACTGTTGCAGTCAATGCTTTCACAACATATGGTAAGAATGTTAATTTTGTTCCGCGGTTAGCAGCGACTTCTTTAAATTTCTTACGGTGATCCCATAATTTAGAAACTTCAACTTCATCATGCAATGTTACGTGAGGCGCAGTATGCTTGCTGTTCACCATTGCTTTTGAAATTGCTTTTCTCATTGGAGTTAATTTTTCGCGCGTTTCCAATTCTGCTACATTTGAAGTATATGGTTGAGCTGGTGCTGCTGCAGGAGCTGAAGCTTCCGTAGATGCTTTTGTTTCTTGAGCTGCTACTGGTGCCTCTTTTGCAGGCGCTGCTGCTGGTGCTCCACCAAAGTTATCAATATCTTCTTTTAGTACACGGCCAGCTTTTCCACTAGCTGTTACTTGTGTAATGTCTACGCCTTTTTCACGTGCATATTGACGAACAGATGGCATAGCTAGAACACGACGGTTTGGATCGGCTGCTTCTGGAACTCCGCCTTGTCCTTCTGAAGCTGGTTTATCAGCAGAAACTGGTGCTGCTGCAGGAGTTGAAGCTTGAGTAGATGCTGCAGAATCATTATGTCCTGGTGCATCGATTTCAACCAACACATCACCGATTACTGCTACAGTTCCTTCTGGTGCAACAATTTTTACAATTGTACCTGTTACTGGAGATGGAATCTCTTCAACAGATTTGTCGTTTTGGATTTCTACTAAAGTATCGTCCTCATTAATTGTGTCGCCTTCTTTAACTGGCCAAGAAGCTACTTCACCTTCCATAATCCCTTCGCCCAATGCTGGCAACTTAAATTGGAATACACCGCCGCCTGTAGAAGCTGGTGCTGCTGGTGCAGATTCTTCAACTGCTGGAGCTGGAGCTGCATCTTCTTCACTTTCATATCCAGGTACGTCGATTTCAACTAAAACATCGCCTATTGTTGCTACAGTTCCTTCTGGTGCAACAATTTTCAAGATTTTACCTGTTACTGGAGATGGTATTTCTTCAACAGATTTGTCATTTTGGATTTCTACTAAAGTATCGTCCTCATTAATCGTGTCGCCTTCTTTGACTGGCCAAGAAGCTACTTCACCTTCCATAATCCCTTCGCCCAGTGCTGGCAATTTGAATTTAAACGCCATTATTTTAACATCCCTTCGTTATAAAAATCGATTGTTCTTTTCTTCAATAAGAATAAGAGAAAATACAGTCCTTGTAGTTAGAACCGTATTTGCTCTTTACTCAATTTGTTAGCAAACAAATTAGAAGTTGTAAATTTCTTTTACTTTCTCTTCGATATCTGTTGCATTTGGTAACCAAGAGTTTTCAGCTTGTCCAAATGGGAATACAGTATCTGGTGCTGCAACACGTCCGATAGGTGCTTCTAGGGAAAGGATCGCACGTTCAGAAATTTCCGACATAACCATCGCGCCGACTCCAGCTTGACGTTGCGCTTCTTGTACTACTACAACGCGTCCGGTTTTTTCAACAGATGCAATAATTGTTTCAATATCTAATGGAGAAACAGTACGTAGGTCAACTACTTCGACTGAAATTCCTTCTTTTTCTAGTTTTTCTGCAGCTTTCACAGCTTCACGAACCATTGCTCCGTATGTGATGACAGAGATATCTGTTCCTTCACGTGTAATAGCAGCTTTTCCTAGAGGAACTGTGTATGCTTCATCAGGAACTTCGTCTCGGAATGAACGATACAGTTTCATATGCTCTAAGTAAACAACTGGGTCATTATCACGGATTGCAGAAATTAAAAGTCCTTTTGCATCATATGGGTTTGATGGAATAACCACTTTAATACCAGGTGATTGAGCAATTAAACCTTCTAAGTTATCTGAGTGCAATTCAGGAGTATGCACGCCACCACCAAATGGAGAACGAATAACAATCGGCATGGTACGTGTTCCACTCATACGGTAACGTGTACGAGCCATTTGAGCAACAATGGAGTCCATAACTTCAAATACAAATCCAAAGAATTGAATTTCAGGTACTGGTCGGAATCCTTCTAATGCTAATCCGAACGCTAATCCACCAATACCAGATTCTGCTAGCGGTGTGTCGAATACGCGATCTTCGCCAAATTGTTCTTGAAGACCTTGAGTAGCACGGAATACACCTCCGTTTTTACCTACGTCCTCTCCAAAAATCAGGACATTTGGATCATTTTCAAGTTCTTGTGCTAACGCATCTGTGATAGCTTGAATCATTGTTTTTTGTGCCATGATTATTTATTCTCCTTTGCTTCAAAAATTTCAATTTGTTCTGCTGTTGTGAAGCTTGGCTCTTCAAACATATTCTTCAAGAATGAAGATACTTTTTGTTTTGGAGCTTTGTCTGCTTCTTGAACTGCTTCTTTTATTTCTTCTTTTGCAGCTTCAATTACTTCATTTTCTTTTTCTTCTGTCCATAGACCTTTTTCAGTCAAATGTTTACGCATACGAATTAGAGGATCTTTTGCTTGCCATCCTTCAAGTTCTGCATCATCACGGTAACGTGTTGGATCATCTCCAGAAAGTGTATGTGGACCGAAACGGTAGCAAATTGTTTCAATTAAAACAGGACCATTTCCAGCAAGCGCATATTCACGAGCTTTTTTCGTTACAGCGTAAACAGCTAAAATATCCATTCCATCAACTTGGATTCCTGGGATACCAGCTGCTACAGCTTTCTGTGCTAATGTTGGAGCTGCTGTTTGTACATGGCGAGGTGTTGAAATAGCCCAGCCGTTATTTTGTATAACAAAAATTGCAGGCGCTTGGTAAGAACCAGCAAAGTTAATACCTTCATAGAAGTCTCCTTGAGAAGTACCACCATCACCAGTATAAGTAATCGCAACATTTTTATTTCCACGTTTTTTAAGTCCTAGTGCTACACCAGCAGTTTGAACATATTGTGCACCGATAATAATTTGTGGTGGTAAAGCTTTTAGATCTTCTGGATACTCATTACCTCCAGCATGTCCTCTAGACCATAAAAATGCTTTTGTTAAAGGAAGACCATGTTTAATTAATTGTGGGACATCACGGTATCCTGGAAGTAAAACATCCTCTTTCTCAATTGCAGCAATACTTCCTAATTGACTAGCTTCTTGACCAGCAGTTGGCGCGTAGAATCCTAGGCGACCTTGGCGGTTCAATGCAGTAGAACGTTCATGTAAAATACGAGACCAAACCATATCAGTCATGAATTGAACTAGTTCTTCATCGCTAAGTTCAGGCATTAAGTCAGGATTAACAATTTTACCTTCCTCATCCATAATTTGAACCATGCGAAAATCTGTGTTCGACGGGTTCAGCAATGCGTCAATATCAATTTTCGTTTTCTTTGTAGCCATGCTAACACATTCCTCTCTTTTTCAATGATTTTTCATCTTCCGATGACTTTTTATACAGCTTGGCGAACTGTATTATTCTTGTTACCTCACTATCTAAATTTACCACTGACTCCGCCTGAATGCAAGGTATAGGTTCGTTTTTTCATAAAAATGTTTGTCTTAACAACAATGAAAACGGTTATGGAAAATCGATTGTTCAATTTTTAACGAGAGGTAAAAACCAATATCCTTCGAGTTTTTGGATGAGTTTAGCACTTTATCCTCTCATTTTCTGTTCTCATCTGTTTTACTATAAGAAACAAACTGTACTATTATCAATTGTAAAAACGTTGATTTATCTATAAAAAATATATAACAGCATTTTATAAGGGCAAAACCACGCATTCTTTATTCCAAGGAAAATTTTTAGAGAACTTTTTTTCTGAAAAACAGTTAATCGTAATTAGCTAAAACAATCACAATTAAAGTTTTCTCACATAAAAAGAGCAAAATGATAGGAATTCTCATAATCCCTATCATTTTGCTCTTTATATTAAACGATTCCTTGAAAAATCATTGCATTTGCCACATTCAGAAAAGAGGCAATATTAACACCAGCCAGATAATTACCTGCCAGGTCATATTCAGAAGCAGTTTCTTCCACTGTTTTAAATATGTTTTTCATTATTACTTGCAATTCTTGATCGACTCTTTCAAATGTCCAGTGTCCATGTTGAGCATTTTGCGCCATTTCTAAGGCACTTGTCGCTACTCCTCCAGCATTAGCTGCTTTTGCAGGACCATAAAAGATTTTGTTATCTAAGTAAACATGAATTGCATCTAGATTACTTGGCATATTTGCCCCTTCACTAACGCAGTAGACGCCATTTTTAACCATTCGGCTTGCTTTTTCTCCGTCGATTTCATTTTGCGTCGCACATGGCAGCGCAATGGAATAGTCAACGTCAAAATCCCAAACGCTTCCTTCGTAATATGAACTATCCTCTTTCCGTTCCGCGTAATCAGTTAGACGTTTGCGTTCAACCTCTTTAAGTTGTTTCAACAGGTCAATATCAATTCCACTTTCATCGTAGATGTACCCATTTGAGTCAGAGCATGCAATCACAGTGCCACCATATTCATGAACCTTCTCAATTGCATAAATTGCTACGTTACCACTTCCAGATACAATTACTTTTTGCCCTTTAAAAGATTGACCATTTGCTTTTAGCATTTCTTCTGTATAGTATACAAGTCCATATCCAGTTGCTTCTGTTCTGGCCAAGCTTCCATTCATGCTGACCGGCTTCCCTGTCAGCACTCCTGATTGCGCTCCATTTAACCGTTTGTATTGTCCATACATATATCCAATCTCGCGACCTGACACCCCGATATCTCCAGCTGGGATGTCTTCTAGAGGTCCAATATATTTTTGTAACTCCGTCATAAATGATTGGCAAAAACGCATGACTTCTTCATCGCTTTTTCCTTTAGGATCAAAATCAGCTCCACCTTTTCCCCCGCCGATTGGTAATCCTGTCAAACTGTTTTTAAACATCTGCTCAAACCCTAAAAACTTTAAGATACTTTCATTAACAGTTGGATGGAATCGGAGTCCCCCTTTATAAGGTCCAAGTGCAGAATTAAATTGCACACGAAATCCTTTATTAACTTGAATCGTTCCATCGTCCGCTACCCAGGGTACGCGAAAGGTAATAATTCTTTCTGGCTCAATTAACTGCTCTAAAATATTCCACTTAATAAATTGAGGATTCTTTGCAATAGCAGGCTCGATTGTATCAAACATTTCTCTCACGGCTTGTAAGAATTCAACTTGATGAGCTCCTCGCTGTTCCACTTTTTGGTAAATATGCTCAATATACTCTTTCGCTGCTGTCATGAAATATTACCTTCCTTCTTCTTATAATTTTTTAACCTAATTCTCATTTTATCATTTTACATTTTTTTGATGTAAATTACAATGTATTTTAGTTTCGCTTTTTTAAATAATATGTAGTAATATATGATATGATATTTTTCGTGAGAAAAAACTTATTCAATCTATTTTCGAAAACAAAAATCATATCTAAGTTATAAAAGGGGAAATGTTTATTATGATTACAATGGAAGACATCGTCCGGGAAGGACATCCTGCTTTAAGACAGAAAGCAGAAGAACTCTCTTTCCCTTTGAGTAAAGAGGAAGTTATCCTTGCCGAAGAAATGTTGACTTTCTTAAGAAATAGCCAAGATCCAGAAATCTCTGAAAAATATGGCTTAAGAGCCGGCGTGGGTCTTGCAGCACCACAACTGGCAATATCCAAAAGAATGATCGCCTTGCTCATTCCAGGTGAATATGAAGATGATTCTCCAGAGCTGGAACAAGTGATGATTAACCCAAAAATCATTAGCCATTCCGTTGAAGGTGTGTGCCTAAAAGATGGTGAAGGTTGCCTTTCCGTTGACCGTGAAGTACCTGGCTTTGTTGTTCGACACAGTAGAGTTACCGTGAGTTACCAAGATACAACTGGAAAAACCTATAAAAAACGTTTTAAAGGATACCCAGCAATTGTCCTTCAACATGAAATCGATCATTTGAATGGGATTATGTTTTATGATTATATCGATGAAAACGAACCATTCGCACTAGACGATGACATAAGTGTCCTAGGATAAATAAAAGCTTTCAGTAAAACAATTTTGTTTTACTGAAAGCTTTTTTAATATACGAGGGTTTATAAGTTTTTTCTGCCCTCATTATTTATTGACTGGCGGTGTTATTCTTCTTGAAACTGGCTATTATAAAGATTGCTGTAGAATCCACCTTGCGCCATCAAATCGTCATGTGTACCTTGCTCAATAATCTCACCTTGGTCCATCACTAGGATTAAATCAGCATCACGAATCGTGGACAGACGGTGCGCAATTACAAAGCTTGTCCGTCCTTTCATGATTTTCGCCATTGCTTTTTGAATCAAAGCTTCTAAACGAGTATCTACAGAACTTGTCGCTTCATCTAAAATCAACACTTTTGGATCAGCAATAAATGTCCGTGCAATCGTAAGCAACTGCTTTTGTCCTAACGAGACATTCGAAGCTTCTTGGTTGATAACCGTTTGATAACCTTCTCCTAGTGTTTGAATAAAGTGATGAACATTGGCTGCTTCTGCAGCACTAATAACATCCTCATCCGAAGCCCCTAAATTCCCAAAACGGATATTCTCTTGAATGGTATCCTGATACAACCAAGCATCTTGTAATACCATTCCAAACTGAGAACGGTAATCTTGTCTCGAAAACGTACGAATATCATGTCCATCTAATGTAATTGCTCCAGAATCAACGTCATAAAAACGCATCAGCAAATTAATCATCGTAGTCTTTCCAGCACCGGTTGGTCCAACAATCGCAACGGTATCTCCACTCTTTACATCCACATTAAAATTTTTGATCAATGTTTGATCTTCGCTGTAACTAAAAGAAACATTCTCAAAGGAGATGTCCCCTTTAATCAGGCTAGGAAGCTCGCTTGTTTTTTCTTCCACTAGTTCTTCTTCATCTAAAAAGCCAAAAATACGCTGTGTTGCTGCAGCTGCAGACTGGATAATAGCAGATAACTGTGTGATTGTTGAAATGGGTTGATTGATTTGCCATACATATTGTGCAACTGCCTGCACATTACCAATTGTCATCGTACCAGCGAATACTTCCAAGATCCCTAATACCGCTACTAAAATATATGCCCCATTTGAGATTAGCGCTGTAAAAGGAGTCATTAATCCAGATACAAATGCTGCTTTAAATCCACTTTTTTGTAAAGAACCATTGATGCGTTGAAACTCTTTAACAGAATCATCTTCTTTTCCATAGAGTTTGATTACAGAAAAGCCTGTTAAATTCTCTTGTACAAAACCATTCAATTCACCAAGATATTTCGCTTGTTGGCGGAAATAAGGTTGAGACATCTGTGTAATTTTCTTCGAAATCAAATATGCTGCAGGAATCATGATAATTGCCACGATTGTTAGTTTCCAACTAATAAACAATAGCATGATGATAGCAAACGTAATCCCCAATATAGCATTCACAACTTGTAAAAGAGATTGTTGCAATGCATTTGAGATTGAATCCACATCATTTGTTACCCGACTCAACACATCCCCAAACGATTGACTATCAAAGAACGAAACTGGCAGACGGTTAATTTTCGCATCTAAATCCCTACGCAGGTCTCGCATAGACATTTGTACAACTTTGGTCATTAACCTTTGTGAAAACAAATTCGACAATTGATACGCGATCGCACGGATAAAATAAATAATCAAAATATTTCTTAAATATAAATAATTAATCCCAGCTCCTGGAACATCACGTATCATGTCAGCTACGTTATTCCCCAATTCAGTAATCGCTAAGCCCAATACAAATGGTTCGAGTACATTCAAGATAGTCATTGATACAGTTAATATGATGGAACCAAAAAATTGGATTTTATATTTTCTTATATATTGCCAAACATGTAAAAGATCATTTAACTTTTTCTCTTGTTTCATGCTAGTTCCTCCTCTCTCAATTGAGAAGAAGCAATGTCATAGTATATTTGACTTGTTCTTAATAATTCTTCGTGCGTTCCTTCTGCCACTTTCTTTCCTTCATCTAATACAATGATTTTATCGGCATGAAGAATCGTGCTTACGCGTTGCGCCACAATAATAACCGTTGACTGTCCGGTTTCCTGTTTTAGGCGACTTCTTAAACGTACATCAGTAGCGTAATCCAAAGCTGAAAAGCTATCGTCAAAAATATAGATGTCTGGTTTTCGAACGACTGCACGAGCAATTGAAAGACGCTGCTTCTGACCCCCTGAGAGGTTGCTGCCGCCTTCAGAAAGAACTTCTTCAAATCTTTCTGATTTCTTCAAAATAAAATCTTTCGCTTGAGAAATATCGGAAGCATCAATTAATTCATTTTCTGATGCATCCCACTTTCCATAGCGCAAGTTATCCGCAATCGTACCTGTGAACAACAATGATTTCTGAGGGATATACCCAATTTTTTGACGGAGAGCTTCTAAGTTATATTCACGAACATCATGACCATCAATCAACACTCTTCCTTCGGTCGTATCGTAAAACCGCGGAATCAATTGCAGCAAAGTAGATTTTCCACTTCCGGTACTTCCAATAAAAGCAATCGTTTGCCCCGGTTCTGCCGAGAAACTAACATTGTCAATAACAGGAGTATCATGATTACCTGGATATGAAAAACTTACATTCTCAAATCGTAGGTACCCATGCGTCTTTGTCTCAACAATCCCATCTTCATTGGGCGAGATAGAGCTTTCCGTATCAAATACTTCTTGGATACGTGAAGCTGATACTGCAGCACGCGGGTACATCATGAAGACAATCGCAAAGTTCAAAAAGGAAAACAAAGCATGGAAACTATATTCAATATAAGCTACCAAATTACCAATCTGCAAGCTGCCAGCTTCTAACTGAGAAGCTCCAAACCAAATGATACCGATGATAATCCAATTAATAACATGAGAGAAAACCGGTTGTGTCCATGCCATTAAATAGAATAACTTCTTGCTTACTGTACTATAAGCTTCATTGACAATTGCAAAACGTTTCATCTGAAATTTTTCTCTGACAAAAGCTCGAATGACTCTCAATCCCGATAAAGCTTCTCGTAAAATCAAGTTAATATTATCTAAATTTGATTGTTGCGCTTCTGATAACGGCCGTGATTTTTTACCAATAATCAAAACTGCTCCTAGAAGAACCGGAAATGCTGGTATTAAAACGGCTGAGAGTGATTTACTTGTTTGGAAAATCATATAAAAACTAGAAAACATCATCAAAACAGTTGTCAATCCCATTCGTAAAATCATTTGACTAAACTGCATAAGCACAAAAGCATCGTTCGTTACCCTCGTCACGAGAGAGGAGACTCCTAAGCGATCAAACTCTTCGTGAGAAAAAGTCTGAATAACGTGATACATATCATTCCTCATCTCAGCTACCATCTTTGTAGTTAATTGGCTGGTTGCATAGGATACAACACCTCTGCCAATAAAGCCAACTACTGTAAAAGCAAGCATAATAAGGATTGTATTTATGAATAAATCCCGATCGATTCCTGCTATCGCCCCATTAATTAACCGAGCTAACATTGTCGGTAAACCAAGTTCAACGAATATAAAACCGAAAGAACCAACGATATTTAAAAGCAGGAATTTTTTATAACGTTTAATGTATTTCCATATTAAACCCACTTCTTTCATCCTCCATTACAATTAATCCTAACCATCAGTCTAGTTTAGCTAAAGAAGAACAAAACGTCCATAGATATTAAAAGATTTTAAAGGATTTTTTTATTTCCAAAGTTTTCCTGATAATAAAAATAGATTTCTATGCGTATTTGTAACGATTGTGGTAAACTGAGACTAACGATTGTATCGAAAATACAAAAATGACCAGTTTGGAATTAAATTGTTTTTTCAATGCGAAAAATTTTAGAATTACCAGGAGTGATAAATATGTTATTTAAAGTTACTTATCAAGAAAATAATCTTGTGATTCCTACAAGAGAATCGACTGATTCTCTGTTTATGGAAGCAGAAAATGAAGTTGAAGCACGAAAAATATTGGAAAATAATACCCCCTACAATATTGAGTTTATTCAACCTATAGAAGGAAAACATTTGGAATATGAACAAAAAAGTCCAGATTTCCATATTACGGAGTTTTCTCAATGAAACCAAACATCCGAAATAATGAAGTAGGAGTCTTTGCCTTAGGGGGTTTAGGTGAAATTGGGAAAAATATGTACGGGGTTCAGTACCAAGACGAAATCATCATTTTAGATTCTGGAGTTATGTTTCCAGAAGATGATTTGCTTGGGATTGATTATGTTATCCCTGATTACTCTTACTTAGTACAGAACAAAAACAAAATCAAAGGCCTCTTTATTTCTCATGGACATGAAGATCATATCGGCGGCGTGCCGTTCCTTTTAAAAGAATTAAACGTTCCTGTCTATGCCGGTGAAATCGCTCTTGCGTTGATCCGCAATAAATTGGATGAGCATGGCTTACTAAGAGATGCTGAATTACACGAAATTAAAGATGATACGATTGTTAAGTTCCGAAAAACAAGTGTAAGCTTTTTCCGAACAACACATAGTATTCCTGATACACGCGGAATCGTAGTGAAGACTCCTCCAGGAAACATTGTTTTCACTGGAGATTTTAAATTTGATCTTACACCCGCTGATGGAAGTCCCGCTGATTTACATCGCATGGCAAAATTAGGAGATGAAGGTGTTCTATTATTAATGAGTGACAGTACGAACGCTGAAGTTCCAGGTTTTACCCAATCGGAACGGGCAGTCGGACAATCTTTATCGAATATCATTCAACGTATCGAAGGTCGCATTATATTTGCCTCTTTTGCTTCAAATATCTCTCGACTACAACAGGTTACCGAGGTCGCAATGGAGACAGGTAGAAAACTAGCTGTTTTTGGCAGAAGTATGGAAAATTCCTTTAAAACTGCTAGAGAGTTGGGTTATATCACAGCTCCAGACGATACTTTCATCGATGGCCGAGAACTGAACCAATATCCTGCTGACAAAGTATTGATTTTATGTACAGGCGCCCAAGGTGAGCCAATGGCAGCTTTGAGTAGAATTGCAAACGGAACACACCGACAAATCAGTATCCAGCCAGGAGACACGGTTATATTTTCTAGTTCTCCAATTCCTGGAAACACTGGCAGTGTGAACCGTGTAATTAATCAACTTCTTGAAGCAGGAGCACGAGTAATTCACGGAAAAGTGAATAACGTTCATACTTCAGGTCACGGCGGTCAAGAAGAACAAAAATTAATGTTGCGTTTAATGAAACCAAAATATTTCATGCCTGTCCACGGTGAATTTAGAATGTTAAAGATTCACGCTGGCCTTGCAGAACAATGTGGTATCTCATCAGAAAATAGTTTTATTATGGAGAACGGTGACATTCTAGCTTTAACAAGCAATTCCGCAAGACCCGCTGGAAGCTTCTCTGCTTCTGATGTATATGTCGATGGAAAAGGAATCGGAGATATCGGAAATATTGTTTTACGTGATCGCCGAATCTTGTCCCAAGATGGTCTAGTTGTTGTAGTCCTTACTGTTGATTTCAAAACAAGACAATTAGCTGCTGGACCAGATATTTTATCTCGCGGCTTTATCTACATGAGAGAGTCTGGTTCATTGATTAATGAGGCTCAAGGAATTATCAAGCAAGAAGTAAACCAAGTTCTTGGTAGTGACGGTAAAGTCAATGAAAAGCGTATCAAAGACGCAATCATCGATGTTGTTCAACCATTTTTATTTGAAAAGACTGAACGTCGTCCAATGATTGTACCAGTGATTATGCCGTTATAAACGTAAAAAGCGAACAAGTCCGACTTGGCCTATGAAAAAATAGGAAATTTGGCCCTGAATGAGCAGCAAAGCGCGCAATGGGTCAAATTTATCTTTTTTTCACTAGGTCAGGACTTGAGAGCTAGACATTGATGGCTGAACTCATAATTCCCTAGTCTACGTAAAAAGCGAACAAGTCCGACTTGGCCTATAGTCTACAAAAAAACTCCTGATAAACTGCTTTTATATGGCAGTTCATCAGGAGTTTTTTTGAGCTTATTATTACTCTTTTATTTCATGAAATATATATTCTGGTTCTTGATGTTTCTCATCAAATCCTACTTCTAAGTTATAACCAGCGAAGAACCATTCATCATTTGCATCAATAAAATAAGGAATATGATTTACTGTCGTTTCCGCAATTATATTTCCTGGTTTTGCGACTTCAATCCCAACCGAGAATCCTTCGTGAATTTGACTTTCCCCATAAATCTTCCCTAAAAACCGAACGCCATTTCCATCCGATAGACCGAGTTCTTCTTCAAACCATTTTTGTGCTTTTTCCGTGATTTTAATTTCCATATGCATTTTGTCGGATTGACTTCTTCCGACGCCTCCTCTCAATTATCCTTACTATCATCATCATAACACAGCAGTCAATTCTGTATCAATCTTACAGCTTGAAATAATCAAAAATATTAATATAAAGGAATTACTTAAACAAAACAGTTTTTTAAAAAAATAATAACAGAATATAAAAAATCACTTTATTAATTGGTGTTTGAATGCATAAATCGTGGCTTGCGTACGGTCGTCCACTTCTAACTTGGATAAAATATTGGAAACATGAGTCTTAACCGTCTTTAAAGTAATAAATAGTTGATCAGCAATCTCTTGGTTCGAATACCCTTCTGCTACTAAAAGTAAGACTTCCATTTCTCTGGAAGTTAAATCTTCATGCAAATGATGTTCCGTCTTTTTCGTCAATCTTTCTAACATTTTATCAGTCACTTCAGGTTCCAAGACACGCTCACCTTGGTAAGTTGAGCGAATGGCATCCGCAATTTCATGTGCAGAAGAAGTTTTCAACATATAACCGGCAGCGCCCGCTTCCAGAGCAGGGTAAACTTTTTCATCATCAATAAAACTTGTTACAATGATAATTTTCGCTTCTGGCCATTCCTTTAAAATTGTTTTTGTTGACTCGATTCCGTCCATTACATTCATCACTAGATCCATTAAAATGATATCCGGACGGAGATCCAGAGCCATTTCGTAGCCGATTTTCCCGTCTTCTCCTTCTCCTACCACTTCAATATCATCTTGAATCGACAGGTAGGCAGAATATCCAAGCCGTACCATTTCATGATCATCTACAATCAATACACGTATCATACATTTTCACAACCTTCTTATTCATTCATGGTATTAGGAATCCGAAGCTCCACAATCGTTCCTTGAGACGGAAAACTAATTATTTTACATGTTCCTCCAAGACCGTTTACCCGTTCTTGTATATTCACTAATCCGTAACTCCCTGTTTTTTTTACCGAAGTATCAAAACCAATTCCATCATCGAAAATCCTTAAACTAATTTCTTGCGTATTTTGCGTCAGGTAAACTTCCAACGTTTTTGCTTTTGCATGACGTAATGTGTTCGATAATAATTCTTGAACAATTCGGAATAAATGATCTTCTATTCCTGGAATAGTGTCAATGGGCATAATTTCCCATTTTATCTTTATTTGAATTTTTGTTCGAAGTTCATTTAATAATTGCTCGATTCCTTTTTTTAATGTTTTTCCTTCTAACTTAACAGGACGTAAATGTAGAAGCAGCGCTCGCATTTCAGATTGTGATTCGTTAACAATTGATTCAATCAAATGCAATGATTTCTGTATATTGTCAGGTAACGTTGCTGATTTTTCATTCACGGCTGACAACATCATCATCGCCGCAAATAATTGCTGGCTTACTGAATCATGAAGTTCTCGAGCGATCCGATGACGTTCCTGTTCCAATATTTCTTCTTTAGTCTCAGTACCAACCATTTTAGGAGTGCTGCTGAGTTCTTGCACTTCTCTTGAGAGTTGAATTAATTTATTTCTTAATAAATCTATTTCTTCTTCGATTTCATTCGAATCTTCTTTTAAAAAAAGAGAGGTATTCGCTTCTTCACCAGCATCTTCTAGATTATAATTGCCATGGTTTAATAAATTTAATTTGTGAACAATCCTTTTTTCTATCTTAAATAGATTATACTGAATTAACCAAGAAAAAATAAGCGAAAAGACAATAATAAAAACGCCCATTAATAAAATCATTGGTACTTTAAAAAAATTATTGATATCCCATAATTCTGAAAAATTTAATAATGGGCGAATCGAAAACAAGGTAGCAAAGACTGTTACGAGCAAAACTGAAAAAATGATGAAGAATAGTGTGAGAAATGCTTTCTTTCTCATAAATAAATCACCTCAAAATCTCCAAATAAGGTGTTGGATACAATTTTCACTCTGCGAGTGGCTGTTGCATAGTCTTTACTATAGATGGTGAATGTTTCATTTGAGAGTGGATAATATTCATGATTAAAAATAACGCTTCCTTGAATGGCGGATTGCTGCAGGGAAACACCTACTCCAGCAGGAACGATAATTCTAGTTTGTCCAAAGCCTTTACGAACCAAGATAATATTTTCCCCGTTTGGCAACAATGTATTTCCTAAATCAATAATAGTATCTCCCATAAAAACCGATAGATTAATATCGTTCCATTCAAAAATACTTGTTCCAGTTGTACTATTGCCAATCCATTTTTGCTTTTTACGTTTTCCAGAATGATTCTCTGGCTCCTCTACTTCCACTCCCACATAATGCTTCTTTTTCCAAGGAAACTCTACCAATGAACCTAAATTTAAATCAGAGAACAATTGATCTCCATTCATAATCAAATAAGCTAAAAATAATATGATCATAAACCATACTGAAAAAACAGAAAGTAGCGTGAATGTAATCATGAACCATCCAACCCAAAATAGAATACTGTTCTTTTTATTTTTATGTAGTCCTATTTTTACAAGAAAAGCTCCTGCTAAAAGTACAAATAATAAATCCCAATTTTTAATTAACAGGAATATAGTTAACAGAAGCAGTAGTGCTTCGAGTAGTAGAAATAATTTGAAATTTTTGTTTCGCAATTGCTTCCCCCTCCTTTTCCTTTTTCTTTCATTATATAGAAACAACTCCTTATAAGATGCGAGCCTAAGGAGTAAGCTTCTCTCAGTCTAAAGTCTTAGCCCCTTTATCTTATCACGTTTGCTAAATAAGAAAAGCGGACAAATCCGCCTTGACCTATGAAAAAATAGGAAATTTGACCCTGAATTGTCAGGAGACTTCACGCTTCAGCGGGTTAGTCGAATGATATGCGTTAGCGAGCAGCGAAGCGCGCAATGGGGCAAATTTATCTTTTTTTCACTAGGTCAGGACTTGGGAGCTAGACATTGATGGCTGAACTTATAATCCCCTAGTCTATAAGAAAAGCGGACAAGTCCGCCTTGGCCTATGAAAAAATAGGAAATTTGTCCCTGAATGAGCAGCGAAGCGCGCAATGGGGCAAATTTATCTTTTTTTCAGTAGGCCAGGACTTGGGAGCTAGACATTGATGGCTGAACTTATAATCCCCTAGTCTATAAGAAAAGCAGAGAAATCCGCCCTGACCTATAAAAAGATAAAATTATTTTTTTTTCAGTCCGAGACTTGCTAGCTAGACATAGAAGGTGTATCTTACAATTGTTAGTCTAAAATAACGATGTTCGGCTTCAAAATCCTATTCGAATGGCTGTTTCTATAAAGCCAACAAAATTCACAACCAAAAATCTCATAGGAAATGCGAAAAGAAAAAAACCAGAACAAATCTGTT
Organism: Jeotgalibaca ciconiae; assembly: GCF_003955755.1. Taxonomy (NCBI): domain Bacteria; kingdom Bacillati; phylum Bacillota; class Bacilli; order Lactobacillales; family Carnobacteriaceae; genus Jeotgalibaca; species Jeotgalibaca ciconiae. Next base: position 2,401,270 of record NZ_CP034465.1, on the reverse strand, counting down.
CTGATTTTTTATCTTTAAAGCATTTTTACATCAGTAATTTTTACCATCATGTCTCCACCAGGAGTAGAGATACTTACTTCATCCCCAACTTTTTTACCTAACAAAGCTTTGGCAATTGGAGAATCATTGGAAATTTTCCCTTCTAACGGGTTTGCCTCTGCGCTACCCACGATTGAATAAGATTCTTCATCGTCGTATGGCATTTCTACAAATGTCACTGTTCTTCCTAATGAAACAACATCTGCTTCAATATCTTTATCGTCGATTATTTCTGCAAAACGAATCATTTTCTCTAATGTTGAAATTCTTCCTTCAACAAAAGCTTGCTCATCTTTAGCAGATTCATATTCTGAGTTTTCAGAAAGATCTCCATAACTTCTCGCAATTTTGATGCGTTCCACAATCTCTTTTCTTTTGTTAATTTTTAAATCTTCTAGTTCTTCTTCTAACTTACGTTTACCATCTAACGTCATTGGATAGACTTTTTCAATCATACACTTTTACTCCTTTGTGCCATGTAATTTCAGTTAATAGAAAATGATTACGCTTTAATTCTTTTCTCTATAAAGAAAGTCAGAGAAAGTTTAAGAAATCAGGCATCCGCAATTATTGCGAACACCTGTATACACGTATAATTCTATCAGCTTTATAGTTTCTGTTTAACAATGATAATAAAATAACATCATATTAACAAAAAAGCAATTATTATTTTATTTTTTAGTTATTTATTATGCTTTATTTGATTCAGAAAGAATTGAAGCAATTTTTGTTGTCATTAAATCAATTGCTACCTGATTTTTCCCGCCTTCAGGAATAATGATATCAGCGAATTTTTTAGTCGGCTCAACAAATTGATGATGCATTGGCTTTACAACTGAAAGATACTGCTGAATCACACTATCTAAGGTTCTGCCTCTTTCTTCGATATCTCGTTTAATTCGACGAATAATACGAATATCGTCATCTGTATCTACATATACTTTAATATCCATTAATTCGCGTAAGCGCTCATCTTCTAAAATGAGTATCCCTTCAACGATAATGACTTCCTTTGGCTCGCGATGAATTGTTTGGTCGCTTCTAGTATGTTTTGCATAATCATAGACAGGTTGGTCGATACTCTTATAAGCGATGAGTGATTCCAAATCAGAAATAAAACGGTCATTATCAAATGCGAAAGGATGATCATAGTTTGTTTTCAATCGCTCCTCAAATGGTAAATGACTTTGATCTTTATAATAATAATCTTGTTCTAATAATAAAATCGATAAGTCCGAAAACTTCTCGAAAATCGTCCGGCTCACCGTAGTCTTACCACTCCCTGATCCTCCGGTAACCCCAATCACGATTGGTCTTTTCATATCTGATTTCCTTTCTTTCTACCCATGTATATTCATTCCTCTTCAGGAGCAATAATGTACTGATCTTGTAATTCTAGGTGCTCCTCATACGTTTCGGAGAAATAAACTTCTCCTGTTTCTAAATCGGCTAGAAAATAAAAATAATCAGTATCAGTTGGATTTAGTACCGCTTGAATAGCTTCTTCTCCTGGATTATTAAATGGTCCTGGTCCTAATCCTTTATTTTGATACAGATTATATGGAGAATCAACTTCTGTATCTGCAATTGTGACATACTCTTTATGCTCATCTAAGGCATATAAAATACTAATATCAGATTGAATCGCCATATCCTCTTCCAGTCGATTGAAAAAGACATCCGCGATCATTTGACGATCCTCATACTGAACCCCTTCTTTTTCCACTAGGGAAGAAAGAGTCAGAACTTCATGAAGCGATAATCCAGATTCCTCAATTTTTGCTCGATAAGGAGTTAATACTTCATTTGTTTTTTGTACCATCTCACGTATCATGTCTTCAGGTGTATACATCGACAGATAATCGTAAGTTGCAGGGAATAAATAGCCCTCTAATTTGTACTTGAGAGAGTCATTTTGAACTGCATCAGTAATCAGCTTAGGAAATTCTTCCGCTAATTGTGCAATAAACTCATCATTCGATGCTGCATCCAGAAAATCTTTCTCTGAATATTCTGTTTTAGAGGCAAACTCACTGGCAATCTCGGTAATCATTGAGCCTTCTTTTACGAGGATCTTATAATCTTCTGAGATAGGGGTTGATGTCCCTCCCTCTTCTAACGTTACAATAATTTCATCTAACTCCATCGAAGGTGCAAACTGATAGAAACCAGCTTGAAAGTCTGAAGCATTTTGCGTCTTCATATAATAATTGAAAACAGTCGCGTCCTTCACGATTGCTTCTTCCTCTAAAATTTCAGCAATTCTCTTTGTCGAAGAACCCATTGGAATTTCAACTTCAACAAGCTCTGTATTATTTGGTTCAAGCGGACGAAGAGCGTTGGTTACATAATTATAGCCCACAATTCCAACTACTAAAATGAGCAAAACTCCAACAAATATAATTGAGAAGACTATTTTTTTAACAAGAGAGTTTTCTTTTCTTCTCATTTTCCACCGTTCCTCAACATCTGATTTGGTATCATTCACCGTTTCCGCTTTGTTTTTATTATTAGTCCGGGATTCTCTGGTTTGTTTGGCATTTCGTTTCACCAAGAACGAACCTCCTTTTTCCAACATTTTTAGAAAATCTTACTGATAGTGAGTTCTTTTATGAACGAAACTAGAAGTTTAGATTTTCTTATGCGATTAAGAAATCACTTTGTAATTTCTTTTAGCTTAGAAAATCTTACTGATAGTGAGTTCCTTTATGAACGAAACCAGAAGTTTAGATTTTCTTATGCGATTAAGAAATCACTTTGTAATTCTAGCATATAAAAGCATATATACATTAACTCAAACTATTATACATGAAAATGAAAAAAAATGAGACATTTTGTATATTTTTTATTCTTTCCTAATAATAAGTTATTTTCACCAAAACAAAGGGCTGAGATTTATGTCCCAACCCTTTTTCTAGCTATTCTAATTTAAATCTTCGTCTTCAATGAAAGTATTTAGAACTTCTTCAATCATATCCCATTCTTCTTCAGTTTCGATTGGCTCTAGGTCTCCCTCAGTTCCATCTTCATTTTCAACGTATGAATATGCTTGTAGTTCAATCTCGTCTCCTTCAGGAACACCTGCTGGATATACAAGCACATACGATTTACCGAAGTCATCTGATTCGAAAGTAAACAATACTTCATAAAGTTCTTCATTACCATTTTCGTCTACAATCGTAATATGCTCATGATCGTGCTCGTGGTCATGGTTGTGGTCATGATCGTGATTATGTTCTGTCATAATAACACCTCGCTATATTTTTCAATCATTTTACTCTTATTTCTTCCTAATTGCTACTGATATTTCAATGTGCGTCCAAATAGTTTTGCAATAAAATAACAGCAGCCAATTTATCAATTACTTTTTTTCTTTTCTTACGAGAAACGTTACCTTCATTGATTAACATTTTTTCCGCTTGAACCGTTGTCAATCGCTCATCAATATATTCAACAGGCAATCCTGTTTCATTTTTTACTAATTCTCCGTATGCTAGAGAGGCTTCTGCACGAAACCCAATGCTATTATTCATATTTTTCGGAAGGCCGATCACTACTTTTTCAACTTCATAATTGGAAATGAGCTCTTTTAACCGTTCTATACCAAATTCACTTGCTTCTTCGTTAATTGGTATTGTTTCAATTCCTTGTGCGGTCCATCCCATCAAGTCACTGACCGCAACTCCAACAGTTTTGGAGCCCACATCTAATCCCATTATTCTCATGATTTGTCACTTTCATCAACAGATAAATAGTTTCTAAGTAATTCTTCCATAATTTCATCCCGTTCAAAACGACGTATTAAATTTCTAGCATCGTTGTGGCGTGGAATATAGGCTGGATCTCCCGACAATAGGAATCCTACAATCTGGTTAATAGGATTGTATCCTTTTTCTTCTAGTGCCTTATAGACTGTTGTCAAGGTATCTCTCACATTCTGCTTCTGATAGTCATCGAAATTGAATAACATTGTTTCGTCTTTTGAATTCATATAGACACCCCAATTTTTGTGATATAAACATATTTTACAGGACTTATTCTTAAACTACAACCCAATCAGACAAACAATTGTAACCATTCTCACTTTCTAGAGCTATTATTTTTCATTTAACCAATTGGAGACTTGTTTTAATGCATCGGGAATACCTGCTGGGTTTTTACCTCCAGCTTGAGCCATATCAGGACGTCCACCACCGCCGCCGCCTACAAGTGGTGCGATTGCTTTAATCAAATCTCCCGCCTTGATTCCGACAGCAACTTTTTCTTTTGATACACTTGCCAATAAACTTACTTTTCCATCTAGTTCTGAAGCAGCTACAAAAATATCAGAAACATTTTTTTGACGCCACTGATCTGCAAGTTGGCGAAGAGTGTTCATGTCTTGATTCTTTGTTTGATAGGTAATGAAACGTATACCATTCACTTCTTGGACATCATCAAATATATTCTGAGACTCTACTTGCATTAATTTTGCGTTCAGTGATTCGTTTTCAGATTGTACTTCTTTCAGTTCTTGTTTCAATGCTTCAATCCGTTTTACAATATCTTTGGTTTGCTGTGCTTTTACTAAATAAGCTGCTTCTTGTAATTCTTTCTCTTTAGTGTGGAACCATTCATAAGCTGCTTGGCCAGTGACAGCCTCAATCCGTCGAGTACCTGCCCCAATGCCCGATTCAGACAAGATTTTGAATACCCCAATATCTTGACTGTTTTGAACATGAACACCACCACAAAGCTCGATTGAATAATCACCGATAGTAACTACTCGAACTTCATTGCCATATTTTTCACCAAAAAGAGCCATTGCGCCCATTTCTTTTGCTTTGTCAATAGTTGTTTCAACCGTTTCGACTTGGATTGCTTCCCATATTTTTTGGTTAACAGTTTTTTCCATTTCTATTAATTCTTCAGCAGTAACTTGTCCAAAATGAGTAAAATCAAATCGTAAATGATTGGGCGTTACCAAAGAGCCCGCTTGAGTGGCATGACTTCCTAATACGTCTCTTAGTGCTTGATGTAACAAATGTGTTGCCGTATGGTTTTTCGTAATATTTCTGCGGCGTGCTTCATCCACTTCAAGTATATATACGTTATTTGTTGAAATTTCAGTTTTTATTTCTACAATATGCAGATTCTGACCGTTCGGTGCCCGTTTTACATCTACAACAACAGCTACCGTTTCTCCGTCCATATTCTTAATAAGACCCGTATCGGCTACTTGTCCCCCCATCTCTGCGTAGAATGGTGTTTGACGGAAAATAAGCTGTGCGGTTTGTTCAGACATTACTTGCTCTTTTAATTCATCTTCTGAAATAACAACAAGCAATTCAGATTGAATACTCGTTTGATAGTAGCCGACGAATTCACTTGGTACAATTACCTCAGATAGCACAGCAGATTGTACACTGAATGAATCTGCTACTTGTCTTGCAGCACGCGCACGGTTCCTTTGATTTTGCATCGCTTCGTTGAAACCGTCTCGGTCGACTGTAAATCCTTTTTCTTCTGCATATTCTTCAGTCAATTCTAACGGAAAACCATAAGTATCATATAGTTTAAAAGCGTCTTCTCCTTTAATAACCGTTTCATTCTTAGATGATATTTTATCAAATACTTCTTGTAAGATTTCTAATCCATCATGAATCGTTTCTTGGAAACGTTGCTCTTCGTTGGTAATCACCTTAACAATAAATTCTTGGTCGCGTTTTACTTCCGGATAGTATTCTTCCATGATTTCAGCCACTACCGGAACTAATTCAAATAAGAAAAGTCGATTGATACCTAATTTTTGACCATGCATAACTGATCTGCGAATCAAACGGCGTAAGATGTACCCTCGTCCTTCGTTAGAAGGTAATGCTCGATCACCAATCGCAAAGCTAACTGCACGAATATGATCAGCAATTACTTTAAAGGAAGTGTCGACTTTTGCATCCATACCATAGTGAACACCATTGCTTAATTCTTCAATTTTCCGAATGATTGGCATAAACAAATCAGTCTCAAAGTTGGTAGGAGCGTCTTGAATGATACTTACAACACGCTCTAAGCCCATGCCCGTATCCACATTCTTATGCGGCAATGGTTCATAACTTCCATCAGGCTTATGATTAAATTCAGAAAACACTAAGTTCCAAATTTCTAAGTAACGTTCGTTCTCGCCTCCCGGATACATTTCAGGATCGCTATCGGGCAGGTCTTGGTACTCTACTCCTCGATCATAAAAAATCTCTGTATCTGGACCACAAGGACCTGCCCCGATATCCCAAAAGTTATCTTCAACAGGAACTACATGATCTTCAGCTAATCCAACTTTTTCAATCCAGATTTTTTTCGTTTCTTCGTCTTCTGGATAATAGGTCACATAAAGTAATTCTGGATCAAACGCTAACCATTCTTCTCCTGTTAAAAACTCCCATGCCCAAGGAATTGCTTCTTCTTTGAAGTAATCACCAATTGAAAAATTCCCTAGCATTTCAAATAACGTATGGTGTCTTGCTGTTACCCCAACATTTTCGATATCATTTGTTCGGATACTCTTTTGTGCATTCGTGATTCTTGGATTTTCCGGAACAACCGTACCATCAAAATACTTCTTTAATGTTGCTACGCCTGAGTTAATCCATAATAATGTTGGATCGTTTACGGGAACCAATGAAGCACTTGGTTCTACTTTATGACCTTTTGTTTCCCAGAATTTAAGAAACAATTGGCGAATTTCACTACTCTTCATCTGTCTCATCTTCTCTTCTCCTCATCTATCTTTTTCTAAGTAAAAGAAAAAACACTCCACAGCATTCAAGGGCGTTTTACCGCGGTACCACCTTGATTGCAATGGAATGTCCCCATTCTTCATTACTTCTTCAGAGCCGTTATCGCTGGCAGCGATGATATTTCTATCATACTCTCGAAAGGGAGCATCATCTGGAGCGTCCCCTTTCACCAACGGCAGACTCTCTACTCTTCCCAAATGATATGGCCTTTCATAATCGTTATTAGTATAGCTAATATTTTAGCGCGAGGCAAGTAAAAATTGTCTGGCAGACCACATTAAACCAACAGAACCATGCGAATATGAAACATTTTATGCCCATACTCATTTTTCAGAAAATCAGTCATAAAATCTGTTATAATTAACAAAAATGAATGGATACGATACAAAGGAGTACAAGATGACCACACGCTATCATATAATTGCTAATCTTCATTCAGGTTCTGGAAAAGGAAAAAAAGTTGTCTTAGATGTTCATAAAAAACTGAATGAGAAAAAGATCCCCTTTCTTTTATATCAAACAGAGTATCGAAAACATGCCATCACTTTAATCCAGAAAGTTATAGCGAATATGAATCTCGAAACAGATCGTATTTTAGTTATCGGCGGAGATGGAACTTTACATGAAGTAATTGCTGGAATGTCTTTGCTTGAGAAAAAAATTCCAGTTGGTTACTTACCTGCAGGCACCGGCAACGATTTCGCAAGAGCAATCGATTTACCGACAAGTTATCATAAAGGTTTAGCAAATATCTTACATGCTGAAGAACCACAAATAATGGAATGTTTTCTCTATGAAGATGCTGAACTCAAAACCATTGGTGTTGGTCTAAATAGTTTAGGCATGGGCTTCGATGGGAAAATAATCGAAATATTAGATAATAAGCACACGAAAAGAAACATACTTTCTGCTGTCCGCTTAGAAAAACTTATTTATCTAAACAGCATTGCCGATGCCTTTAAAAAAAGAAAAACATTTGAGGTAGAGGTTACAGTTGATAATAAGACCAGCACGTATTCAGATGTTCTAATTGCAGGAGCAATGAATCACCCGTACTTCGGTGGAGGAATCAAGATTGATCCAGAATCAAATCCAAATACAAGTGAATTAGCGATTATGATTATCAAAAATCTATCTTTCCCAAATTTGGTTCGACTCCTGACAAAAGTTTTGACAAGCGGAAAGCATATTCATTCTCCGTACTTCGAAAGGTTAGCTGGCAAAGAGTTAGAAATTAAAGTATCGGAGCCAGTACCTACTCAAGTAGATGGAGAGCTTTTACCAGAGGAACAATATCATTTTCATTTTAAACTATCTGCTTTTTTATTGTGGAAATAACATACTATCAGATTATAAAAAGAAGTAGACTGCCCTTTTTGATCAGTCTGCTTCTTTTTATAGACTCTCTGCCTTCGATGTCTAGCGATCCAAGACTGTCTGTTTTTTCTTATTTCATAAATTGTTCAGGAGTAATTCCTTCCATTCCGATTAAAGGATCGATACCGGCGCTTCTCACTAATTCTACTGTCAAGAGGTAATTAGCTGGCTGCTTTTGTTTTTCCTCATTCTTCTCCTTTGATGACTCTTCAATGGTTTTTGGAACTTCCACAATTATTTTATCACTATTTTTGTTACGGACTAACTTTTCAATCAGCATCGTTTTTCGTAAATCACCGGTATTTTTTATTGCAAAATCAAAGGCATCAATTTCACCGCATAAAATCAATTTACTCTTACTGCGTGTAACAGCTGTATAAAGTAAGTTGCGCTTCAACATTCGTCCGTATTGTCGAACCATGGGTAAGATAACCATTGAAAACTCACTACCTTGTGCTTTATGAATGGAACAACAATAAGCTAGAGTAAATTTGTTCCAATCATTCTTTTTATAGGTAACTTCGACACTATCGAATACAATCGTTATTTCATCCACTTTATCTTCCGTTTCTTTAGCGTACTGAATGCTTACAATTTCACCAATGTCACCATTAAAAATATTTAATTCAGGTTGATTCACCAGCTGCAAGACTTTATCTCCTACGCGATAAACAAAATCAAAATGCTGTACCTCTCTTCTTTGTTTATTTGGGTTCGGGTTCAAAATTTCCTGCATCATATTGTTTAATGCGTTAATTCCTGCTGGCCCTTTATACATAGGCGCAAGGATTTGAATGTCTTTTGAAGTAAAGCCCTTTGCTTTTGCTTTTTCTACTACAACTCGAATGAGTGGTTCAATCTGGCTTGCATTACAAGGAAAGAAAGAACGGTCGCTTTGATTACGAGTAAAATCACCCGGTAACTGTCCCTCTTTGATTTCATGAGCCAACGGTATGATTGAAGAACCATCCGCTTGACGGTAAATTTGACGTAATTCGATATGAGGTATGACGCGGCTGTTTAGCAAGTCAAATAATACTTGTCCGGGTCCGACAGATGGCAGTTGGTCTTTATCGCCAACAAAGATGACCTGCATGCCTGCCGGTATTGATTTCAACAATCGGTTCATTAACCAAGTATCCACCATGGATGCCTCGTCGATGATAAGCAGTTTTCCTTCTAATTCTTGTGTATAAAGGTCGTCATTTGGATTTTCTTGTCCCGTCAACCCTAGTAGACGGTGAATTGTACTACTTGGGATACCTGTCATCTCGTTCATTCTCTTTGCAGCTCGACCAGTCGGAGCTGCCATAATAATTGGATAAATCCCTTCGGTATATTCCAGAGAATTTGCGGGAAGACCGTTTAACTCACAAAACATATGGACAATTCCATTTAATACTGTCGTCTTTCCAGTTCCCGGACCTCCCGTCAGAATGAAAAAAGGAGTCGTTAATGCCTGGTATATCGCATCTGTCTGAACCTTATCGTACTGTATGTTTAGCTTTGCTTGCATTTTTTCGATTTCTTTTTCGATAGGAACGCCAGGATATTCAATCTCTCTATTCTTTTTCAGCAATCGATCCAAAGTAGAAGCAATTCCTTCTTCAGCAAAGAATAAAGATGGTAAAGCAAATCGTTTGTTATCTTCTACAATTTTCATATCTTGAACCATTTCAACAACCGATTCAATCAGTAGGTGTTCATCAATAACAAATCGTCGTGTGTTTTCCAATAATTGTAAAGATTTATCCAACAATTCATTGCTATCTACATAGGTATCCCCATTTGATAAAGAAAGGTCTTGAATCGTTGCCAATACAGCTCCCTTGATCCGATTTTTATCGTCCGGACCAATCTCCAGCTCCATCGCTAATTGATCAGCTCTTCGAAAGCCAATCCCTTCAATATCCTCGATCAATTGATAGGGATTTTCCCTAATTGTTTTTAACGTATCCGATTTGTAAAATTGCATAATGGTTGCAGCTTGATTATTTGTAAATCCAAGGTTTGCAAGTTCAATAATTATTTTTTCAGTCCCTTGTACTTCTTGCAGGACTTCAGAGACTACCGTTCGTTTTTTTTCATTTAATCCAGCGACTTCTTTCAAACAATCAGCATCATTTAAAATCTTATCAATAGCCCCTTCACCGAGGGTTTCAACAATTTTTTCAGCTGTACGCTGCCCAATCCCTGGGAAACGATCACTCGACAAAAAAGCAATCACGCCATTTTTACCAGTTGGTTTCTCTCTTTCATAACTGATTGCCTGAAATTGTGTACCGTATTTTGGATGCGCTACAGTAGTCCCTAAAAAACGGTATACAGTATCTAACGTAATATCGCCAAAATTACCAGTCACAACTATTTCATCTTTATCGAAAGGAAAATTATTTTCATGAAGTTCAATTAAAAGAACTTTATAAAAATTAGAAGGATTTTCAAAGAAAACAGCTTTGATCTCTCCTAATATATACGGCTGTTCACCCATTTCCATAATCCAATCTCTCCCTTCGCCTATTAATTCATAACGTATCCTATTATATACCAAATGATAGCTAGTGTGCAAAAAGCTCCTTCGTTTCAAAATAACTCAAAAAAAAATGGGGCTGGGAAAAAACTCCCGGCCCCTCTAGTATTAACGAATAATAGTGGTGTAAACGTGCTCAAAAAGGCAGATCCGACATCCACTTCACGAATAATGCGCGGATGGTCTTCGTCCATCCTGTGCTTATTCGTTCCAGTGATTCGGATCTAAACGCCTTTTTTCCCACTCTCATTTTTTATATGTATTGTAATTCTTTTTGTGCTTGGAAAGCTTTGTCGATGATTCCGCCGCCTAAACATTCCATGCCATCATAGAAAACAACTGCTTGTCCAGGTGTAATTGCACGAACTGGTTTATCAAAAACAACTTTTGCTTCCGTTTGATCGTCGTTCAAGATAACTGTTACAGATGTATCTTCTTGACGGTAGCGGAATTTCGCTGTACAAGTAAATGTACTTGGCATCTTTTCATTAGTAGTAAAATGAATATCGGTTGCCAATAAATGTTCTGCGTATAATCGCTCATGATGATATCCTTGACCGACAATTAATGTGTTGGTTTCTAATTCTTTTCCTATTACAAACCAAGGATCATCAGTGTTTCCACCGCCGCCGATTCCCAATCCTTTACGTTGACCGATGGTATAATACATAAGGCCTGCATGCTCGCCCATTTTCTTACCATCCACGGTCATCATACTACCAGATGTTGCAGGAAGATAATTAGAAAGAAATTCTTTGAAATTCTTCTCTCCAATAAAACAAATACCCGTTGAATCTTTTTTCTTAGCTGTAGCAAGACCTGCTGCTTCTGCAATTTGTCTTACTTCTGATTTTTCCATACTACCTAGCGGGAACATTGTCTTTGCTAATTGCTCTTGCGACAATTGATTTAAGAAATAAGTTTGGTCCTTGTTCTTATCGACACCTCTTAACAAATGAGCTACACCATTTTCATCACGTTTCACTTGAGCGTAATGTCCTGTTGCCACATATTCCGCACCCAAGTCCATTGCATAATCTAAAAATGCTTTGAATTTAATTTCTTTGTTACACATAACGTCTGGATTGGGAGTGCGACCTTTTTTATATTCTTCTAAAAAGTACTGGAATACTTTATCCCAATATTCCGTTTCAAAATTTACAGAATAATATGGAATACCAATTTGTTGTGCGACTGCTTGAACATCTTTATAATCTTCTGTCGCAGTACAAAAACCAAATTCGTCTGTATCGTCCCAATTTTTCATAAAAATACCAATGACATCATAGCCTTGTTCTTTCAATAATAGTGCTGTTACAGACGAGTCTACCCCACCACTCATTCCAACAACTACTCTAATTTTTGATTTGTCTTCCATTGTCACATCCTCCTTTCCCTTACAAGCTACTTCCTAAAAATAAGTAGCTTTTACACAAGATAAAATAATACACTATTCCAACTGATAATTCAAGTCTTTTACTTACTTTAAAAAAGTTATCATCATCAAGATTAACTGATGAATCGGATAATAACCATATCCCAGCCATTTAGGGAATCGAGGTAAGCGCCATTCAAATGGAAGCAAGATTGGTATGACTGCCAATAAAGCAAAGATTTGAATAGAGTTTATATAATCAATGTGAACAAGCAATAGAAGCGGTATTCCTAACTTTATGTCTTTTCGAACCATTAGATAAATTGCCCATCCTAATAAAAAGCCATAAATACTGTATTCTGTAAAATAGCTCAATAATAATCCTGGAATAAAAAAAGAAGGATATTTTAAAGACACCGCAAAAATAGCCAAGGTGAATAATATATTCAGATAGTTTCCAGTCATACTTGTAACCAGTATACTGATCAAGCCTGTTCCAACAAGTCGCAGAATATAATTTCGGAAGTCACTCGTTTTTTCAACAGCTTGAATCGTCGTATAGAGAAAACAAGGAAAAGCAATCCTTCCAATTAGACGAAGCCAGACCACAGAAGGAAATAAAAAATAACCAATATGATCGATGGTCATAGTCGTAATCGCAAGCCATTTTATCGTATTTGCCTTTTGATTCATTTTTATTCCCCCCTTGTGGAAATAGAAAAAGGAGAAGACTGAATGGGCCCTCTCCTCATTTATCAACTAATCAAAGTATACCGTTTCCCCTCGGTTTAGCCAAGAATAAACGAAACCTATTATTAATCCCCCGCCGATATAATTTCCAATCAAAGCAAAAATCCAATTATGGAGAACTGATCCCATTGTCATACCGGGAACTGCTCCACCACTTGCAAATAATGCCATTGCAAAGGAAGAAAAGTTAGCAATAACGTGTTCAAAACCAAGAAATGCGAAGATAAAGATAATGAATACTGTTGCAAAAAGCTTCCCTGCATCATCTTTCATCCGTGCAGAAGCTACGACTGCAGTATTAACGATAATATTCGCAAAGATTCCTTCTGAGATAATTTGCAAGGTAGTTTTGGTTAGTTTTCCAGAAACAGCCGTAATTAAGTAATGATTACTTGATAAATCTTGAAAAGCATTTGTTTGTGAAATGATATACGAAAAAAGGATTCCTCCAAGTAAATTACATGAAATGCAAGTAGCTAAAAGTTTAACAGCTTGAATCGGCTTAACGACTTTACGATGAACTCCCACAGTCAAATACATCATATTACTAGTGCCTAATTCAGTATCCATATAGATTATCATTACTAATGACCAACTAAACATAAACGAATACAAAAATTTACCTAAATCAGGATGGATATGATTGCCTTTCTCACCGACCATCACCGCTATTGCAGTTCCGATTGTTAAAAACATGCCGGCCAGCATGCATCTCACCATGTATTTAGGTATGGAATGTGTAAAAAGATGTTCTTTCTTCTTTGCATTCTTATCAAGCACTGACATAAGTCCTTGATTATCCAATTCCAATTCTTTCATCTCCTTGTTTGTGATTTACTGAATTAGTATAGCACAATCCCTTGAAATCGCAATAAGTAAATTGGCTGTTTTCAGTAATAATTTATCAACGATTTTCATAAAAGAAAAAAACAGACTGATAATTTTATCTCAGCCCGTTCACAATGCAATCGCAATCTTCTGTTTACACTTCTTCTAATACTTTTTCTGTCACTAGTCCTTCTAGAATATATTCAATGTTTTCAACAACCGTCTGCATACTGTCTTTCCCATAAACTTCCAGAGTTTTTAATCCATTTGCAGTAGTTGTCGACATTCTGAGTGTTTCTAAATCCTTGGATACCAAGATTTTCAACATAATTCCTTGTGTGCTATTCAAAGCATTCACATTACGGAAATATTGAAAATTCCCCGTCTTTGTTTCTTGAAAACCATTATCACGTAAGGTATACCTTTTTACATCTTCATGAAGACGGTATTCTTTTGATGATCCTTTTAGTCCAGAAATACTATCATATGCCATAATCATTCTCCTGCCTTTTTCTTCATTCTACCATAGGGTAAAAAGTCTAGCTATATCAAGATTATTTTCTTTTTTGTATTCTTTCGATTAAATCAACAAATAGAAGAATTTCTTCTTTTGTGTTTCCACTCCCAAATGAAACGCGAATGGATTCCACAATCCGTCGACTGTTTTTCCCAAACATTGCTGAAAGCACATGACTTGGTTCTAAACTTCCTGCCGTACAAGCAGACCCGGCTGAAATAAAGATATCGTTCAAGTCACATTGAATTAAAAATTTATCCGATTGAATGCCTGGCAAATATAGATTCAAAATGTGCGGAAGTCCTCCGCTTTCCATACCGTTTACAGAAAAGGCAATCTCTCTTTTGGTTAATTCTTGCAGAAAAAAACTTTTCAACTCTTCTTTTTGTTGATTGTTCTCATCGCGCTTGCGTAACATATTTTCAACTGCTTGAGCAAATCCAGCAATGTAGGGTGTATTTTCAGTTCCAGCTCGATGGTCATTTTCTTGTGTTCCACCGTGAATATAGTTCGGCAAATGGTAATTATTTCTGCGATACAAGAATCCAATACCTTTTGGTCCATTGAGTTTATGAGCGGTTACCGATAATAAATCAATCTTTTCCTTCTCGACATTTATTTCCTTTGAACCGTACACTTGTACTGCATCCGTGTGAAATAAAGCAGAATGATTTGCCACTATCGATCCAATTTCTTCAATAGGATTGATAGAACCAACTTCATTATTTCCATAAATAACCGAGACTAGAATGGTATCTGGTCGCAGTGCTTCTTCTACTTGTTGTGCAGTCACTCTAGCTGTTTCATCAACAGCTAAATAAGTTACTTCAAAACCAAGTTTCTCCAAATATTGCATAGGATGAAGAACCGAATGATGTTCCACTGCAGTTGTAATTAAATGTTTCCCTTTTTCTTGCAGAGCGAGTGCAGTTCCGATAATAGCTGTATTATTCGATTCAGAAGCACCACTGGTAATAATAAGATCTTTTTCTTGCGCCTGTATTGAGCGTGCAAAAATTTTCCGAGCATCTTCAATTACTTTCCGAGCTTCCCTTCCTTTCTGATAAAGGCTGGAAGGATTTCCATACTGATCTCTTAAAGCTTTTTCAATTATAACGACCACATCTGCATCAATAGGTGTAGTTGCGGCATGGTCTAAATAAATCATTTCTTTTCCTTCTTTCTATGTTCACTCCTGTGTGGTCTATGATACTTTGTTTAAATACCCTTGCAGCCAGCCCGCTAAAGTTTCTCTTAACTGTAATTCTGCTTTATTAAAATTCGTTTTGTTTATTTTTTCAATCTTCGGGAACAACTCTCTAGACTTTTCAATATTTATTTCCATAAAAAGCGTATAGGCAATTTGTGTAATAATG
Source organism: Jeotgalibaca ciconiae (assembly GCF_003955755.1). Classification (NCBI taxonomy): domain Bacteria; kingdom Bacillati; phylum Bacillota; class Bacilli; order Lactobacillales; family Carnobacteriaceae; genus Jeotgalibaca; species Jeotgalibaca ciconiae. The sequence continues at coordinate 2,385,705 of NZ_CP034465.1, read as the reverse complement.
GAATGAGAGTAGTAGTCTTTCAACCCCGAATGATTTTCTATTTTCTCCATCATTTTCTTTGCTTCTTCTCTCCGCCCAAAAATAGCATCACAAAATAATTTTTCTGCAGCAATCATACGTACATAAGGAGATTTCATAAAATCCGTACTCTCTATATATTCCGATAAAATGCGATCCGCTTCAACAAAATTTAACTGTTCCATTAACGCTTGATAATAAACCATCATTGGGTATTCCCCTAGAAACGATTGCTTAGCCTTCCCATCTTTTACTTCTGTAAAATAGTTCGTTGGAATTTCAGAATAAACTTTTCCTGCTTGTAATAAAGCGCCCATTTCAATCTGCTTAAAATATAAAGTTTTATTTAATGTTGATTTCCTGATTTCTTGAATCATCCTGCCATCCGTCGCACCATAAGGAAGTGCATTTCCTAAAAATAATAATAAAGCTGGCAGTGAAAACAGGAATGAATAAAACCCCAATTTACCAACAAAGTAAAAAGAGCCGGCATATAAAAGAGCCCCTGTCAGAAAGTTTACAATGAGACCTCCAGCCAAATACAAAAAATAAGGCTTTTCTGTATCATCTTTCTTATTCGAAATATTCATTAAGCATTGACCTAACATGCCAGCAGGAGAGTTTTTTCCGCCCGATATTGATTTTGTATTCGCATCATAATGAAAATATGGGATATGGAAATAAATCAAATGATACCCAGTTAATTTACCAAAAATGAAATGTCCTATTTCATGTAATATAACGTGGAAAAACACTGAATAAGCTGCTAAAATAATTACCACGAAAAATTCATAAAAAGGAATCATAATAAATAAATCTGCTAATACCAAATTATTTCCTAGAAAATAACCGATACTTAAACCAACTAACGCTAGAAAAATAAAGATGCGTTGACTTGCTTTCATTTACGAACCTCCTTTTCATTCCTCAGTAAATCCATTTCTGGGAATAATAAAGAAAGTACGTCCAATGTAAGTCTTCTTCCTTTTCCTTCATAAGGATAAATATGCATCATCATCATCGGATTAAAATTTGCTTCAATAACACCGTAACCGGGATTTTCTTTGGTAGAAGGAATTCGATAGTCTTTAATCATCATGTCCATTCCAGAAATAGTCGCTCCTAGAGCTTGGGCCATTTCTCCAGCTAAAATCTTGTAACTTTCATCCACTTTGTCCGTATAATCAATCGAGTCTCCGCCTGTACTTACATTCGAATTATCACGTAAATAAACAGTTACCCCTTCTGCTGGAATATCTTCTAACGTATACCCTTGTTCTTCCAAGGTCATCATTTCAATTTTGCCTAATTCAATCTTTTCGAGTGGACTGCGATGGTTTCTCCCTCTTAATGGATCATTGTTTTTTGCTTCTACCAGTTCGTTAATGGTATGTACGCCATCTCCCGTAACATTTGCTGGAACCCGTAATAAAACAGCTTTTGTCTCCTTGCCAATTACAAAGAAACGATACTCTGTCCCTTCAACAAAATCTTCAACCAGAATTGTCGAATCTTCCTCAAAAGCAATTTCTACTGCTTTGGTGAAGTTCTCTTTACTTGCTCCTTCACGAAAAATACTGATTCCTAAGCCGTAATTCGTAGATTTTGGTTTGATGACAAAAGCTTTCTTTTCAAATAACGAGAAATCTTTCACTGCCTCTTCCGAATTCTGATATTCTTTACTTTCTGGAACACTATAGCCATTTTTAGCCAATATTTTTTTCGTAACAACTTTATTTTCCATGATTAAAGGAGAAATATAAGTATCTAAAGAAGTCATATTACCATTTTTTATATATTCAAGATGATTGTTATATTCTAAAGAAAGAAATTGATCGGACCGATCTAATATATCAATTTCAAATCCGTGTTGAATTGCGTCAAACAGTAAAATCTGGGTAGATAGTTCCATATCTTCGAAACCAGCTAATGTATAAGGTCTTTCTAGAGCTGTTTCTTTTGTTTGTTTAGCTTTTTTGACTCCCCATTCAAGCAAGTCTTGTCCATTTTCTTTCATGGAAGCTAGTCGTCCGCTAAGCGTCTTTTCAGGATACGTAAACGCGGCCAACTTTTCTTTTGCGATATCAATTGATTCGCTGTCAGCATTTATTTCTTCTAGCATTTCAATTATTCCAGATAACAATTGGATTCCTTCATCTTGGAAAGCTGAGACAGAGAGTGGATCTTCAAAAGCAGTCTGGTAGTTCATTTCATGACCCTTTTCCCAATCATCCTCGGAAGCCGCTTCCTCGATCCAAAGCAAATACATAAAAAATAGGTGAATGAATTGCATATCTTCAGCTGTAATGCCATATTCGGCAAATGGGTTTAAATCAAACAGACGAAATTCTAAATAAGTGATGCCATTCTTCAATACTTCACGCGCATTTTTACCGCCTCGAAAACGAACGGATGAATAAAACTCTTTTTCTTCAATTAATTTGCCATCTTCTACCATTTTTTCAATGGTTTCGACATATTCTTCGATTGTTCGAAAAGATACGTGAACGTCTTCACTGTTTACATACCCATATTTGCTGCTTCTTAAACTTCTTATCAAACGATCAGGAATGTCATCTGGTATTTTGTTATCTTGAAAATACTCAGCTTTTGTTTCAATGGATGCGCCTAATAAGTATGTTAATATCCATTGATACCGTAAAAAATTATGTGTAAGTTTAAAATATATCTGTGTTTGGAAAGCCCGGTAATTATCATACTTCTGTTGTTTTGAAAAAAGAGCTTGTAAAAAATCTTGGTGAAACTCGAAATTATAATGGATGCCACTCATCATTTGTTTTTTCTTTCCATACACTTGAGCCAAATATTCACGGTAATGAACATCTTCTTTTTTATCAAGCTTCGCAACCTGGATATTTTCTTCCGTCGGCATGATTGAAGGCAGACTGAAAGGCAATAAATATTCATCAGATGGAATGGTTCGATGAACAACATCATGAATAGCAGCCAGCCATTCCATCACTTCTCCAACAGAATCAACCGGTGGCGTAACCAGTTCTAACTGACTCTCTGCAAAATCTGTCTGTATATATGGGTGAAAATTTCGATTTCCAAATTCGATTGGATGAGAACTTTCCGTAATTGTTCCATCCTCTTTTATTCTTTGAGATTCTTTTTCAATCCCGAATACTGCTTTTGTAAATAAGTTTTCCCACTTATTCTCTTTGATGATTGATTTGATATTCATCTACATTACTCTCTTTCGTCTACATTTTTGCGTTATGTCTATTATAGCCATATTCGACTACTTTGATAAGTAGCTTGCTTTTAAATATTTAGAAAAGCGGACAAAGCTTTACTCTGAAGAATACTATCATAGTCTAAGCTTCAAAGGAAAACGAATGTTTGTTCTATTTTGTGTTTTGTCTTATAATAAGAGTACAAACAGATGAGAGGAATTAATTCTATGAAGAAACCATTAGCCTATCGGATGCGTCCAACAAACATTGATGAAGTCGTTGGGCAACAACATCTTGTAGGGCCTAACAAGATTATCCGACGAATGGTAGAAGCTCACATGTTGTCTTCAATGATTTTATATGGTCCTCCGGGAACAGGCAAAACCAGTATTGCAAGCGCGATTTCCGGATCTACGAATTCAGCCTTTCGGCATTTAAACGCAGCGACTGATTCAAAAAAAGACTTGCAGATTGTAGTCGAAGAAGCAAAATTTTCTGGACAAGTCATTCTGCTTCTTGATGAAATCCATCGATTGGATAAACCAAAACAAGACTTTTTACTGCCCCATCTGGAAAGTGGCTTAGTCATTCTGATTGGAGCAACCACCGAGAATCCATATATTAGTATTAATCCGGCGATTCGCAGTAGATCTCAGATTTTTGAAGTAAAACCTCTGTCGATTGAAGACATTATCGTGGCACTTGAGCGTGCGTTAAAAGATGAAAAAAACGGCTTAGGCGGACTTGCTATTAAACTGGATGAGAATGCCCTCCTTCACTTTGCAAGGAGCTCTATGGGTGATCTAAGAGGTTCTTTGAATGCTCTTGAGCTTGCAGCTCTATCCACACCAGGAAATGAGGAAAATGAAATTCATATTACACTAGAAATTGCTGAAGAATGTTTGCAGCGGAAGGCTTTGGTACATGATAAAGATGGGGATGCCCATTATGATGTCATTTCCGCTTTCCAAAAATCAATACGCGGAAGCGATGTTGATGCTGCTCTGCATTACTTGGCACGCTTGATAGAGGCAGGAGAATTAATTATTATCTGCAGAAGATTGATGGTTTGCGCATACGAGGACATTGGTCTCGGCAATCCTGCAGCAGTCTCTCGTGCTGTCACAGCTGTTCAGGCTGCTGAAAAACTAGGTCTTCCTGAAGCAAGAATTCCTTTAGCTCATGCCGTAGTGGATCTTGCCTTGTCGCCGAAATCCAATTCGGGAATTGAAGCGATTGATGCTGCTTTGACCGATGTACGTAACGGAAAATCAGGCGAAGTACCTCTTCACTTAAAAGATTCACATTACCAAGGAGCAAAAGACCTGGGACGCGGCATTGATTATAAATTCCCCCATGCATTCGACAATCATTGGGTGCAACAACAATACTTGCCTGATACGATAAAAAAGGCCCAATACTATGAACCAGTTATTACTGGTAAATATGAAAGTGCCCTCGCTCAACAAGTCAGACAGCTGCGAGAAAAAAGCATGGACTAACAGAAGGTTACGCTTCCAACATTGATAGAGATAGACTTTTTATAAAAAACAAAGTGTGAAATCTTGCATATTTTTATTCTATATGCTACTATACTTACAAGAAGTTCTGAGGTGTGCGATATATTCTCAATGTGTTGACCGAACAAATAATTACTACACTGGGATCCTTGATTTTTGATGGATAGCAAGCCACATCATATGGAAGCTAGTAAATCGATTTGTGGAGCCCACCTGCTAATACTGCGGGTTCAAAACTAGTAGAATTACATAAACCGGCACCATCGGATTTTCTCTATAAAGTTTTATACTTTAGAGCCGCTCTCTGAGCGGCTTTTTATTGTCCTATTTCTTTTTTTGAAAGGAGAAATCATGATTCAGTTATTAATCGGTCTTTTTGCCCTGCTATTATTTCTTGTCAGCTGGTTTTTAATAAAAAAAGCAAACCACGCTTTTATCTTATTTCCCGAAAAACTCTCGACAGAACAACGAAAAAAAATGAATGTTTTCTTTCAAACGAACGGAATCATCTATTTTGTTACAGGAATTGTTTTTATTATTAGTATTTTCATCAATCAAAAAAATCTCTATGCTGTATTGCTTTTGTTGATTTCACTTCATTCAGCCTTCTTTTCTTTTCAACTCTCTAAGTTTCTGAAAGGAAAATAAGCGTTCTCATTCATTTCTTTTTATTTTCAGTAAAGTAGGTTACAATATACCTATAAGGAATAAAAGAAATGGAGTGATTATGATGTTGCAAGAATATACAACAATATTAGCGCCGATTGATGGTTCAAGTGAGTCAGAATTAGCATTTCGAAAAGCGATTGAAGTTTCAAAGAGAAACAATGCAAAATTGATTATTGCTCATATAATCGATACGAGAGCGATTCAAACTCCATCTGGTTTTGAAGGAGACTTTACGGATGAAATTATCCGCCAAACAAAAATCATGATGGATGAATACGAAAAAATAGCAAAAGACGCCGGTCTTACCTCCATCGAAACACGTATTGAATATGGATCTCCTAAAGTAATGATTGGAAAAGATTTGCCTGATCAATACAATATTGATTTGATTATGATTGGAGCAACAGGGCTGAACGCAGTTGAGCGTCTCTTTATTGGATCTGTTTCTGAATATGTCATACGTCATTCACCATGTGACGTTATGGTTGTCCGAACAGATTTGGAAAACAAAAAAGTGAAATAAAAATTATATCAATTAAGTTATGATAAAAAAGCAATGAACATTCTTCGATAAGAAGATATTCATTGCTTTTTTCACACTCTTTATTAAAGGTGCTCAAAAAAGCAGAAGCGGGCTGCTTCCCGTAAAATGCCGAGGAGATGTGCTCCTCTTCCGCTTTTTCGGTCCAACAGCTCACTTCTGATCGCTTTTTTTCACACTCTTTATTTTCCTAGGCGAATTACGTCGTTTAGGATAACTTTTTCTTCGTCTGTCGGGATTAGAACAACCTTAACTTTTGCATCATCAGTAGATACAATTCTTTCTACTCCACGAACATTATTTTTCTCTTCATCAATGTCACAGCCAAACCAGCTGATTCCATCAATAATAATTTTACGTGTAATTGCTGAGTTTTCACCGATACCAGCTGTAAACACAATTGCATCTACACCGTTCATTGTTGCAATGTATTGGCCAATGTATTTTTGAACACGATTATAAAAAATATCCAATGCCACTTGTGCACGTTCGTTACCTTCTTCGGCTGCAGTTTCAACATCACGCATATCACTGGAAACGCCAGACAATCCTAATAATCCGGATTTTTTATTCAAAATGTTAATCATTTCTTTAATATCTGTAATTTCTAATTTATCCATTAAATATGGTAATAATGATGCGTCAATATCGCCGGAACGTGTTCCCATAGTAACTCCCGCTAGTGGCGTGAATCCCATAGATGTGTCTACTGATTTCCCACCATCAACAGCAGTAATGGAAGCTCCATTCCCTAAGTGACAAGTAATGATTTTCAAATCTTCCAACGGTTTGCCTAAAAGTTCTGCGGCACGTTCAGAAACATATTGGTGGCTTGTTCCATGAGCTCCGTATTTACGAGCGGCAAAATCTTCGTAATATTCCATTGGGATACTATAAAGGTAGTTTTCTTTTGGCATAGTAGTGTGGAATGCCGTATCAAATACAGCAACACTTGTAATTTCTGGCAATAGTTTTTTGAAAGCACGAATACCAGTAGCGTTAGCTGGATTATGCAATGGTGCTAAATCACCCAATGCTTCGATTTTTTCCAGAACATCATCATTAATCAAAGTAGACTCTTTGAAGTCTTCCCCTCCAGCAACAACACGATGACCAACGCCAGAGATTTCATTAAAGTCAGCAATAATTCCTAAATCAACTAATTGCGTCATTAATTTCTCAACTGCAATCTCATGATTGTCGATGTCTTCCGTTACTGAGTATTTTTTATCTTCACCATATTTAATTGTGAAAATGGAGTCTTTAAGACCGATTCTTTCGATAATTCCTGATGAAAGAATTGATTCTTCCGGCATTTGATATAAAGTAAATTTCAAACTGGAACTTCCAGCGTTAATTGCAATAATTTTTGACATTCGTTTTTTCCGCTCCTAACAAAATTTAATGATGCTATCAAAAAATATTATAACATAGTTTTTATCACTTTGATACGTATTGATTTCATTGATTTCCTGCGGTTTGTTGAACTTTTAAAACTCATTGGCTGGTACAGAAATTAGCTCACTAGTAACACACTAGCAACAAAAAAACTAATATCTAATTAACGTAAATAAGTTCCGTTTTTTTCATTTCCATCAGTAAGGGATATCGTTAGAGAACATTATCCTATCATGATATATTTAACCTACCAATTAAGAAAGGAGATGACTCTTATGAAAGTATTAGATAATATCGCACTTGGTCTTACGATCGTTGGTGGATTAAACTGGTTATTGGTTGGTCTTTTTGAATTTGATTTAGTCGCTTCTGTTTTTGGTGGACAAACTGCACTTTTAGCTAGAATTGTATATGTTCTTGTTGGTATCAGCTCACTTTATTGTTTGAAGTTTTTTGGACACATTAATAGAGATGGAGTAAATAGAAATGTGTAATGTTTAATAAAAAATAATTCCTGTTATACTTCTTCTACAGCTCTCTGTAGTGCTGTAACTGAACAACCTCTATCGACCTCCTTCGGGAGGTTTTTATGATATTATTGATTGTGAGAGTGGTGAAATATGGAATTTATACAAACAATGATTGAGATAAAATGGCCGTTTTTACTAGTTGAACTAGTGTTTTTAATCGGTGGAATAGCCCTTATAACTAGCGGAATCAAAGTGAGAAAAAAAAGCACTGCAACAGCCATGGTAACTATCATTATAGGTATCGTCATTACATTGGTGTCGCTGTATATTCTATTTATAACCTTCATATTTGGATATAATTCTTAACAAGAAGAAAAACGTATACTCCTCTATACGATTAAAAAACCTACTCCAATCAAGGAAGTAGGTTTTTTAGTGGATTGCTTCATCCATTTTTATTTAATACTATATAAATAAAAAGGAGAGGAATGTTTACATCTTTTCACTCCAGTTGTTAAAATCTTCTAGAAACTCTTTCATACTGCGTGCATTTTTCAAATCAGGAATGGTACCTAACAAAACTTTTTCAGCTTGCTTTGCTCCATTTCCAGATTTTTGGATCATCAAAATAGATTTTTGCATTTTATCTGATTGGAATAAAGACTCTGGCAAATGCAGCATTCCTTGCAAATAACCAGTTCCTTTTAGCCACTTCAAAAGAAGGCCTTGTTCATCACTTTCAAATAAATCTTTGGGAACAATGAAAAAGCCCCATCCAGCTTCTTTTAAATACTTCAAATGTTGTTCAATTAACAGATAGTGTGCAAAAGAATGACCCTCTTCAAAAGAAGTTTCGAATTTTTTTGCACGATCATCTAGAGGATAATACCCCACTGGAAGATCTGCAACTGCAATATCGGCAGGTTTAATTAACAGCTCCTGTAGACTGTCTGAATGGGTAAATTGAATGGCTTCTCCCCATTTTTGCAAATGTGCTCCATTTGCTGCCAACGAGATAAGCAAGTCATCATTATCTACAGCCTCTGCAGTTACATCCAGTCCTTTTTTCTCTAGGAAATCCATTACCACTGTCAAAAGATTAGCAGTTCCTACGGTTAAATCATGGATGTGAACAGGATAATTCGTATCGCTTTTAATTGCCCCAATGAAATAAGCAAGCAACGAGGCAATTGTATCAGGAGTGATTTGATGATTCACTTGGATTTTATCTTCACGGATTGCTTTTATATACGTTAATTGCAATAGCTTATGAATAACTTCTCTTGGTTCCTGCTCTATAGTTAACTTACGATAGATACGATTTAATCTCTCTACTGTTTCATCAGAAGGCAAACCATCCATTTGTTGTGTTTTTCCTTCGTATGCTAAATTTTGAATCGTTTCTGCTAGTGCCTCAATGTATGAGACATCCAGTTCTTTTTGCAGCACCATTATTGCTTCATCCAATTTCAAAAATAGTTCTTCAAGTTTTGAAGTATTCATAGACACACGCCCTTTCGATTTGTTTCACTCTAGTTGTGCCCATCAGAGCCCTAAAAGCAAGATAACACTTCGAGCTAGAAAAAAGCTAAGAATATTATTTTTCATTCCAAGAATTAAGGAGTTTTATCAAAGAAAGTACACAAATTATTGAATCTTTTTTTCTGATAAAAATCCAAACAAGAAAACCGGGATGGTCCTCTCTAGATTAAAAGAACATAAAAAGCAGGACTTATACTACACTAGTCTCTAAAAAAAAACTTGCGTCAGGTTACACCTTCGCAAGTTAATTTGTGTATGTAAATTGGGAAAAATATTATTTCTTATTGAGCAGCAGGGTAAACAGATACTTGTTTTTTGTTACGTCCTAGACGTTCAAAACGTACAATTCCGTCTGCTTTCGCATACAAAGTATCGTCTCCACCTCGACCAACGTTCACACCAGGATGAATTTTTGTTCCGCGTTGACGGTACAAAATAGATCCACCTGATACTAATTGTCCATCCGCACGTTTAGCACCTAAACGTTTTGATTGAGAATCACGTCCGTTAGAAGTAGAACCGCCACCTTTTTTAGTAGCGAACAATTGTAGATTCAGTTTCAACATGAGTTTGCACCTCCTTGGTGTTTATTTTATTTACGAGTTAATTTTTTTATTCTTACATAATCAGGATACGTTGTAGCGACATCCTCTAGTGACAAATATAAATGTTTCAGCAAAATTTGAGTGATACTCTTTTGTTCAGGAGTAAGCTCAGGTCGTACTTCGGCGTATAAATAACCGCCTTCCCTATCTGCTTCTTCTACAATCATCTGATGACCAGCCATCTTATCGAGACTATTAACCGTCTCAATTGCCAAGACCGATACAGCTGCACATACGATATCCTCGCCTATGTCAGCAAAACCAGCATGTCCTGTAATTTCAAAAGAAGTAAACATTCCAGCCAAATTTTGTTTAAACTTTGCAGTTATCATTTATCTTCACTTCGCTTATGCATTGATTGCGTCAATCATAACCTTTGTGTAAGGCTGACGATGACCTTGTTTACGGTGAGAGTCTTTTCTTCTCAAGTATTTGAAAGTAGTAACTTTCTTTTCACGGCCTTGTTTTTCAACAGTTCCGACTACAGTTGCGCCTTCAACTAGAGGAGAACCAATTTTAGTATCTTCTCCACCTACAAAAACAACTTCTTCAAAAGTAACTTGATCACCTTCGTTGTTGTTAAGTTTTTCAATGTAGATTGGTTGTCCAACTTCAACTTTTAATTGTTTACCACCTGTTTTAATAATTGCGTACATATTCCTGCACCTCCTTATATACTTAGACTCGCCGAACGAAGTGCCTTTCAAAGGACTTGTATAAACTTCTAATCGAGCGGTTGTAGCTGTGGTGCGCACATTTACAACATGAATAGTTTACCAGAACCCTGAACGGACGTCAACAAAAAGATAGATAAAGTGGAAATAAGCAAACAAGACTTTCAAAAAAATAAAAATCGACTCGATACTTTAGCTGTATCAAGCCGATTTTACTTATCTTTTTAAAGAGCTCCAATTTCTTGATCTTTTAAATGATAATTTACTTTTGAGAATTCTTTGATTGTCATCATTACTGCGAAACTTGATAGATACGCACATGCAAGGAAAAGCATAACTGTTTGAATCGTTCCGACATCCATTAAGAAACCAATAATCATAGAAGAAAAACCACCCACTGCACGGCCAACGTTAATAATTAGGTTGTTTGCCATGGAGTGAACATGTTTTGGATACAGTTTACTTACAATTGCTCCATATCCTGCGAACATGCCATTTACAAAGAACCCGACTACGGCTCCACCCAACAACATCGCAACTTCATTCGTAACAAGTGTGAATAAATATACTGCGGATGCAGATGCTAGTAAAAATACACCATATGAAATTCGTGGGCCAACAGCATCAAGAATCCGACCAAAGAATAACATTCCAATCGACATTCCAATAATAGTGGAAATCATCCATAAAGAGCTGCCGGAGATTGATAGTCCAAGACTTTCTTGCATAATTTGCGGCAACCAGTTCATTAGTCCGAAATAACCTCCAATTTGAACAATCGCCATGAACATTAAAGAGAGTGTTTGACGAGCTAGCCTCGGTGTTTTAAATAATTCTTTATAAGAAATTTTTTTATCTGCTTTTTTAGTGTTCTCTTCTTGATTAACAGACTGATTCAAAACTTCGTCTGTCACATTAAAATGTACCCAAGCAACGATTAAAAGTGGCAAGAGGCCTAGCAAGAACAATGTATTCCAGCCAAACATGGGTAGAATAATACTTGCACATAAAGCTGCAACTATATTCCCTACCATTCCCGCAACACCATTGTAAGCAGACATTTTACCCATCTTTCCTGCTGGCGTTACTTTCGCAAGAAGACTGATAGCGATCCCGTATTCTCCACCTGTCCCGATCCCTGCTAAGAATCTCAAAATATAGACAGTCGGTAGATTATTAGCAAAGAACATCGCAGCTGTCGCTAGCGAGAACAATAGCAGTGTCGTCTTGAAAAGTTTTAAACTACCATATTTATCTGCTAAATAACCAAACAAAATTCCACCAAGCAACATGCCGAGGTTGGTAATCGTTGAAATAGAGCCGGCCTGTGTATTACTGATTCCTAAATCCAAAATAATTGAAGACAAAGAAAGGGACAGAAACATATTTGTTAAATCATCTGTTCCTGACCCAATTATGGCAGCACGCTGCACAAGTATTTTATTTTTTTCCATATAAATCGCCCCTTAAAATGAATGCTCTCGTCATTCTTTATTTTATTTCTTAATCCATTATACACGGCGAGAAAAGTTTTGCAAGGAAGAGAATTAATTTTATTTAGAGAAAAATTCAGAAGATGAGATTAATCTTGTTCCGAATTTCTCTCCAAAAGAGATGTCATGCGTAACAATCAGGACTCCTGTCCCTCTTGCAGCAATTTCTTGGATTAGTTTTCCAATGCTGTCCGCAGACTCCCGGTCTAATGCTGAAGTTGGTTCATCGAAGCAAAGGATTTTAGGATTTAACATCATTGCTCTTGCAATGGCAACTCTTTGTTTTTGTCCCCCCGACAACATAGACGGCATCTTATCAAGTTGGTCCGCAATCCCCATCTCATTCATTAATTGCTCTACCTTTTGATTTAACTCTTCTTTAGTCCCCAGTTTCTGTGCTAAAGGAGCCTCCAGCAAATTTTCACGAACGGTTAGATTGGGAAATAAGGCATAATCTTGAAATACCATTCCAATTTGATTCTGATAAACTCGACGCTCTTTTCGAGAAACATAAGCGGCGCCACGTTCTGAATCTCTACATAGATAATCATTTTCAATAGCCACTGTACCATAATCAGCAGATTCAAGATTGTTCAAAATGCGCATTAAGGTTGTTTTCCCTGTTCCTGATTTTCCAGTTAGTACCACAATTTCACCAGCATCAATACTAAAAGAAAAGTTTTTGAGAACGGGTTGATTCTGAAATTTTTTTGTAATATTTTTTGCTTGTAATAACATGCTTCGTCCTCCTAATATTTTCGTCTAGTTTCCAGCCAGTTCAAACCAACTGTAATAAATCCTGTGATAATCAAATACAAGAATCCCACTCCAATAAACGGGATCAAAGAAGCATAGGTGTTTGCTGCAATTTGCCCGGCTCTCAGTAATTCTCCAATGCCTAAGATATACACTAGGGAAGTATCCTTCACGAGAGAAATTATCTCATTCCCAACCGAAGGAAGAACAATCCGAAAGACTTGGGGGATAATAATCCGAAAAAAACCTCTTACCTTTCCGATTCCCAATACTTCGATTGACTCAAATTGTCCTCGAGGAATAGCCATGATACCGCCTCTAAAAATCTCTGCATAATATGCTGCATAATTAATGATGAAGGCTAGTATGGCTGCAGTGAAACGATCCATCACTATTCCTACAAACGGAAGACCAAAGAAGAAAAACATTAATTGTAACAACAGTGGTGTCCCTCTCATAATAAATACATATACTTGAATAAGGGCACCCACCCATTTTGGAGCATAAACTCGAATGATAGCAATCAAGAATCCTAACGGAATACTGGTGATTCCTACTATACAAAATATCCTTAGTGTCATGCCAAGGCCATTCATAAGGGTTGGCCATATTGTTTGTATCAAATCCATGTTTCTCTTCTTCCTTCCATTGCAAGAATGATATTTATATCATCTTACCTATCCATACTTTTCTTATTGGTAGTTGGTCCAATTATTCCGCAAACCATGTTTCATAAATTTCTTCGTACTTCCCATTCTCACGTAATTCTGCCAAACCATTGTTAATTGCTTCTTGAAGTTGGACATCTTCTTTACGCATTCCAACACCGTATTCTTCTTCACCAAAGTTTTCTTCCAATACTTTGTAATTTTCAGCGCCTTTTTGTTTCATAATATAGCGTCCAAGTACTTCATCCACTACAATTGCACCGCTTCGGCCGCTATCCAAATCATTAAATACATCTGTAAATGTTGGATATAAAATTGGTTCTCCGCCATCAAATTTCTCTACAACACCTGTTTCATCTGCGTAAAGAGCATCTAATGTGGCAGAGGCTTGTTGAGTAGCTACCACTACCCCTTCCAGATCTGCTTTTGTTTCGATGTCGCTATCTGCCAACGTCACAATAATTTGTTTGTTATCAAGGTATGCATCACTGAAAGCGACTTTTTCCTTTCTTTCATCCGTAATACTATAACCATTCCAAATCAAATCGATATTGCCTGCGTTCAGCTCTGTTTCTTTCATTACCCAATCAATTGGCTGGAAAGTAAATTCTGCTCCGATCATTTCTCCAATTTCATTCGCTAAGTCAACATCAAAACCAACGATACTTCCATCTGTATCACGGAAGCTCATAGGTGCGAATGTATCATCAAGTCCAACAATATAAGAATCCTTTAGACCTTCAGCTGAACCCGGATTGACTGCTTCATCCGTTCCAACTTCATTTCCTGCCCCATTTCCACATGCTGCTAATAAACTCACTGTTGCGAATAATCCCAATAATTGTTTTTTCATCGTTATTCCTCCTAAGTTTTCTCCACATTTTTCCCTATCGAAATGGATAGATGATTTCGCCGACGTCTTATTGGCTGCAGCCCAATAAAAAAAGTCCTTTGATTTCCCTCACATCAGGAAATCAAAGGACGATAGCTTTTGCTTCGTGGTTCCACCTTTTTTTACACAATCTTCACAGATTATGCCTTGTCGTGTTCAAAACTACTAAACACTAGTGCTATAACGGGCACTCCCGAGAATACTTACTCGCGAATCTATCTCTTTTCAGTATTCTTGCTCTGAGATGTGTGTTCATTTCCTCCAAACACTTGCTTTCACCAACCGCAAGCTCTCTAAGGTTTAAAAAAAATTACTTTTTCTCTTCTTCGCATTTCTATTAGGTAAAAATATCATATCACAGCTTTCAAAATTTGCAAGAGATTTTTATGAGTTTTATCATTTATTTCTCATAAATAGTTGAAAGAAGCTTTTTACTGCTCATACATCCACTGACTTAACCTGTAAAATGGATAGTAACATACAATAAAAAACACAATATTTAATAACAATGTTGGGCCTAAACGTGTCGACAAGAATACCTGAAAGGACATCCCTGTATAGCCCAATAAACGATACATAGCAAAAATAAAAGTTTCTAGATACGCATCTGCGAAAATGAACAAAATCAAAGAAACCAGCACCGTAGGATTCAAGTACGTTTGTAATCTCTTGATCAGATAAATTACGGTAGCCAATCCTGCTGCATATAACCCTAAAATCCCCGCATAATAACTATCGTAGATAATCCCAAATAATAAAGCATATAAAAACAATGGTTGCTTTGGGAAAAAAATAGTAAAAACAACTAAAACAAATAAAAGCAAACGAGGTGTAAGAATATAACTGGGCGAAATAAAATGTTCAGCGAATAAATTCATCACAATTCCATCAAAAATTAAAGCTAGAAAAATAAAAACTGGAATAAGATAAGTGTGATTCAAAGAACGATTCTGACTCATTCGTTGGCCTCCTCACTCTTTCGTAAAATAACCGTTACAAAACGAACATCTTTTAAGTTTCCAGATGGCTCGATGGTTACTTCTTGGAAAAGACCATATTCATCCATTCGAACTTCTTTTACAGTCCCAATTAATAAAGAACTTGGAGAAACACCGCCTAAGCCCGAGGTAACCACTTTGCTCCCCGCTTCAATTTCTAGATCCGGATCTATTTCAGACATAATCATTAATCCGTTCTGGTTGTCATAACCATCTACAATTCCGTGTACAGGTTTATCAGCAGTCTGGATCTCTGCTGAAAAGCGGTTTACTGACTCATTTGCGGTGGACATCAACAATACTTTAGCAGTTGTAGGGCTCACTTCTGATACACGACCCACTAGACCATTTCCGGACATAACAGACATGTTTACTTCAATGCCATCTTCACTGCCTTTATCTATAATGATTTGTTCCAGCCAATTATCTGGATTACGAGCGATGACTGTAGCGCTTGTGCGTTCATAATCGCTCAGCACACTCTGTAATTCGATTTCTTCTTTCAACGTCATATTTTCTTGTTCAAGCG
Source organism: Jeotgalibaca ciconiae (assembly GCF_003955755.1). Lineage (NCBI taxonomy): Bacteria > Bacillati > Bacillota > Bacilli > Lactobacillales > Carnobacteriaceae > Jeotgalibaca > Jeotgalibaca ciconiae. Next base: position 2,369,732 of record NZ_CP034465.1, on the reverse strand, counting down.
TATAAACACGAGCTTGCATCTCGTCCAACTCATCTATTTTTTGCTTTAATGTTTGATTTTCTTCGTATGTATTTAATAAATTATCTACGGAATCAACAAATTTAGTAACAGTTTCCGCTGGCTTTGAAAGTATGTTGGTTGTAAATCCAGCCATATCATTCACAAAAAGTTGCGGAATAGATGTATTTTCTCGATTACGAGAGATTGAAAAAGCGATTGTACTAATAAATAAAATCACAGAGATTAACAATACAATCATCCTCTTGTTATTGAAAAACTGTTTCACCTTAATTCCTCATTTCTTTCCGTGTTTACCGTGCTTCATTACGGTAACTTCTCTTTAAAACATCAATATTTTTTAATGACTCTCCTGTACCCAATACTACACATTCAAGTGGATCATTAGCAATAATAACCGGCACTAATACCTCTTTGGAGATGACACTTGCAAGGTCTCTCAATAAAGAGCCTCCTCCTGTTACAATGATACCATGATTAATCACATCTGCCGATATTTCAGGTGGTGTTTCTTCTAAAACTTGTTTAATTGAAGTGATAATATCCTCAATAACACTTTGGATTGCTCTGGCAATATCAATCGCCTGAATCGTAACTGTTTTAGGTAATCCACTTACCATATTTCTACCACGAACTTCCATGCTTCCATATCGAGAAGCTTCATCGATATCTGCAGAACCGATTGTCATTTTAATTATTTCTGCAGTGCGATCTCCAATTGTCAAAGAGTAATCTCTGCGAATCTGATGAATGATCGCTTCATCCATTCGATCGCCGCCTGCATAACTCACGCGGCTATCCACAATTCCACCTAAGGAAATAGTTGCCACGTCTGTTGTCCCGCCACCAATATCAACGACCATACTCCCTGTAGGAGCATGTACAGGCAAGCCTGCACCAATTGCAGCAGCAAAAGGCTCTTCTATTAAAAATGTCTCTTTTGCGCCTGCACTGCGAGCAGCATCGATAACAGCGCGTTTTTCAACTTCTGTTATTCCGCTTGGAACGCAAATCATAACATATGGTTTTTGTATTGCATACTTGCTTGCTTTTTTTATAAAATATTTAATCATTACAACGGTTGTCTCATAATCAGCGATTACGCCCTCTTTCATTGGTCGTGATGCTACAATACTTCCCGGAGTTCTTCCTAGCATTTCGAAAGCTTCTTTTCCAACGGCCAGCATTTCGCCTGTGTGGATGTTTTTTGCAACGACAGAAGGTTCTTTATACACAATGCCTTGTCCATCAATAAATACAATTGTATTTGCCGTCCCCAAATCAATTCCGATTCGTTGAGGCTTTAAAATAAATGTTGCCAAACGGTTCCCTTCCTTCCATCGTTTACTGCTTTTTCACAGCATTAAAGTCCATAATATTTTACCACAAAAGACACTAGGAAAAAGGAAAAACAGAAAAACTATAGAAAATTCTAATAACTTCTGTAAATACAGAAAAGGCCGGAACAAGTGAATGTTCCAGCCTTTTTTTATCTAAAAGTTAAATTAGATTTTTTCTACGTTAGCAGCTTGAGGGCCACGGTTTCCATCAACGATGTCGAAAGATACTGCTTGACCTTCTTCTAAAGTTTTGAATCCGTCAGTGTTGATAGCTGAGAAGTGTACGAATACGTCGTCTCCTGCTTCACGTTCGATAAATCCAAATCCTTTTTCTGAGTTAAACCATTTTACTGTTCCATTTTCCATGAAAAATTCCTCCTCGTGCATCTTGCACAATTTATTATTGTTATTGCAAATGGTACGATCGGAATGTTCACGACATAACTTTCTTTACCTTACAAAAACATAAACAAAGTATACCTTAGATTTTCACACAATGCAAGTGATTCAAACTTTTTTTAATTTTAACTGAGTAAGATACTTCTATTTTAGTTATTTTTTAGACTTTCACCATTTGTTTCAATGACTTCTTTATACCAATTAAATGATTTTTTCTTGTAACGATTTAACGTTCCTGTACCATCATCATGACGATCTACATAAATATATCCGTAACGTTTACTCATTTCAGCAGTTGACGCACTTACTAAGTCAATACATCCCCAAGATGTGTATCCCATTACTTCTACACCGTCTTCGATTGCTTCTCCCACTTGCAGCAAATGATCATTCAGATACTTGATACGGTAATCGTCTTCTACTGTCAATTCACCGTCTGGACCTTCAACTAGTTGATCTTTCGCTCCCAAGCCATTTTCTACAATAAATAGTGGTAATTGATAGCGGTCATAGAAGTCGTTTAATACGATTCTCAAACCAACTGGGTCTACTTGCCAACCCCATTTAGAAGCTTCTAAAGGCGGATTTTATAATGAACTTAGCCATTTGAAATACAAAAACGCCACGTGAATTCCATGTTATATTGAAGTTACCACAACTCTCAATAGACAAGGATGAATTCACATGACGCAAACCCATGATAACACAGTTTCACGCAAGGGAAAACATCTTTCCTACTCAGAACGTTGCCAAATCGCTATCCTGAAAAAGGAAGGCTATTCCAACCGTCAGGTTGCCAAAGTGCTGGGACGTGTTCCGCAAACCATAAACAATGAGATTGATCGCGGAACCATCACCCAGTTAAAACGCCAAACGCAAAATGGAAAAGTGTATGACACCTACTATTCTGTTTATGACGCTGATGCAGGACAGGCCTTCTATGAAAAGAAACGACTGAACTGTGGCAGACGCCCCAAATGGGCGAACACGGACGCCTTCATTGATTGGGCAGATGACAAAATGTTAAATTAGAAAAGCGGACAAGTCCGCCTTGGCCTATGAAAAAATAGGAAATTTGACCCTGAATGAGCAGCGAAGCGCACAATGGGGCAAATTTATCTTTTTTTCATTAGGCCAGGACTTGGGAGCTAGACATTGATGGCTGAACTTATAATCCCCTAGTCTATGAAAAATGGTCGCCCGACGTCGTGGTCGGCTTTGCCAGAAAACACGAGCTGTTCGATTTTGCCATCATTCCTGGCACAACCGCTCTCTATCAATGGATTGACCGCGGCGTCATGCGAACAAAGAACATGGACTTGCTCGAAAAACTGTCCCGTAAAATCAAAGCTGTCCGTCCAGGACACCGATCCAACAAGCGTGTTCTCGGGACGTCAATTGAAGAACGCCCTAAAGAAGTGGAAACCCGGGAAACGTTCGGACATTGGGAAATCGACACGGTCGTAGGAAACAAGACCAAGTCGGATGCCGTGCTTCTGACGCTCGCTGAACGGCAGACGCGCTTTGAAGTCATCCTGAAGTTGGACGGGATGGACACCCAATCGGTGGACCAAGCGATTCAACAGCTAAGAGAACGGGCTGGCGCTACCTTCGATCAACTATTTAAGACCGTCACCTCCGACAATGGATCAGAATTTTCAGGTCTACACGATGCCCTGAAAGATGTAGCTGACGTCTATTTCAGCCATCCTTATGCTTCTTGGGAGCGTGGGACGAGCGAAAACCAGCACAAATTAATTCGCCGTTTCATCCCCAAGGGCAGCCCGATTAGTGATGTGAGCGAGAATCAGATTTTACGGATCCAACGTTAGATGAACGATTACCCGCGGAAAATTTTAGGTTATGCGACACCACATGACACATTTGTCCGGGCATTCAAGCAAGCCCGATTGGTGGCTTGACCCATTATTCCTTGACAACGCGCCTCCCTCTGCATGGCTTCATGTCTAGAAAGATGGCCTGGGGCCAGATTGGTCGGAAAACTACCATCCCTCAGCTCATTATCAATGGGTCACTGAATTAGAATAACAAGGCAGTTACAGTATCAAACAAATGAGTTACCTGTAGTGGCTAACTTAAACTTGAAATTTACGTTTTTTATTTTTTTCAATTTGAGAAAATATTTTATGAGTAAATTTAAAAAGCTAATCCCTGTTCGAACTTACAGAGATTAGCAATAATTTTTTATATGATGCCGTATTCTTTTAAACTTAAATATTTTTTATTTCCAACAATAAAATGGTCGAGTACTTCAATTCCCATCATTTCTCCACATTCTACCATCCTTCGGGTAAATACTAAATCAGCTTCAGATGGCTCTGGATTCCCAGAAGATAGCGATAGGTAAGTCTTTGATATTCTCTCCAACCTTTCCCCCGCTCCACACCGTGCGTACGGCTTTCACCGTACACGGCGTTCCATCGTTCGTTATATATTCCACTTATCTCAGTCGTCTTAATAAATTCCGGTTGCTATTTCTTTATTCTCGACTAGCTTTCTGAGTGCGTTGAGTTTATTGATTTGTTCGCTATTCAAATCTGTCATTCTTAGATATTCTGCTATGGTTACCTCTTTTGTAGCATGAATTAATCTATGCACATTTTCGGTTACCAGAATGAGGTTTGAATAGCTGTCATCATTCGTTTCACTTCTTGGGATTTTGTGCTGGCAGTGAAATTCCGTTAGGAAAAGATTTTCCCCGCTTATTCCACATTTTCCGTTTTTCGCTACGAAAAGTGATATTCGATTGTCGTTAAACTCAACTGTTGCGCGTTTATTGATTACCGGGTGCTGGCGTAGCCACTGTATTTGGACTTCCGAGACTGTCATAAGGGCCTTGTGCATCAATTCCCGCCCTTCGGGGGTATATTTGCATAAGCCGTTTTTCGGAAGTAGCGCTGTTCTCGTTTTGATAAAACCAATTGGGATAATTGGATAACCATTAATATATCTGGTCATTTTGGACTTGAGATAGGGCTTAATCCCATTGTCTTTGATTTTATAGCTAGTCGTTTTCCTTAATGCGAGATGTTTGAGCCGATGTCTCTCAACTTGAGTCAGTTGATATTGAATTGGCATAAGGTCAGCATTTACTTGTGTTGCGATTTGGTAATAGTTATGAATTCCTATTACCATACTGTTGTAAATGACCAAATTCTTCGTCAACTCCGATCCATCGGATCTTTTCTGCATTAATTTGATTTGGTCTTTCAGTTGTTTTTTGATTCGTTTCTTTGCCTTCTCACAGATGTGTGATTGGCATACGAATTTTTTCCTTCCCATTCGGTCATAGCCTTTTCTTTCCATTTTTAGTTCGAATCCTAAAAATTCACTGCTTTTCTTTTTGAGGTTCGTGATTTTGGATTTCTCTATTGAAATAGGGAGAGAAAGGCGTTCCTCTAACCACACTTTGATTGCTATGAAGATTTTCTCTGCATTAGCTCTCGTTGTGGTGAATATCTTGAAATCATCTGCATACCTTACGATATACATTTCTTTCAAACCAGAGGTTTTTCGTAGTTGACGGTAACGATATTGGTGGGACCAGTGTCCCGTCTTCTCGTTGTAATAATCCTTGATGTTTTGGCACGCAAAGCTTTCCCATTGATTTGCTATCCACCAATCAAATTCATTCAGATTAATGTTAGCCAATAGAGGCGATAGGATGCCTCATTGGGGAGTGCCTTTTGTAGGATGCATTACCTTACCGTCCAGAAGGAGAATCGGAGCCTTCAACATCTTGCGTATGACCACAAGCAGTTGTTTATCATGAATGCCCAGAGTCCAGATTTGTTTCATAAGCTTCGTATGATTGACTTCATCAAAGAAGCCCTTGATGTCCATTTCGACTACATACTGCATTTTATCTCTGTTTATTCTTCCCGCACACATCGAGATGGCATTTTCAGCTGATTTGTTTGGGCGGAATCCGAAGCTGTTCTTGTTGAACTTGGCTTCACAGATTGGTTCCAGTACTTGTAAGATACTCTGTTGGGCGATTCTGTCCCACATGGATGGGATTCCTAGCGGTCTCGTTTCTCCATTTGGTTTAGGAATCTCTTTTCTTCGTACCTTACGAGGGCAATAATGGCTGAATCTCCTCTTTACAACTTCAAGAAAATCATTTTGACTCATCTTCTCAATGTCTTTGATTGTCACTTTATCGACACCCGGCGTGGCACTCCCGTTATTTCGCTTGATGTTTCTATATGCTAGGAGAATGTTGTCATCCGAAGTGACAACTGACATGAGATTGCTGAAATTTTCATTCTTTTTGCTTCTCGCAAAGAGTGAGTCGAAGGTTTCGGTCATTCCATAGTATTCGGCATGACGTAGCCTCGTGTTTTTCATGAGTGGAATTTTCTTAAAACTTTCTTTCAAGGTCTATCACGCTCCTTTTCAGGCTCGTGACCTTTTGAGTCATACGAGAATCCTTGGTATGACTGAGTTGAAATATTGACTAACGAACGACTTGAGGCTATTGCTCCATTTCCATTACAGAAATTTCTTCGCTCCTGCCTCTACTCTCACTGTCATGAATGAAAGTTATACATACGTTTTCCTTTCAAACGTTTCATCGAGTGTATTCTCTCCGCGCTGACAGCTTTCCACGTTCCCCAAACCCTATCAATGTCTTAACTTAGGTGCTAGCTCTTACCTAGTGTCCTCTCTGCAGCCTGTAACTGCACATGGAGCTTTCGAAACCACCATAGGTACTCGCCCACGGAACACAACTGACATACTGTCAGCCCCAAATCCATTTATGGATGTTCACCACTCATAGATATTTCATTCGCTAGTTTGTCAGTGTTTTTACCACATTCTCACCATATTAAGTTTTTTACGACTCCCGGCCTATCGATTACACCCCTCACCGCTGAGGAGATTTCATTGACGTTCACCATGAATGAGAATCATCAGACGGTAATTTTCAGCCGACTTCACCGAGATTCACACCGCAACCTTGCATACCTAGATTGGAGCATGTCGGAGTATCAGAGCGGGCGCTTCTAGACGTTACTCTATCATTTCACCCGTTGGGTTTAGAGTTCACAACTATCTAAATTGTTCTAACGCAATTTAGATAGAGTGCGTAATCTTTTCAATTACGAACATGTCTCACGATGATTATGGGCTAGAATAATTCTCGCAGCTGAAAAGCGCACTGCTTCTCGAAATATTTCTCTTGGATGAGCGACACTGCTGTTAAGCGATCCGATAAAGATGGTTTTCTTTTTGATGATTTCATTTTTAGTATTCAGATATAGAGCTACAACATGCTCTTGCTGCAAGTCTCGCATCTCAGCCTTCAATAAAGTACCAGCCTCTTGTGTGGAGGTAATGGTTCCACTTTTCAACTGTGATGCGTGCGCCAAACGAATTCCTAATTCAATGCATGCCTTTAATTCGATTGCTTTTATTCTGCCAATGCCATTTATGGCATGTAACTCTTCAATCGTTGCCATTTTTAACGAATAAAGATCTTCAAAATGATTCATGACTTGTAACGCTAACTGAACCACATTGCTGTCTCTTGGACCAGTTCGCAGTAAAATTGCAAGCAATTCATGAGTCGCCAAAGCTTTTTCACCATAATTTTCCAATCGTTCTCGCGGACGAGAGGCAATCGGCATTTCTTTTACCAAAGTTGTTTTTTGCATTTTCCCACTCCTTCTTTTCCGTACCTAACAATAGAATACGTAAGAAGTGAAATTTACATTATTTCTTTAACAAAAGATGTCTGACTTTCGAAAGAAAATATAAAGAGCCGGTAATTAATAATAACTCGTCGTCCTTTGTTTTTTCCAATAAATCCTTCACTGCTGCTTGCCAATCAGGATGATAGATGGCAGTCGGGATTTCCATTCGTTCTTCTAATTCAATCAAGCTGGCTACTTGCGGAAAATCAAAGGTCGTCAAGTGAATAGTTGAATTCGGAATTCTCTTTAGCCATTCCCCAATCTTTTCTAATTCTTTTGTCGTCAAAGATGCGTAAAGAACATGGATTTTTTTGCCGGAAAAATGATTTTCAAGAGCCTTTAATAAAGCTTTCATTGCCGGCTCGTTATGAGCACCGTCCAGGACGACTAGTGGCTTTTGTGATACTACTTCCATCCTCACAGGCCAAAAAGCATGCAACAGTCCTGTCTTTATTTTTTCTTTCGTATAGGAAAGTTGATTCTCATCGCAGAATATTCGGAAAACATGTAAAGCAGTTGCAGCATTTTCCACTTGATGTTTGCCCATTAAAGAAATTTCTAGATTCTCTAAATCGCAAGTATCGCTCTGGTAATCAAAAGTTTCATGAAAACCAGAGCTAGTTGGATGATGTTCTGCTTTAAAAGTTTCTCCAAACATGCTGACCTTCGCGCCTCTTTCTTTTGCAACTTCAAGCAGTACTTTTTTAGCTGGATACGAAATATTTCCCACCACTACTGATACGCTGTCTTTGATAATTCCTGCTTTTTGAAAGGCAATTTCTTCTATGGTACTGCCCAAGATCTTAATATGGTCAATCCCAATAGTTGTAATGACAGATAAATTGGGCACCACGACATTCGTACTATCGAATAGGCCGCCCAGCCCTACTTCAAGTAAAACAACATTCGGTTTTACTTGAGAGAAATAAAGAAACATCATTGATGTAACTACTTCAAATTCCGTTAATCCCCCTAATTCAGTAAGTGAAATTTCCTCGTAAAGAGGTCGAATCCTATTAGCTAACCCAACCACTTCTTCATCAGAAATTGGTTTTCCATTTAAACTGATTCGTTCATTGAATTTCATGATATGGGGAGAAGTAAAGCTTCCCACAGTATGGCCATTCTCTTTAAATAAACTCGTCAAATAAGCTACTGTCGACCCTTTTCCATTGGTTCCAGCGATGTGGATGGATTTAAATTTCTGCTCTGGATGATCCAATCTCTCCATCATCCATTCCATTCGACGAATACCCGGTTTCGGTCCCATTCCTCGTCTTGTGTGAATCCATTCTAAAGCTTCTTCATATGTCTCAAACATTTTATCATCACCTTAATGAAAAGCGGCCAAATCTCTTTAGCCGCTTTTAAAAATATGAATAAAAATTATCCTAATTGTTTTTTCAATGTCGCAATGCGTTCTTCTACAATCTCAAGCTTTCCGCGATAATCTTTTTCTTTTGCTCGCTCACCTTCAACCACTGTTTCAGGTGCTTTACTTACGAATTTTTCATTGCCCAGTTTCTTAACGACACGATCTACTTCTTTTTGAAGTTTCTCAGCTTCACCTTCCAGACGTTTGATTTCATCTTCCAGTTTCACTAAGCCAGCTAACGGCATCCGCACTTCGCCACCAGAAATAACAGCCGTTACGCTTTCTCCAGCTACCTCTAGATTTTGACCAATTTCTAATTCAGATGGATTACAAAAACGAATAATGTACGCTTTATTATTTTTGAAAACCGCTTCTGTTTCTGCATCCATTACATTTATTTGCATCGGTACTTGTTTTGAAATAGGCGTGTTCATTTCATTGCGTATGTTACGCACCCCACGAATTAAACCAATGAGTTTTTCCATCGCATTTTCAGCATCAGGGTCAACCATTTCAGCGTCTTCAGTCGGATAAGCAGCTGTTACAATCGAATTTCCTTCATGAGGAGCATTTTGCCAAATTTCTTCTGTAACAAAAGGCATGATTGGGTGCAGCAAACGTAAAATATTATCTAGTACGTGAGCTAAGATACTTCGAGCAGTGTGTTTTGCTGCTTCGTCTTCTCCCTGCAACACTTCTTTCGTCATTTCGATATACCAATCACAATATTCATCCCAAATGAAATGATACAAAATACGTCCTGCTTCGCCAAATTCAAATTTTTCAAATAAGTCGGTTACTTTTCTAATTGTTCGGTTCAAGCTGGATAGAATCCACTTGTCTGCCAGAGTTTTTTCTCCGCTCAAGTCAATGTCTTCATAACTTAAACCATCCAAGTTCATTAAAACATAGCGACTTGCATTCCATATTTTATTGATAAAGTTCCAAGCGGCATCCATTCGATCATAACTAAAGCGAACGTCTTGCCCCGGGGAAGAACCATTTGCCAAGAACCATCTTAGTGCATCTGCACCGTATTGTTCAATGACTTCCATTGGATCAATTCCGTTACCAAGAGATTTACTCATTTTGCGGCCTTGTTCATCACGAATCAAACCGTGAATCAATACATTCTCAAAAGGACGTTCTCCTGTAAACTCTAATGATTGGAAGATCATTCTGCTTACCCAGAAAGAAATAATATCGTAACCTGTTACTAATGTACTAGTTGGGAAATAGCGTTTGTAGTCAGCTGCGTCTTCATCTGGCCATCCCATCGTTGAAAAGGGCCAGAGAGCGGAGCTGAACCATGTATCTAATACATCTGGATCCTGTTCCCAGTTTTCAATATCTTCTGGAGCGTCCATTCCTACATACATTTCACCTGTTTCTTTGTGATACCATGCTGGAATTTGATGTCCCCACCACAACTGACGAGAAATTACCCAATCATGAATATTATCCATCCAACGTATAAAGGTATTTTCAAATCGATCTGGGAAGAAACTTACTTTATTATCTGTTTCTTGATTTTGTATTGCTTTTTCAGCTAGTGGTTTCATTTTAACGAACCATTGTGTTGAAATTAATGGTTCAACAACTACATCTGTTCTTTCAGAGTGGCCTACACTATGAACCATTTCTTCTACTTTCACTAAGAACCCTTGTTCATCCATATCTTTTACGACTGCTTTTCTTGCTTCGAAGCGATCCATACCTGCATATTTACCAGCTTCTTCGTTCATCGTAGCATCTTTATTCATGACATTTATTTGTGGTAAATGGTGACGCAAACCTACTTCAAAGTCATTAGGATCATGGGCGGGTGTTATCTTCACTACACCTGTTCCAAAATCCTTATCTACATAATCATCTGTAATAATCGGAATTTCCCGATTCATCAATGGCAGAAGGATGGTTTTCCCAACAAGGTCCTCATAACGTTCATCTTCTGGATGAACTGCTACTGCGGTATCACCTAGCATGGTTTCTGGGCGAGTCGTTGCCAACTCAACAAAGCCGCTCCCATCCGCTAATGGATAACGGAAATGATAAAAAGCACCATTTACATCTTTATGGATTACTTCAATATCTGATAAAGCCGTTTGTGCTTGCGGATCCCAGTTGATTAAATAAGCCCCACGATAAATTAAGCCTTTTTCGTATAGAGTAACAAATACTTTACGCACTGCATCGGATAGACCATCATCTAATGTGAATCTTTCTCGTTCATAATCTACAGAAATCCCCATTTTTTCCCATTGATCACGGATGACAGAAGCGTAATCTTCTTTCCACTCCCAGACTTTATCAATGAAAGGCTCACGACCTAAATCATGACGAGAAACTCCTTGTTCAGCCAATTTTGCTTCTACTTTTGCTTGTGTTGCAATTCCTGCATGATCCATGCCTGGAAGCCATAGAGTATCATATCCTTGCATTCTCTTCATCCGAATCAGCATATCTTGCAAGCTAACGTCCCAAGCATGCCCTAAATGCAACCGTCCTGTAACATTTGGAGGGGGAATTACAATTGAATATGGTTTTGCATCTGGATTTCCATTTGGACGGAATAGTCTCTCTTCCACCCATTTTTTATATTTTCCTTTTTCAACTTCATTTGGTTGGTATTTCGTTGACATTGTATGATCAATCGACATATTTTTCTTCCTTTCTTTCTGCTGGTTTCTTATCAATTAAGAAAAGCGGACAAGTCCGCCTTGACCTATGAAAAAATAGGAAATTTGACCCTGAATGAGCAGCGAAGCGCGCAATGGGGCAAATTTATCTTTTTTTCATTAGGTCAGGACTTGGGAGCCAGACATTGTTGGCTGAACTTATAATCCCCTAGTCTATAAAAAAATCGCCCTACATAAAATGCAGGACGAATCAATCGCGGTACCACCTAAGCTTACAGGGTTTCCCCCATCTCTCATTTTTGGTAACGGAGAAGTCTCCGAATAAAGCTACTCAGCTAATAAGCCTTCACTCTATTTGCTTCTAAGGCTACGTTCAACCAATTGATTAAAAAAGCTCCCACCTTATGCTTTTCTCTCTTCATAATCAAATTTTAGTTTACTCTTCCTTGTACAATCGCATCAATATTCTTTACTAGTTTATCATCTGTCAACAGAAATCACAATATCTTAAACTAAATCTTTTGCAGCTTCTACTGCCGCTTCATAATTTGGCTCAGGTCCACCTGATTCTGGAAGAATTTCTTTATAACCGACTAAACCATTCTCATCAATAACAAAGACACTGCGTGCCAACAAATCAACCTCAGGAATGTAAACGCCAAATGCTTTACCAAACGATCCGTCATCCGAGAGCATCTCCATTTGCAATCCCTTTGCAGCACACCATTCTGTCAATTCTTCATTGGTATTTTTTGATACGGAAACTAGACGAACCCCTTCAATATCAGAAGCAACTTCATTAAATTCACGCGTCTGCTTATCACAAACACTCGTATTGATATTCGGGAAGACACTTAAAATTGTAACTTTTCCAGCTAAACTCTCTGTGCTTACTTCTTCCCCTGCTGTGTTCTTCAATGAAAATGCTGGAGCTTTCTCTCCAACTGTTGGTTGCGTTCCTTCAAGCTCTATTGGCTCACCTTTAAATGTAATTTTCATATTCGATTCCTCCTCGTCTCAATATCTTCATTATACCAAGTTTGTTTGGAAAAGTAAGGAATAACTCTTTTTATTTCGATGAAGCAAGTTATAATAACCCAGAAAAAGTATCTTTATTTTGTTGTTGGCTGGATAACTCTGAAGTAATATTTGTTATGACCAACCCATCCATAGCACGCTGGATTAAAGCATCTACATCTAATTTATCTTCATAATAACGAGCTTTATCCGCTCGTGGTTTTGTCTTTGGTGCAGTCGGTGCAAAAATGGTACAGCAATCTTCAAAAGGTTGAATTGATAAATCGAACGTATCAATCTTTTGAGCGATATCGATAATTTCTTGCTTGTCGAGTGTTGCTACAGGACGGATAATGGGGGTGTTTGTCACATCATTGATGGCAATCATACTTTCCAACGTTTGCGAAGCAACTTGCCCCAAACTTTCCCCATTAAAAATCGCTAAAGCATTTCTTTGTTCGCGAATCGCATCTGTTAAGCGCAACATCATTCTTCTTGTAACTGTCATTAAATAACCTTCTGGTACTTTTGCTTTAATTTCTTCTTGAATTTCTGTAAAAGGAACTTCGATAAACTGGACATTTCCTCCGTAACGAGTTAATTTTGCAGTTAAATCTTTTGCTTTTTGCAGCGCTTGTGGACTTGTGTAAGGCGGACTATGGAAATGAACAGCTTCAATTTCCACGCCACGTTTCATTGCAAGATAGCCCGCAACAGGGGAATCAATTCCGCCAGAAAGCATAATGACTCCTTTGCCGCTTGTTCCCACTGGCAATCCTCCAGCTCCCTGATACTTTTTCGTACTTATCAAAAAGTGTTCTTTTTTTACATCTACCCGCACAGTTATTTCTGGTTTTTTTACTTGAACAGCTATTTCTGGGATACTTTCTAAAACGGCAGCGCCAAACTCAGCATTCAACCAATTTGTATCATGTTCGTAACTATGGTCTGCACGACGAGTAGCAATTTTAAATGTTTTTCCGGCTGGCTCCATATCATTTACTAAATCAACGATAAATTTTCGTGCTGTTTCGAAATCGCGCGGTAAAACATAAACAGGCGAAAAGCTTTGAATCCCAAAAACATCTTTCAATTTTTCAATGACGCTTTTTTCATCTGCCCCATTTAAATCTAAAAAGATAAAATCATGGTCCGGTTTAATTTTTATTTGGCTGAATTCCTTGGTAGCGAAACGAATATTTTGTGCAAGTTTTTGAATAAATCTTCTTTTATTTCTACCTTTAGTAGATAATTCACCGAAGCGAATTTGGATACGTGTTTCCATAGTGAATTCCTCTCTATTTTTGAATAATGTTAAATTTTTTATGTAACTGTTTAAATACTTCAGTAAACCGTTTGGCTTCTTCCATGGTGTTTTCCTCGCCGAAACTTAATCGCACGGCGCATTTTGACCATTCCGAAGGTACACTCATCGACTCTAAGGTGGCAGGTACCTCTCCTTTTTTACTTGAGCAGGCACTGGTAGTAGAGATGATTATGTCTTCTTGTTCAAAAGCATGTACCATCACTTCACCACGGACACCCTGCAAAGCAAAACATAGAATATGAGCAGCTCCTTCTTCATGACTAAACAACTGAACATTAGGATATTGTTCTAAAAATGATCGGATATAATCTCGAATTGCCAGCTCTTTTTGGCGAGCTGCCTCTTTTCTTTCTATTGTCATCCGAAGCGCTTTAGCCGTTGCTGCAATTCCGCCAATATTTTCAGTTGAACTTCTCTCGCCCGATTCTTGCCCGCCGCCTGACAGCAAGGGTGCAATTCGTTTTCCATGCTTTTTATAGACAATCCCGACTCCTTTTGGTCCATGGAATTTATGAGCAGACAACACAAGAAAATCGATTCTAGGATGCAATAAAATTTGATTAAACTCTGTTACTGCTTGAACAGCGTCTACGTGAAAATGGATTGTTGGATGATTCTTCAACAATTCCCCCACTTCCTTGATAGGTTGGATTGAACCCACTTCATTATTAACAGCAATAAGAGAAACTAGAATCGTATCTTCCCGAATAGCTTCTTTCAAATCCGTCACAGAAATCAAACCTTCTTTATTAACTGGCAAATAAGTTACTTCAAAACCCAACTTCTCTAATTGTTGCATCGATCTTGAAACGGCAGGATGTTCAATACTGGATGTGATCAAATGTTTTCCATACATTCTTTTTTCCATGGCAGTGCCTTTGATCACCCAGTTATCCCCTTCTGTTCCACCGCTCGTAAAAAAAATCTCTTTCGGAGAAACGCTCAATAAGTCTGCTACTTGCTTACGTGATTGTTGCAGCAAATTATCTGCTAGCGTCCCGAGCTTGTGCAGACTGGAAGGATTGCCAAAGAAGGATTGATTGACTTTTACATAGGTATCCAATGCTTCTGGATACATGTATGTTGTAGCACTATTATCAAAATAAATCATTTTTTTCACTCTTTCTATTCTAATACAAAGCTAAAGCTGAGACATAAGTAGAAATCTACGTCTCAGCTTTCATCCACACATTCTTTATCAAATTCTTTTTAAAATGATTTACGGGATTTATCTTCAAAATAACCATTTTCTACTTTTTTAGCAGCTCCTGGTTCAATCTTATTCAAAATATCTTTCATTATTTCTAATGATTTTTCAAACTCATATTCTTCTTGGAATAATCGCAAAGATTCTGCAATTGCTCGTTCCACTTCCGGATTAGAATGGCGATAGCGATTCGCGTACTGTATGGTATATTCTGTCAAGTTTGCATTATCTAAAATTTCTTGTGTGCGGTTCTCCAACATTTCAATATCTTCTTCACACATTTTCACTAGTGATTCTATTTCATCCATGTCGATTTTCACTCGGTTTAATTTTGCCGAAACATCTTCGATACGATCAGAAACTGCGAAGAATAAATCCAGATAAACTTTCGGCAAACCTGGAAGATGTTGTTTTTCCAAAGTACGCTTCATATTACGCATATCCATTTCAAACAAATCAACTGAATCTTTTGCTTCTTTTTCACGGTTACGCAAATTGCTTAATTTTGCGACTAAATCAGATTGTTCTTTATCCATCTCGCTTAGTTTTTGGCTTAATTTCTCAAAATAACTTTTTGCTAGAGAATAAGCAATTTGGTGCTCAGACAACATTTTTTCATGGTAACGCAATGCTTCATTTTCTTTTAGCAGCTGCTCTTCAAAGTCTTCTGCACGAGCTAACTCATTTTGATTTAAAAAGAAGTTCTGAGATACACGATCAATCTCTAATAACACATAACGATTGCTCTGCAATACATGATCCATTTTTCGTGATAAGTTTGATTGATGGCGGTCAACAAATTCTTTAGCTGCCATCTCATTCTCCATAACCGCATAGCAGTCATCGATTTTACGTTCAACTTTATCCATTTTCTTCTGTGCTTCATCTATATCAGCTAAAGCAATAGAATCTTTTACGTCCTTAATAACCGCTTCGATGTCTTTAATCTTTTCAGGTACATCCACTTTATCGAATACGTAATTATCACTGACTAAACGTTCGTATCCTTCTTCTAAATCATGGATTTGTTCTTCGTATTCTTCTTTTATCTTTTTGTTTAATTCAGGAATCTTCTCAATTAAATCTTCCATTAATGTTAAATCTTCTGCGATACGATCTAAGATTTCTTTTGCTTCCATGTGGTCGCCTTCGTTCGTCAATGAGTTAAATTTAGAAAAGTCCAACTCCATATAATTCAAGTTTTTCTCCAGTGTTTCTACTGAAGGTCCGAATGTAAAGCTATGGGCAAGCAATTGTTTTCTTATTACATTGTACCGCTCTTGAACATCCTCAAGTTCTTTGCGATTTTCTTGGGCACTTTCCAACAATGCCTCCAGCGCTTTGTTTATTTTTTCTACGCTACTATTTGTTTCACCGATTAATTTTTCTGCATTTTCAGTTGCTTTCTTAGCTTTTACAAAGTTCATTTGCTGAATACTCTGTTCTGCGCTTAATAAAGCTGCTTCAATCTCTGGATATTGAAAACGGGTAACCGTCTGCCAAGTTGCTTGCCAACTTTCGTAGGTACGCTTTGTTTGACCGGTTAAATTAAGATGTTTCAATGTATACAAATTGTCGGCTACTGGTATTGCCATCATTTTAAATTTCTTTTCATCAAGCTCTTTAACGCGATTTGCTTGTTTTCGATTTAAGTAAAAAACTATTCCGTATCCTATCAAGACAATGATAAAAATACCTGCTAACCAATATATTAAGTCCATTTAAGAATCCTCCGTCTATTCAACTGGTGCCACTTTCTTCTAAAGCTGGCCACGATGTCAACATTCAGTATATCATAGAAGAATTCATAAAAAAAGCAAGCCTTTCACGTTTTTTGAGGAAAGAATCTAAATTTTATTTAACTTTTAATTTTTCGTGATTTTCCAGACTTTTTCTTGCATATTTTTACCAAGCATGCTATGATAATCTTCGTGTAAAATAATGCAGCGAAAGTAAAGCTTCCGCGTCAACAGCTTATCGCCTATCTAGGTTCAATTGCGTACCCTGTCGGCTGCATAAGGTGAAGATTGAAGGATAAACTGCACGCACTGCTGAGCTTTCAAACAAATTATTTTACTCCAAACAAACATTATTGGAGGAATAAAATTATGTCACGTTATACAGGACCAAGCTGGAAGAAATCTCGCCGCTTAGGCATTTCACTTTCAGGTACAGGTAAAGAATTAGAACGTCGTCCTTATGCACCAGGTCAACATGGCCCAACAAGCCGTAAAAAACTTTCTGAATATGGATTACAACTACAAGAAAAACAAAAACTACGTCATATGTACGGTTTAAACGAGCGTCAATTTGCTACTTTATTTAAAAAAGCTGGTAAAATGACTGAAGGTAAACATGGTGAAAACTTCATGGTTCTTCTAGAACGTCGTTTAGATAATGTTGTTTACCGTTTGGGATTGGCTTCAACTCGTCGTCAAGCTCGTCAGTTGGTAAACCATGGTCACATTACAGTTGATGGCAAACGTATCGACATCCCTTCTTACCAAGTGGAAGTTGGTCAAGTAATTGCTGTTCGTGAAAAATCAAAAGAAATGACTACAATCCGTGCTGCAGTAGACGCACTATTTGGTCGTCCAGAATTCATCACTTTTGACACTGAAACATTAGAAGGTTCTCTGAACCGTCTTCCATTACGTGAAGAATTAACAGCTGATATTGATGAGTCTTACATCGTTGAGTACTACAACAAATTAGGTTAATCTTTAAAATTAATAAGTATAGAATCCGCATTAAGTGGAATCTATACTTATTTTTTTACCCATCTTTTAGCACATAAGATTCTCTGTGAAAAATTACTTCACAAAAACTAAAGCAATCGTCTTCATCTGATTAAGAGCTGCTTCATTCTCAAATCATGATACGCTTTTGGCCAGTTCAACGGGAGCTTCTCCCAATTTTCTCCATACGTTTCACTTCGAAAGACACCCTTATTATTTGCTGCATAAAATACTCCTTGTTCCGTGGGAGAATTAGCTAATGCTGAAACTGTCATTCCTTCCGCCTCTGGAAGTCCTTTTTCAATAAGTCTCCAATTTTGATTATCTTCTCTCTTCAAAATAACGCTGTGTGCTTGTTCAGCCTGATAAGCCTGCCGTGGTCCTTTCGCTCCTGATACAAGTATACAATCTGGCTGATCCGCAGCTACTGCAATATTGACTAAATAAGTAAAGGGATCTAATCCCTTATTCTCCGTCTGCCATGTTTCTCCGCCATTCCGCGATTGAGCAAAACCGCCGCCAGCCGCTTCATAGATACGTTCTTCTCTCTTGGGATGGGTAGCCATTGTGTGACAATCAAACTGAGAACCCGGCTTTCTATCCTCCCAAGTCAATCCTTTATCGAGACTTCTCATCACACCACCTAATTCAATTCCCACAAAAACTTTATCTTGATTAAATCGATCAGCTTCAATCCAACGAACATGATGGGTATCTGGTCTTGGTGGAAAACTCCAGCTGGATTGGGAAGGAAGATCTAGTAAAGCCGGACAATCTGTCCACGTTTCCCCACCATCTTCCGAACGATAAAGACGACTTGGCTCGGTTCCGGCCCAAACGACTCCTCTTCCATTTATCACTTCAACTGGACTGACTGCAATTGCTGAAACCCGAAAAGAATTAATCCCCTTACCAGCAACTCGCCATTGTTTCCCGCCGTCATCAGAGACCCATAGACCATGGTCAAATGTTCCTGCATACATCCGTTTTACATCGTGAGGATCAAATGCTAAACACTCAAATTGCACTTGTTCAATCCTACGTTCTACTAACTTCCAATTTTCTTCCACTTCTTCAATTTGGACAATGGCATGTGGCATAACTAAATAACCGATTGTCATTATTAACACCTCCAAATATTGGCAATTCTCTAATTTTGCTCGTTTTACAATTATCTGGATTTAATCTTAGTCTGGTTACATTCCCTCTCCTTTATTATAACTGTTATAGCAAATAGAGTTAATTTATTTCCGGCGGTGAATGGTCTATCAAGGCAATTAGAGAATTTTAATGGCCTCTTTCCTTGATAAATAGTGGTTATCAAGGAAAGGAGGGGATAAAAAAGAAGGCTTTACCTGATTAGTTATTTTTATCAAGGGAAGTTTTCATTTTAATGGGTAGTTTTACCTGATAAAAGTCAAACAAGTCGGGGGGACTGGGTATCTAGACTTTAAGGGCCGAAAAAATTATAAACCGTTCCTTACACGATAAAAAGAGAAGTGTCTCTACTTTCATAGAAGCACTTCTCATAGTACGAAGACAAGAAAATTTAACAACCATTTCAAATTTCCATTAGATTTCTTAAATATACTCATTTTTTTTAATTTCATAACTAATAGATAGCTACTGGCCCATGAGGACCATCAATCACTTCAATTTTTGTTTCAAAAATATCAGTCAAAACTTTTGAGTCCATAACTTCTTCTACTGTTCCAAATGTGACAATCCGACCATCCTTCATAGCACAGATTCTATCAGAATATCTAGCTGCGAAATTGATGTCATGCAGAACAGTCACGATTGTTCTGCCAAATTCATTAGCAGCATATCTCAAATGTTCCATCATTTGAACAGAACTAGCAACATCTAGATTATTCAGCGGCTCATCCAAAAGGATATATTCGGTCTCTTGGCATAAAACCATTGCGACATACGCCCTTTGCCTTTGCCCCCCAGAAAGCTCGTCCAGGTACCTATTCTCTAGATTAGTCAGACCCAAAAAATTGATATATTTAGAAATAATAGCCTCATCTTCTTTCGTTAATCTTCCCTTTGAATAAGGAAAACGTCCAAAACCAGCTAATTGTCTAATCGTAAGTCTTGTTACAAAATGATTTTCTTGTCGCAAAATGGTCAAAACCTTTGCTAGATCTTCTGATTTTGTTTCAGAAACATCCATATTCGCTACCTTA
The DNA here is from genome assembly GCF_003955755.1 of Jeotgalibaca ciconiae. NCBI lineage: Bacteria > Bacillati > Bacillota > Bacilli > Lactobacillales > Carnobacteriaceae > Jeotgalibaca > Jeotgalibaca ciconiae. The sequence continues at coordinate 2,349,760 of NZ_CP034465.1, read as the reverse complement.
ATTTTGCCTTCATTCATATCCAAAAGTCTTCCAATCATCAATAGCGTCGTAGATTTCCCGGCACCATTTGGTCCAATTAAAGAGGTGAGACCAGCATTTGGTATTTCAATATTTAAAGGTCCTATTTCTACTTCATCCGTGTACACCTTTTTTACATTATCGATTTTTATCATAAAGTACCCTTCCTTAAAATTACAATTAAAAATGTTATTCCACCAAACATTTCAATAATAACTGAAACAACACCTTGAGCATTAAATACATGATACATAAAAAAGTATGCAGCTGTTATTATTAAAAATGCTATAGCGAGAGCCATTGGAAAAATATATCTATGATCATAAGTTGGCGCTGCTTGATAACTTAATGTTGCCACTAAAAATCCATAGAAAGTAAGCGGTCCAACCAAAGCTGTTGAAATCGACATCAAAACCGAAACTACTACAAGCGTATAAATTACACTAAGTTGATGTCTCACTCCCAAAGATGTAGAAACATCCTTTCCAAGCGACAATACATTTAAATTCTTAGAAAAAACAAGCAGCAGGATAACTGCAATGATTACAATTGGAATGGCAATAGGAAAATATTCAGAATCCGCATTGTTAACAGAACCAAACAATCTTGCTTGTAAAATATCAAACTCAGACGGTGCAAGAAGTCTTCTCATGAAAGATGAAAAGGACCTCAGCCCAGTTCCAATAATAACACCAACTAAAAGCATCAGTTGTAAGTCTCCGTATTTTCCAGAAAGCAGCCAGCCATAAAGAATCAAACACATTAAGACCATGACAATAACTTGAAATAAAAACGATCCGACACCACTGAAATTTATAAACGTCCCGGCACCAAAGAAAAATATCGTGCTCGTATGAATCGTGGAATAAAGTGCTTCAAATCCTAAAAGTGAAGGAGTTATCACTCTATTATTGGTAATCGATTGGAAAGCAACGGTCGACAAACTTTGACAAACCGCAGTAATAATCATTGCAATAAGGGCTACTAATCTTCTTCTAACAACCGGGATAAAAGAAGGTGAATCTACTGGAACTGGATTATTATGAACCAAAAGTCCATAGGAAGAAAGAAGTCCCAAAGCAATCAATATTATCAGCAAAATCCAATAACGTTTCTCTTCTTTCTTCGTCCGAAAAGCTCTAGCAGATCTATTGTCATTATGGAGGCTAGGATCGATGTCAACATTTTTTCTATTACTGTATAATTCGTTCATCTTGGCCTCCTTTGTCTTAATAAAATAACAATAAACACGATTGCCCCCACCGTTCCAAGTATCAAAGAAACAGGTACTTCAAAGGGCATGATAATTGTTCGGGAAATTATATCACAAATAGTTATTGTACCCATTCCTAACACACATACCCATGGCAAATTACTTCGAAGGTCATCGCCTCTATACATTGAAACAATATTTGGGACAATCAAACCTAAAAATGGTAAATTTCCAATAACAGCAGCGACGATTCCCACAGCAAAAGAAATAAGAATGGTTCCCAGAAGAACAATTATATTATAATTTACTCCCAGGCTTATGGTAACATCTTCCCCTAATCCCGCTAAAGTCAATCGATCGGCGTAGATAAAAATAAAAAAAGTAATGATAACAATCAACCATAAATATTCATACCTTCCAATTTGAACCGATGCAAAAGACCCTACAAACCAACTTTCAATATTTTGAGTCATTTGAAAAACAAGCCCTATAAAAGTGGAAAATGCAGAAATGACCGCTCCAAGCATCATTCCAATAATGGGAACTATTAAAGAAGAACGAAGTTTTACTCTTCTTAAAAAGAAAAAGAAAATCATCGTTCCTATAAAAGAAAAAACGATTGCACCCGTCATTCTTTGAACCAAAGTAGGTGCAGGAAATAATAAATAAACAAAAATAAGCCCCAAACCTGCCCATTCAACAGTTCCTGTTGTAGTGGATTCCACTAAACGATTCTGTGTAATAAGCTGCATTACGAGTCCTGCCATGGACATTGCTGCTCCAGTAAGCATTAATGACATCGTTCTTGGAACACGAGTTATGAAAAACATATTCATTCCGTCCTCTTGCCCTTGTATATCATAAACGCCCGTAAACAGTGATATAATACCTAAAATAATTACAACGATCATTGCTATTATAAAAGGTTTTGTCCATATTTTATTGTGATTAGAATGTTGGGACTGAGTATTCTCAGTCCCAAACGTTTTCTTTATTGTTTTTTTTGACATTTTACTCCACTACTTTGCTAAACTAGTTGCAAGTTCTTCAAATAACTCAATGTAAGTTTGTATTGATTCATTTGTATAAGTATCTTTTGGTGCGTAAATAATCTGTCCTTCAGAAATGGCCGTTACATTTTGAAGAGCCGGTGAGTTATCAATAACATCCTGAGCAGGAACTGCGTCAGATGTAGAGGATACTGCAGCATCACGGTCGAGTACAAATATCCAATCAGGATTACTTTGTGCAATCGCTTCAACAGAAACATCATCACCTTGATGATCTGAAGTAGAATTGTCGACTTCTAATGAAGGAACCCACCCGAAAATATCATACATTGGTCCCCAAACACGACCAGAATGAGGAGCAGAAAAACCAATATCCCCGCCAGAAACGACAACACTCATAACTGTATCGGTTCCATTATATGCAGTCTTAGCATCTTCGATGACTTGATCAAATTCAGCAATCAGTTGTTCAGCATCTTCATTTTTATCAAAGATTTGTCCCAAAGAAACTGTAGAATCTTTAAGGCCATTTACCAAGTTATCCCCTGGTGTATCAGCTTCCTCAGATACGTCAATATTAAGATCAATAACAGCTGCATTTGGTACCAATTCTTTTATCTCTTCATAATACCCAGCAAACCTTTGGCCCACAATCACTAGCTCAGGTTCTACAGCTGCTATTATTTCAAGATTTGGTTCTCGATGGTTTCCAATATCTTGAACTGATTCATTACTAACGTATGGCGAATCCGCAGGCATTACCCCTTTTGGAACAGCCGCTAATTCAATATCCCAATCAGCTAAAGTTTCAAAAATTCTATTATCCAAAGCAACTACATTCTTAGGATTTACCGGAACAGTAACCGTTCCATGAGCGTCGGTGATTTCTACCGTGGAAGTTTCAGCCGGCTCTGTAACAGATTCCGTTACGGATTCTGTAACTTCTGATTCAACCGATTCCTCTCCTGTGTTTGTACAAGCTGCTAATATGAAAGTCGATATCACTATGCTCATAGTCACTTTTAAAAATTTAGGTTTTCCCATACTTATCTCTCCCTATCTATCTTGAATGCTTGAAAAGCATATATATTTTATAAAAATTTAAAAATGCTAAAAATCCTTTCTCTATTTCTACTTAATGAGAATCATTCTAATTGAGAATGATTCTCAATTAACTTATCGCTTATTCTACTTCAAGAAAGTATAAATTACAACCTAAATCTTGATTTAAAGCGTTTTCTTATTAAAAAACAGTTAAAAAATACTGTTAATTATGAAATTCACATGGTTTTCATTAAAAAAGTGAGATTAACCCAATCTATTCCTATAGTGTTTTGTACAATTTCATCTAGTAGTGAACTCTTTAGTGGTCACTGGATGAGAATAATCGTGAATCTCATCCAGTGACTCGTGCTCAATTTTCCACTAGACGAGATTAGGGAAATAGCTCCGTGTATTTGGGGGGTCCATTAAATTCTGAGAAATTTTTCTTTTCCTAGGCAATAAGAAAAGCGGACAAGTCCGCCTTGGCCTATGAAAAAATAGGAAATTTGACCCTGAATGAGCAGCGAAGCGCGCAATGGGGCAAATTTATCTTTTTTTCATTAGGTCAGGACTTGGGAGCTAGACATTGATGGCTGAACTTATAATCCCCTAGGCAATAAAAAAAGGAGCAATCTGCTCCTTTTCATTCTCACTCAGAATAATATTTAATAAATTCAATGACCATTTCCGCAGATTTTTTGCCTGCCTCCACAATAAAGTCATCAAATGAGATGGATGCTTCCTCATCTGCGCGATCCGAAATCGCGCGAACCACAACAAATGGTACATCCATGGTATAGCAAGTCTGAGCGATCGATGCCCCTTCCATTTCTGTTGCGTAAGCTTCTGGGAATTCTGATATAATTCGAGTAATTTCTTCCTTACTTGCAATAAAAGAATCACTTGAAACAATCAGACCCTTTTCTGCTGCTAAGCCAACTTCTTGCGCAGCTTTCATGATGTTCTCGACAACATTGGGGGCACTTTCATAGAGAGCAGGCATTTGTGGAACCTGTCCTTTTTGATAACCGAATACTGTAGCATCTACATCATGATAAGCTAGTGAATCCGCGATAACAACATCCCCTACTGCTAAGGTATGTTTTAAACCGCCGGCAGAGCCCGTATTAATGACTACTTCAGGTTTATATCGATCAATTAAAAATGCCGTAGCTAAAGCAGAATTTACTTTTCCGATTCCAGATTGAGCCAAAACTACTTTTTTATTGTCAATCAAACCTGATATATACTCAAGATGATGAATCACTTCTTTTTGAGGATTTTCCATTTTTTCAAGTAAAACGCGTGTTTCTTCTTCCATTGCTCCGATAATACCGATCATAATCTTTTCACATTCCCTTTAGTAAAATTTATGGTTGCATCAAATGACAAACGCTAATACAAAAACAAGAACAATTGCAACAAGCACAATGATAATCGACCAGTTGTAAAATCGATCTAATCTGCGACCTTTTTCTTTAACTGTCAATCGTGTCTTTGCAGTGTTTTTTGTTTTTTTCTTTTCTGTTTTTTGTTCTTCTGTGTTTACTTTATTTTTTTCGCTCCGTAAATTTACCTTCGTATCTTTTTCTTCTTTTTTCTTTGTTTCATTTTGAAGATATTCTTGGTAATTCTTACGTGTGATTAATTGTTTTTTTTCTTTTTTACTCATCATCAAGCTTCCTTTTCTAATAAGCGCAACTTCCAGTATAACAGAGCGTATAATGTTTTCGCATCGCAAATTTCACCTGATGCTTTTAATTTCAACGCCTCTTCATACGTACATTCTACTACTTCTACAAATTCATCTTCATCCTGAGGCAAAGGGTCGGCAACTTTTTCAAGACCTTCTGCAAGAAAAATAGTGAATTTCTCATCTAAATAAGCAGGTGATGGGTACATTGTTTCCAACTCCGACCAATTCCTTGCCGCATAATGCGTTTCTTCTTCTAATTCACGTTTTGCAGCTTCCAATGGTTCCAGATCATTTTTCTCTAGCTTTCCAGCCGGTATTTCTATCACCGTGCGATTTAACGGTTTACGAAATTGACGAACTAAGACCATTTTTCCTTCCTTTGTGAAAGGTATCATGGCAACTGCTCCTGGATGACGAATAATTTCCCGAATCGAAGTTTTACCATTTGGGAGCAGCACTTCTTCTCTTTCCAAATGAACCAAGACTCCATCAAAAATCGTTTCTGTACTTAGTGTTTTTTCTTCAAATTCCATGTATTAATCCTCACTTCTTCATGCCATTTAAGTCTATGATACCCCAATTCTTTTCCTGAATACAAGATTTCATTTCAAATTGACTAAAAATCATCCTTTTGACCGATAGGTGTTTCTAAGCTATGTGTGCTAAAATTAAGGAAAGAAAGATTTCAGCAAGAAGCTAAGGAGGACCACTTATGTTTAATAATACGAAAGAAATCCTGAAATATACTTTCTCAAGTGTCATATGTTTAATAGGCTTAGTAATATTCCTGTTTATTTTTGAATTCGATCTTATTACCTCCCTTATTTTAACAATCATTATGGGGATTGTTTTATACTATCGCTCTTCAAAAGTAAAAAGGAGTACAAAAAATGGAAAATACACGCCGGTCAAAGGAAAACCGTTAGAACGCGTTTCTTCTCAAAAAGAAAATTTTTATCGTTCGAAAGGTCTATCAAAAGACGAGATGAATTTATTTCGTAATACGATGCATTCTGCTCGAGAAGATATTTATAAAATCGAAGAAAATGTTCAATCGCGGAATAAATTGAAGGCAATCGTTACTCGAAACAATACCATCAATATCTTAAAGGACTTCTTTAAGCATATTGTAGAGCAACCAGAGCGCCTGCATGAAGTTAACAAACTTCTCTATACTTATCTGCCGAACTTAAAAGAGCTTACGGATCAATATGTAGAAATCGACGGTCATATTGCCAAAAATAAAGAAACTTATCAATCATTAGAAAATAGTGCTACTACGATTGATGAAATGTGTAAGCTGATTACGAAAGAGTATCTTGATTTTATGTCTAATGATATTGACAACATGGATATCGAGTTAGAACTTGCTAATCATGTATTGAAAAGAGATAATAAAGAGAATATTGAAGTAAAAGAACCTTCAGAAAATGAATTATAATAGGAGGGATTTCATTGGAAAATAAGCCTGAAACAACTGATCAAAATGTAAATAAAGAACTGGAAGATTTACTAGCTAATCCTTTTGCTGATCCATATGCCAATCCAGCAGCCAAAGTAGAAAATACAGAATTAAAGGAAAATAGTAAAACCGAAAAATTATTAGATCGTTTACCAGAAGACCGGAAAAAACAAGCGGTAGCTTTAGCAGAACAAATTGATGAAAATAATATGCAGGCGATTATTAGTTACGGAGCCGCTGCTCAAAAGCAATTAGGTGATTTTTCACACTCCATGCTTGCCCATGTTCAAAATCAGGACACAGGTGAAATCGGTAATTCCTTAAATGAGTTGATGTTTAAGTTAAATGAGACAAGCCCCGATGACCTACGTGCTGAAGATAATAATATATTTAGAAAAATGTTTGGGAAAATCAAACAAAGTGTCTATGAAATGACTGCGAAATACCAACAAATCGGCGCACAAATTGATAAAATCGCTGTGAAGTTAGATCGTGAAAAAAATGGTTTATTGAACGACAATATTATGTTGGAACAACTTTACAAAAAAAATGAAGATTATTTCCATGCTCTAAATATTTACATTGCTGCTGGAGAAGTAAAAATGGAAGAACTATCCACTAGCAAAATTCCAGCTGCAATTGCAACGGCAGAACAATCAAAAAGCCAAATGGATGTACAAATCGTTAATGACTTGAACCAGTTCTTAGATCGTTTAGAAAAAAGAACCCATGATTTACGTCTAGCGAGACAAATGACGATCCAACAAGCTCCGCAAATTCGTTTGATCCAAAATACGAATCAGGCATTAGCTGAGAAAATCCAAGCTTCCATTCACACTGCCATTCCTTTATGGAAAAATCAGGTCGCAATTGCAATGACACTTCTTCGTCAAAAAGATGCTGTCACTGCTCAACGTCAAGTGTCGCAAACGACCAATGATCTGATGCTGAAAAACTCTGAAATGTTAAAAATTTCCGCTATTGAAACAGCCAAAGAGAATGAACGTGGCGTGATTGATATTGAAACACTTGAAAAGACCCAACAAGATTTAGTAGAAACCCTTCAAGAAACCCTTAAAATCCAACAAGAAGGACGTATTAAGCGTCGCGAAGCGGAAACAGAGCTTTCTTCTATGGAAAACGAGTTACGTGATCATCTTCTTAACTTACAAAAGGAAGAGAATGATTTATATAATTAGTTAATTAGAAGCTGGGATGATCATTCCAGCTTCTTTTGTTGTATAAAAGTGTTATCGTTTTGATAAAAGACTTAAGTACTTTATAATTAGTTATAGTTAGATAATGATTTTTATCTAAATAACTTACCAAAAGGAGGAAACAAAAATGGGATTAATTTGGACATTGATTGTCGGAGGAGTACTTGGGGCAATCGCAGGTGCAATTATGGGTAGAGATATACCAGGTGGTATTATCGGTAATATTATTGCTGGATTCCTCGGATCTTGGCTTGGTACGATGATTTTAGGAGAATGGGGACCTGAAATAGGTGGATTCTTTATTGTTCCAGCTTTAATTGGTGCTGTAGTTCTTATATTCATTGTTTCATTAATATTAGGAAGAATGAATAAGCGATAATAATCATTTTGTACAGAGCTGACAAAAGGGCTAGAGAGAAATGTCTCTCAGCCCTTTTTTATGCAATAAATTTTAAAAAGCACAATGATCGGTAAGATCACTGTGCTTTGGATTTTTTAGTTTATGAAGTAATTAATAATTTTAACGATTATAATTTTACAACATTAGCTGCTTGAGGTCCACGGTTTCCTTCAACAATGTCGAATTCCACGTCTTGCCCTTCTTCTAATGTTTTAAAGCCGTCGCCTTGAATAGCTGAGAAGTGTACGAATACATCGTCTCCACCTTCAACTTCGATAAAACCAAATCCTTTTTCGCCGTTAAACCATTTTACTTTACCTTGTTCCATACTAATACAGTACCTCCAAAATTTTACTAATAATTTGTCATATAAAAAACTTTTATATTTTCAAATTACTTCTTTAAGTATAATGAAGTTCCTTATAAAATGCAAGTTTTTTCTAAAAACGGTTACAAAAAAATACAGATTGGATTTTTTGGGTAAAAAAAAGGATAAGAGTTTCCCCTTATCCCTTACTTACTTTCATTCTTCTTCGACTAAAGCTTCTGGAAATTCGCTTCGAACAATATCTGCACAACGTTCACATAGGGTCGGTGCGTCTTCAATTGTGCCCACTTCAGCTTTAATTGCGCGACATCTCTCACAAGTCTCACCATGAGCGTGCTCTACGACTACACGAATACCGTCTTCTAGATTTTCTTCTTCATGAAGATCTAATTGCGATACGATAAATAGTTGTGACAATTCTGTATCAATTGATTCAAACAACTCTTTTACTTCTTTTGAAACATATAAATGAAGATGAGCTTCAAATGATTTACCAATCACTTTTTCATTACGAGCTTCTTCCAATGCTTTCAAAATTTTATGGCGCAAGGACATAAATGTATTCCATTGTTTTAAAACTTCGTCTTTATCAGCTTCAAAGACTGCTTGCGGTAAATCAGCTAATTGAGCATACTCCTCTTCTTCTTTTAAATAAGCCCAAATTTCTTCCGTTGTATGAGGAATGATTGGTGTTAATAGTTTTGTAATGTTCAACACTGCATCATAGAATACCGTTTGCATGGATCTTCTTGCTGCATCATCTTCACGCTCAATGTAAACAACATCTTTCGCAAAATCTAAATAGAAAGAAGATAATTCGACTGTACAGAAATTCATAATCGTTTGGTAAATAGTAGAAAAACTATACTCTTCGTATGCTTTCAAACAGGTTTCAACTACTTGGTTCAAACGAATCATCATAAATTTATCTACTGAACGTAGTTGATCATAGGCAACTCGATTCACAGATGGATCAAAATCTTCTGTGTTACCAATTAAGAAGCGCATTGTATTGCGGATCTTACGGTAAGTTTCAGATACTTGCTTCAAGATTTCGTCACTTACACGGACATCTGATTCATAATCCACACTAGATACCCATAGACGAATAATATCTGCTCCCATGTTTTTAACTACTTTTTCTGGAAGGATGGTATTTCCCAGCGACTTACTCATCTTGCGGCCTTCTCCGTCCAACACGAATCCTTGCGATAGAACACTCTTATAAGGAGCCTCTCCATTAATTGCTACACTTGTCGTTAAACTTGAATTAAACCAACCACGATACTGATCAGATCCTTCTAAATACATATCTGCTGGGAATGTTAGATTTTCTCTTGAACGTAAGACTGATTCATGAGAAGAACCAGAGTCGAACCAAACATCCATAATGTCTGTTTCTTTCGTAAATACCCCATTTGGACTGCCTGGATGTGTAAATCCTTCTGGCAACAATTCTTTTGCATCACGTTCAAACCAAATATTTGAACCATATTTTCCAATTAAATTCGCAACATGATCAATTGTTTCAGGAGTAATAATTGAATCACCATTTTCAGCATAGAAAATTGGCAATGGAACTCCCCATACTCTTTGACGAGAAATTACCCAGTCACCGCGATCGCGGATCATATTATAGATACGAACTTTTCCAGATGGATGAATCCAATCAACTTTTTCAATTTCGTCTAAAATATCTTGACGGAATTTTTCAATGGATGCAAACCATTGTGGAGTAGCACGGAAAATAACTGGTTTCTTTGTACGCCAATCATGCGGATAACTATGTTCAAAGAAGTCCAACTTCAATAATTGGCCTTTTTCTTCCAATAGTTCTGTAATCATTTTGTTCGCTTTATCATAAAAAACACCTTCAAAACCTGGCGCTTCCGCTGTATAGCAACCACGATCATCTACAGGAGACAGTACATCCAAACCATATTTCTTACCAATGATGTAATCGTCATCCCCATGTCCTGGTGCTGTATGTACCAGTCCAGTACCTGCTTCTAAAGTTACATGGTCACCGACCATTAACAATGACTCACGATCATAGAACGGATGTTGTGCTGTCATATACTCCATATCAGAACCTTTTAATTCTTTCAAGACAGAAACATTTTCCCATCCAATCTCATTTTGAACGGTTTCTAATAAATCAGTTGCGACAACAAACTTGCGTCCATCCGCTTCGATTTGTGAATAATTAAAGTCAGCATGAACGGTAATCCCTAAGTTTGCAGGCAATGTCCACGGTGTAGTAGTCCAGATTACAAAAGAAGTATCTGTATCTAATAAGCCTTTTCCATCTTTTACCGGGAATGCCACGTAAATAGAAGGCGACTTGACATCCTTGTATTCAATTTCAGCCTCCGCTAAAGAAGACTCACTGGAAGGAGACCAATAAATTGGTTTTAATCCTTTATAAATATAGCCTTTCTCGGCCATTTTACCAAATACACGAATTTCTCCTTCTTCGTACTCCGGAGTCAGGGTTACATAAGGATTATCCCATTCGCCATTCACTCCTAAACGTTTAAAGACAGTACGCTGCCCATCAATTTGCTTCCAAGCATAGTCTTCACAAAGTTTACGGAATTCTGCTAAACTCATTTGCTTGCGATTCACACCTGTATTCGTCAATGCTTGTTCGATTGGCAAACCATGCGTATCCCAGCCAGGAACATAAGGAGCACGGTATCCCGACATAGATTTTGAGCGAACGATAAAATCTTTACTGATTTTATTTAGAGCATGTCCCATGTGAACTGCTCCATTTGCATAAGGTGGGCCATCATGCAGCACAAAAGTTGGCTTGCCCGCATTCTTTTCTTGTCTTTTTTCATATACACGATTTTCTTCCCAGTCTTTTTCACGTTCTTGTTCACGTACTGGTAAATTTGCTTTCATAGGAAATTTTGTTTTTCCTAATAGCAAAGTATCTTTCATTTTCATGAAATATATTCCTCCATTTTTACATAAATTTCTTTGCCAACAACAGTCTTTCTCCAAAAAGA